>NZ_CM001857.1:867367-991083 GCF_000400505.1 Musicola paradisiaca NCPPB 2511 | reverse complement strand
CAATTTAAAGTTTGATTTGCTTCTGCTCGAGAAGCGGTGCTCAAAGAATTTACTGTCGTTAGTTCGTAATGAATTAACTGTTGTTCACTCTTCAAGACTTTCAGTTCTTTCGTTCCGAAGTGTCCTGCGAGTGCCCACACAGATTGTCTGATTAATTGTTAAAGAGCGCTGCGACCGGCCTCAGCCTGCTGTCGCGAGGTGGCGTATACTACGCCTTCCTCATTCGGAGTCAACGACTTTTTTTAGCCTTTCTCCGTCCTGAACCGCGCTGGCGTTCCGCCGTTGCCGTCTCAGTGGAAGCGCATTATAGGGATCCGAACGGACAGCACAACCACTTTCTCGATCTTTTCTTCCATTCGCGCATTTTTCCACCTTGCAGCCTATTTATTGCGCTGTTTTATCCATTTAGGCAGATCAGCAAGACTATCAATCACCGCATCGGCCAGTTTTTCGCCCTCACTACTGATGGGTTTACCTGTACGGACAAGAATTTTAGTCCCCACCTCTGCAGCTATCGCCGCCTGCATATCTTCAACTCTATCTCCCACCATATAAGAGGCAGTCATATCAATATGCAAATAACGCTGGGCCGATACCAGCATTCCAGGCTGAGGTTTGCGGCAATCGCACTGTTGACGATATTCGCCTTCTCCGGCATCTGGATGGTGGGGACAGAAGTAAATACCGTCCAAATCGACCCCGCGATCCGCTAATGACCAATCCATCCACTCTGTCAGTTGCATAAATTGCTCTTCAGTAAATTTTCCGCGAGCAATCCCAGACTGATTAGTAACGAGTACCAATGCGAACCCCATTTGTTTAAGTTCACGCATGGCATCTATAACGCCATCAATAAACTGAAACTGATCGATCTCATGTACGTAGCCATGGTCAACGTTTATGGTTCCGTCACGATCAAGAAAAATTGCTGGAATTTGGTTTGCCACTTACATTCGCTCCTGATGGCGTAAATTGCCGCATAGTATCGCACTTTTGATTCGTTCTGGAGAATCTTCATCGATAAGGGATCTCGATTGACTTGGACGTCTAGACGCCTTAACATCCCTTCAATTATAGCTGGCAGCATAAATGCTATTTATCTGACCACAGGCATTTTTTATAAAAACCATGATAGAACTTATTAATATTACTAAAATTTTTCAACAAAACGGGCGTGCGATCACCGCGCTTGATAACGTGACGTTACGTGTGCCTGCCGGCCAGATTTACGGCGTGATCGGCGCTTCAGGTGCAGGCAAGAGTACATTAATTCGCTGTGTAAACCTGTTAGAGCGCCCGACTCAAGGCAACGTTTTGGTTGACGGTCAGGATCTGATGCTGTTGTCGGAGAGGCAGCTAACTCAGGCTCGCCGCCAGATCGGCATGATCTTCCAACACTTTAATCTATTGTCCTCTCGCACCGTCTTTGGCAACGTCGCCTTGCCCCTGGAGTTGAACAACACGCCCGCAACTGAAATAAAACAGCGAGTATCCCAATTGTTGGAATTAGTCGGCCTGTCGGAAAAACAGGACGCCTATCCTGCAAACCTGTCCGGTGGGCAGAAGCAGCGCGTTGCCATCGCACGAGCATTGGCTAGCAATCCCAAGGTATTACTGTGCGATGAAGCCACCAGCGCGCTCGACCCAGCGACAACCCGTTCCATTCTGGAATTGCTAAAAGATATCAATCGTCGTCTGGGCCTGACGATTCTGCTTATTACTCATGAAATGGATGTCGTCAAACGTATCTGTGATCAGGTTGCGGTCATCAGCGATGGGAAATTGATTGAGCAAGACACGGTCAGCGAAGTGTTTTCCCATCCTAAAACACCACTGGCACAACAGTTCATTCAATCAACATTGCATCTGGATATTCCGGAAGATTATCAAGCCCGGCTGTCTGATAGTGTAGAAACGAGCCGCATACCGCTGTTGCGTCTTGAATTTACTGGCCAATCCGTCGACGCGCCGCTGCTCTCTGAAATCTCTCGGAAATTCAGCGTCAATAACAACATCATCAGCGCCCAAATGGATTATGCCGGTGGAGTCAAGTTCGGCGTTATGCTGACAGAAATGCACGGGCAAGAGGATGATATTGCCGCTGCCATCGAGTTTTTGCAGGAACATCACGTGAATATTGAGGTACTGGGTTATGTCTGAGGCAATGATGTGGCTATTTGCCCGGAGTATCTGGGAAACGTTATTTATGACTTTAGCTTCCGGCTTTCTGGGGTTTGCCGTTGGATTGCCTTTCGGCGTACTGCTGTATGTCACTCGCCCTGGGCAAATTATGGAAAATATCTCGCTATATCGCGTGATTTCAGCATTAGTGAACGTCTTTCGTTCTATTCCATTTATCATCTTATTAGTGTGGATGATTCCATTCACTCGCATGATTGTCGGTACATCTATCGGCCTGTACGCGGTGATTGTACCGCTGACGATCGGTGCATCGCCGTTTATCGCTCGGATGGTAGAAAATACACTGCTGGAACTGCCTGCAGGGCTGATCGAAGCGTCACGCGCCATGGGCGCTACCCCAATGCAAATCATTCGCAAAGTGCTATTACCGGAAGCGTTGCCCGGTTTGGTGAACGCTGCAACGATTACGCTTATCACGCTGGTAGGGTATTCAGCGATGGGTGGTGCGGTAGGTGCGGGTGGTCTGGGGCAATTGGGTATTCAATATGGATATGTAACCTACAATCCTTTAGTCATGAATACCGTGTTGATCTTGTTGGTGATTCTGGTTTACCTGATTCAATTTTGTGGTGACAGAGTGGTACGAGCGGTGACTCGTAAATAATGAGAGCGCCACGGTATCTATTTTTTCGGTGCAGGTTAAAAACGTTCAAACAGAGGTAGGAAAATGACAATTAAATTAAAATCGTTCGCTGCCGTAGGCGCGTTGATCAGTGTTCTGGCTCTCGCAGGATGCGGCCAGGAACAGAAAAATCCCAACCATATCAAAGTGGGTGTGATTGTCGGTGCGGAACAGCAGGTTGCTGAAGTCGCTCAGAAAGTCGCCAAAGAAAAATATGGTCTGGATGTAGAACTGGTCACGTTCAATGACTATGTTCTGCCTAATGAAGCGTTGAGTAAAGGCGATATCGATCTGAATGCTTTCCAACACAAACCGTACCTCGATCAGCAGATTAAAGATCGCGGCTACAAACTGGTTGCCGTCGGCAACACCTTTGTTTATCCGATCGCCGGCTACTCCAAAAAAATCAAATCGATAAACGATCTGCAGAACGGATCGCAAATCGCACTGCCCAACGACCCGACCAACCTGGGCCGCTCTCTGCTGCTGCTACAGAAAATTGGGCTGATTAAGCTGAAAGACAATATTGGCTTATTGCCGACTGCATTGGATATCGTTGAAAACCCGAAAAACTTGAAATTGGTGGAACTGGAAGCACCACAGTTGCCACGCTCGCTGGATGACGATCAAATCGCTCTGGCCATCATCAATACCACTTATGCCAGCCAAATCAACTTGACGCCGGCTAAAGACGGCCTGTTTGTTGAATCCAAAGACTCTCCGTATGTCAACCTACTGGTTGCGCGTGAAAACAATAAAGATGCCGAGAACGTGAAAAAATTCGTGAAGGCTTATCAGTCTGATGAAGTTGAACAAGCAGCACAGAAAGTTTTCAATGGCGGTGCAGTGAAAGGTTGGTAAGTTAACGCTTACAGAAAAGCATCAAATAGATAAAAGACGGGCTTCTGCCCGTCTTGTTATTTTCCTGATTGCTTGTTTCAATAACCGCACTTTATCGAGCCAGAGGAAAATTTATGCGCGCTGTACCCGTTCTGTTGTTGGCATTATCACTAACAGGATGCTCACTGCTTCATAAACCGGCGGCGCCCGCTCCCCAGCCACAGACGCCCTCGGCGGTAGAGACGCCTCCACAGCCCAAGCCCGCACCACATCCGGCTCCTGCGGTACTCTACAAGAGCGCTGAAGAACTTGTAGGCAAGCCATTCAGGGATATGGGCGAAGTGTCCGGCTCATCCTGTCAGGCTAGTGCTCAGGATGCGCCGCCCAGCATACCCAGCGCAAAGAAAAAAATGCAAAGCCGCGCTGCGTCGATGAAAGCCAACGCCGTACTGTTGCATGATTGTCAAATCGTCAGCAATGTAGCTGGGTGCTATCGGCAAGCTATATGCCAAGGCTCCGCGCTGAAAGTTTCTGCACAATGAGTTCATTCAGTTTCGAGCAGATCGGTGTTATCCGTTCGCCTTATAAAGAAAAATTTGCCATTCCCCGGCAGCCTGGCCTGATCGAAGACGGAGGAGGAGAGCTCCATCTGCTCCCGCCTTACCATCACCCGGAAACCGTGCGCGGACTGTCTGAATTCAGCCATCTCTGGATACTGTTTATCTTTCACCAAACCTTGTCGGGCGGCTGGCGACCAACAGTTCGGCCGCCGCGGTTGGGTGGAAACACACGCATGGGTGTTTTCGCCACACGTTCCACTTTCCGCCCCAATCCGGTAGGAATGTCGTTGATCGAGCTGAAAGCTATCCGTACCCATGACGGGAAGGTGGTTCTGGAATTAGGCAGCCTCGACCTGGTGGATGGTACGCCTGTCATTGATATCAAACCCTATCTGCCCTTTGCGGAAAGCCGTTCCGACGCCCGGGCCGGCTTCGCACAGATGGCACCGTCCTCCGATATGCAGGTGACATTTTCGTCCCACGCCGAGCAACAATTGATGATCCACCAACAGCGCTATCCCTATCTGCGCCGTTTCATTACTCAGGTTTTGGCGCAAGACCCCCGCCCGGCCTACCGGAAACCCAGTGCTGACCATAAAGATTATGCGGCGTTGTTGCTGGAATTTAATGTCAAATGGCGCGTTACAGGTGGCCTTACCGAAGTGATTAGCCTGGACGGGGTTTAAAAAACCCCGGCGTCTCTTTTTGGGAACCGCTGTCACTGATAAACTAAACCACTTTTTTATGCCTGAGCCGCCTAGCGGCTAATGCGATTTATTGTTCTGACGGAACTCAAACATCATGCGTACAAGTCAATATATGCTCTCCACCCTGAAGGAGACGCCTGCCGACGCCGAAGTGATCAGCCATCAGCTTATGCTGCGCGCCGGAATGATCCGTAAACTGGCGTCCGGCCTTTATACCTGGTTGCCGACCGGGTTGCGTGTACTGAAAAAAGTCGAAAACATCGTGCGTGAAGAGATGAATAACGCCGGTGCTATCGAAGTATCAATGCCAGTAGTTCAACCCGCCGATCTGTGGCAGGAAAGTGGTCGTTGGGAACAGTATGGCCCGGAACTGCTGCGTTTCGTTGATCGCGGCGACCGTCCTTTTGTTCTCGGCCCAACGCATGAAGAAGTTATTACCGATCTGATTCGCAATGAAATCAGCTCCTATAAGCAACTGCCGCTGAATTTCTATCAGATTCAAACCAAATTCCGCGATGAAGTGCGGCCACGTTTCGGGATCATGCGCGCGCGCGAATTCCTGATGAAGGATGCTTATTCCTTTCATACAACTCAGGAATCCCTGCAAATAACCTACGACGCCATGTATGCAGCCTATAGCAAGATTTTCAGCCGTATGGATCTGGATTTTCGCGCAGTACAGGCTGATACCGGGTCTATCGGCGGAAATGCATCGCATGAGTTTCAGGTGCTGGCAGCCAGCGGTGAAGATGACATCGTCTTCTCTACCGGCTCAGACTACGCTGCCAATATCGAGCTGGCTGAAGCCGTGGCGCCCGCCCATAATCGTGCGGCGCCAAGTCAGGATATGCTCCTGGTCGATACGCCTAATGCCAAAACCATTACCGAATTGGTGGAACAGTTTAAGGTTCCGGTAGAAAAAACCGTGAAGACACTGTTGGTCAAAGCAGCAGAAGAAAGCGGGCACAAGCTGATTGCGTTACTGGTTCGCGGCGACCACGAACTCAACGAAGTCAAAGCGGAGAAACTGGCGCTGGTTGCCAGCCCACTGACATTTGCTACCGAAGAAGAAATTCGCGCCATCATCGGAGCGGGCCCAGGCTCCCTCGGCCCAGTCAATCTGCCGATTCCGTTGGTCGCCGACCGAACTGTCGCCGTCATGAGTGACTTCAGTGCTGGCGCAAATATTGATGGCAAGCATTATTTCGGCATCAACTGGGAACGCGATGTGACCATTCCCCAGATCGCAGATATTCGCAACGTGGTTGAAGGCGACCAGAGCCCAGATGGCCGGGGTAGCTTACTCATCAAGCGCGGTATCGAAGTTGGCCATATATTCCAGCTTGGTACAAAATATTCTGAAGCACTGAAAGCAACAGTACAGGTTGAAGATGGCCGTAATCAGGTGCTGACCATGGGGTGTTACGGTATCGGCGTAACTCGCGTCATCGCTGCCGCTATCGAGCAAAACCATGATGAGCGCGGCATTATCTGGCCCGATGCGATCGCGCCATTCCAGGTCGCTATCCTGCCGATGAATATGCACAAATCCTTCCGAGTTCAGGAAGTCGCTGAGAGCATTTATCAGCAGCTGCGCGCCAAAGGCATCGAGGTGTTGTTGGATGATCGTAAAGAACGTCCTGGCGTGATGTTTGCCGATATGGAGTTGATCGGCGTTCCCCATACGATCGTAATCGGCGATCGTAATCTGGACAATGACGACATTGAATACAAACATCGCCGTAAAGGCGAGAAGGAGATGATCAAGGTTGGAGACATCGTCAACTTTCTGACGGTGCAGATCACTCATTAATCTTTCGCATGGAAGGAAGCAGATATAAAAATGGTGGGGAAACCCACCATTTTTTATGCTATTCGGTCAGTAGCATTGATTATTCGCGAAATAGCTCTTCGATATTCAGTCCCTGAGTCTGCAATATTTCACGAAGACGACGCAGCCCTTCAACCTGGATTTGACGTACACGCTCACGAGTCAAACCAATCTCCCGGCCCACATCCTCAAGCGTCGCAGCCTCATACCCCAGTAGGCCAAAACGACGGGCAAGCACCTCCCGTTGTTTAGCGTTCAGCTCGAACAGCCACTTGACGATATTCTGCTTCATATCGTTGTTTTGGGTGGTATCTTCCGGCCCGTTATCCTTCTCATCTGCCAGAATATCCAGTAACGCTTTATCGGAATCGCCACCGAGCGGTGTATCGACAGACGTAATGCGCTCATTCAGACGCAGCATTCGGTTCACGTCATCAACCGGCCTATCCAGCCTCTCAGCAATCTCTTCCGCGCTGGGTTCGTGATCCAGTTTGTGGGATAGTTCGCGAGCAGTGCGCAGATAAACGTTCAATTCTTTGACAATATGGATAGGTAAACGGATAGTGCGGGTCTGATTCATAATAGCCCGCTCAATGGTTTGCCTGATCCACCATGTCGCATAAGTTGAAAAGCGAAAACCGCGTTCGGGGTCGAACTTTTCGACCGCTCGAATCAAACCGAGGTTGCCTTCTTCAATCAGATCCAGCAAGGCCAGACCCCGATTATTGTAACGACGGGCGATTTTTACTACCAACCGTAGATTGCTTTCAATCATACGGCGACGCGATGAGACATCACCACGTAATGCCCGCCGAGCGAAATAAACCTCTTCTTCAGCGGTCAACAGGGGTGAATAGCCAATTTCCCCCAGATACAACTGGGTTGCATCCAGGACACGTTGGGCTGTTCCCTGCGATAGCAGATCATCCTCTAGTAATTCGCTATCGCTGGTTTCTTCTTCTGCCAACGCTTTTTCGTCAAAAACATCGACTCCATTCTCTTCGAAATCAGCATCTTCATGTAACTCGTTAACTTTCAGCGTGCTTTGGCTCATAAGTGGCTCCTACCCGTGATCCCATGGCAGAATACCGAAATACTCTGCCCGATTTATCGCTGCGGAAGAAAACGCAGCGGGTTTACGGATTTCCCCTTGTAACGAATTTCAAAATGCAAGCGTACAGAGCTGGTTCCGGTGCTACCCATAGTAGCAATCTGTTGCCCCGCCTTTACCTCTTGTTGTTCCCGGACCAGCATAGTTTCGTTATGGGCATAGGCGCTCAGGTAATCATCATTATGCTTGATGATGATCAGATTCCCGTAACCGCGCAACGCATTACCCGCATACACTACCCTTCCTGCAGCAGTGGATATAATGGGTTGCCCACGTGAGCCAGCGATATCAATCCCTTTATTTCCCCCCTCAGTGGCTGAGAAACTATCTATGACCTTCCCATCTGTAGGCCAACGCCACCCAGCAATGCCTGTATTGCTGTTACTGGGTACCTGCGTCGGTTCGGTGACAGGCGCTGTTGCAGCTACGCCTGTTGAAGGCAGCATTTTGCCCGAATTCTGTTTACCCGAATTTTCAGAATACGCATTAGTTGGTTGAGAATCAACCGGCGTAGTTTGGATTTGTGTTCCCGCCAAAGACTGGGCATTGCCGTTGTTCGCCGCATTCGACGGCAGCATATGACCCGATGTGCTCGCGCTGCTTCTGGCGTTTGCCGGCAGCATATGACCCGTGCTGCTATCAGCAACAGCAACCGGTACGGTGCTGACTACGGCCGTGCTTCCCGCTATTACATGCGAGCCGCCGCCACTATTCATATTATTTCCCAGCGACAGACTTTGCCCCACATTCAGGCTATAGGGCTCGGCAATATTGTTGCGCTGAGCCAAATCCCGGTAATCAGTGCCGGTGATCCACGCAATATAAAACAGGGTATCGCCGCGTTTAACGGTATAGCTATTGCCGGTATAACTCCCTTTGGGGATAGAGTTATAGCTGCGGTTATAGACAATCTTACCGTCATGAGTGGTAACTCCGGCCTCATCGGAGGACTGAGATGAAAGCACGCCATCACTTGCCGCGCTCACCGGCTTGATGGAAGGCTGGGCCGCCGGCGCACTATTGATGGAGGAAATCCTGGGAGGCGGTGTATAACCGGTATTATTACTCCGACTGGCAGCACTGTTATCACCTATGTTACTGATCGGCGCCGACTGACTACTATCATTGCTACAGCCAGTCACTCCCAGTACAACTGCCGCACATAAAGCGATCTGACGCCAACTTACAATCTGGCTTCCCATGCGCCGAACTCCCCCTATAACTCTTAAAGTCGACTATTCTATCCAGCCACCCTGTCACCAGCATCCCTAAACATCATGAAATACTGGTAAACAATTCCGAAATCGATGCCCCCTCCTTCCACGCCTTCCTATGAGCATTTTCCAGACGAACAAGGAGAGCTGACTGCGCTGATGCTAACAATATCAAGCCATTGCTGCTACAAAACGGTTGTATTGAAATTTTAAAAGTCGGCCCGGTATCTTGCGATGCCACGGTATCAGGCCAGTTCGCCTTTGACCAGAGGAACAAAGCGAACGGCTTCCACCGTTTGCACCAGAAATTCCCCACCGCGACACACAACCATCTGCAATGTCTGCTGATGCTCTCCGACCGGCAACACCATCATGCCGCCGTCGTCCAGTTGTTCCATTAAAGCGGAAGGGATTTCAGGTGGTGCCGCCGTAACGATAATGGCGTCAAACGGCCCTTTGGACGCCCACCCTTGCCAGCCATCGCCATGCCGGGTAGACACATTATGAAGATCGAGTTGCTTGAGGCGCCGCTTGGCCTGCCACTGCAACCCTTTGATACGTTCAACAGAAAAAACATGACGCACCAGATGCGCCAGAATGGCGGTCTGATATCCGGAACCCGTGCCAATTTCCAATACCCGAGATTCCGGCGTCAAATGCAGCAACTCCGTCATTCTGGCGACCATATAAGGCTGAGAGATCGTCTGGCCAAACCCGATCGGCAGAGCAATATTGTCATAAGCTTTATGCTCGAAAGCTTCGTCAACGAAACGCTCACGGGGAACCGCAGTGATCGCCTCCAGCAGGCGCTCATCCTGAATGCCCTGCCGACGCAACTGCGACAGCAATGTTTGCATACGTTTGTTCACCATCCCCTGCAAACTCCAACGTTGGCTAACGTCATCAACGTGCCCAGTCCTCTGCAGAAAAATCATCCGCCCGAACAACGCCGATCGACATGATTACGCGCCAGGAAGCATCAACCGACAACGTTTTCCCGATGCTCGTCGGCATTCTGTACCCGCTCACACACCAGTTCTCTCACCACGCTGGTGGCGAAACAACCGGCCGGCAACCAAAAGCCAAGTTCCAGCGTCTGCTCGTCAAGCCACGACCATGTCATATGCTGCGGATAAAGCATGATGGCACGTCTGGCGGGCTCCACACGCTCGCGCCGTAGCAGAGACAACAATGCGGCATGATGCGACAGACAGTCCAGTTCGAACGCCAATGCGTCACCCTGTGTTCCCGGTTCGCCATCGCCAGGAAGGGGAGCGGTTATCTGCAACTCTCCGGCAGCCACCCGTGGTTCAACGCTGTCGAGCTCCTCCGGTTTAACCACAAACCAGCTGCCGCGACCGCTTAGCTGCAACGCATCGCCGCAAAACACTGTTCCAACGCCATAAGCCGCCAGACGTTTGCTGACAACCTGATTAAACAGCTCACTACGGGCGGCGGAGAGATAGAAACTGCGCTTGCTGCGTTCCCTGATACGGATTTCGTCATTGGCCCAGCGCAGCGCCTGAACCAGATTATTTCCTTCGCGGCCGAATCGCTGATTGCCGAAATAATTGGGAACGCCATGGCGGGCGATCAGACTAAGCCGAGCATCCACATCCGCAGTATTGCTGATATGCCGCAGCACCAACGTGAAGGCATTGCCTTTCAGCGCGCCGGTGCGCAGTTTACGACGATGTCTGGTCGCTTCAAGAATCTCACATCCTTCCAGCGTAAATGATGACCAGTCCAGTTCCGCTTTTCCGGGCATATGCAGGCAAAACCACTGCTCAGCGACGGCATGACGATCTTTCAGCCCAGCGTAGCTCACAGAACGAGCCGGAATGCCGGCAAATTTGGCCAGCGCTTCGGCGACGAAAACCGTATTGCAGCCACGCTTCCTCATCCGCAACAACACATGTTCGCCGTCGCCATCCAGCGCAAACCCGAGATCTTCCATGACGACAAAGTCCTCTGGCGCCGCTTTCAACACCCCTGAGGCCAGGGGGTGCCCGTGGAGCCAGAACAGAGCCTCATCGACTGCCGCCATCACCATGCCACCACTCCGGCGGTATCGTTTTTCACCAACAGTACCACCGCTTCGCAGGCAATCCCCTCGCCGCGCCCGGTAAAGCCCAGTTGCTCCGTCGTCGTCGCCTTCACGTTGACGTCATCCATATGGCTCTGCAAATCTTCCGCCAGATTAACGCGCATCTGTGGAATATGCGGCGCCATCTTCGGCGCCTGCGCAATGATGGTGACATCCAGATTACCCAAGGCGTATCCCTTGGACACAATGCGACGCCAGGCTTCACGCAGCAACTCGCGGCTGTCGATCCCCTTATATGCCGGATCGGTATCCGGGAACAATTTGCCGATATCACCCAGAGCGGCGGCGCCCAAAAGAGCGTCAGTTACCGCATGCAAGACAACATCGCCATCGGAATGCGCCAGCAAACCGCGCTCATAGGGAATTCGCACCCCGCCGATCACCAGCGGGCCCTCGCCGCCGAACTTATGCACATCAAAACCGTGACCGATACGCATCGCACAGGCTCCTTTTTTATTGTTGTGGATTATTCACTGCGGCGTGTCAGATAAAACTCTGCCAACGCCAAATCTTCCGGCCGGGTCACTTTGATATTGTCAGAACGCCCCGGAACAAGCCGCGGCTGGTAGCCACAATACTCCAGCGCCGAAGCTTCATCGGTGATGGTCGCTCCGTCCTGCAACGCCTTCGACAGGCAATCTCTTAATAGCGCCAGAGGGAAAAGCTGTGGCGTTAAGGCGTGCCAGAGTTCATCTCTGGATACGGTGTGGGTGATCCGACCATTGTCACCGCGCTTCATGGTATCACGTACCGGCACAGCCAGAATGCCGCCAATCTCACTCTCCCGCGTCAACATCAACAGACGATCAAGATCATCCGGATGCAGGCAAGGCCGGGCGGCGTCATGCACCAACACCCATTCGGCATCCTGAATCTGCGCCAGCCCGGCGAGTACGGAATCCGCGCGCTCACGCCCGCCGGTCACTACCTGAATACGCGGATCGGACGCCAGCGGCAAACGCGCGAAATAAGTATCCCCAGCGCTGACGGCAACCACTATTCGCCGGATACGAGGGTGCTGGAGCAAAGCGGACAGCGTATGCTCGATAATAGTTCGGTCATGGATAGTCAGATACTGTTTGGGGCGGTCGCTGCACATCCGGCTGCCGTTACCGGCTGCCGGCAAAACGGCCACGACGTCTGGCAAAGAATCAAGGGAAATAGACATACCTAACGAGACGTTGATGTAGAAGAAGAAGTACCAACCGGGGCTGAAGATGAAACGGCGCCGACGCGACGAGCGGACTGGTCAGCCACCAGACGGTAAAAACTTTCGCCCGGCTTCGTCATCCCCAGTTCATTACGCGCGCGCTCTTCAATAGCTTCCTGACCGCCGTTAAGATCGTCGATTTCGGCAAATAACTGCTCGTTACGGGATTTTAGTTTGACGTTATTGGCTTGCTGCACCGCCACATCATCCTTCACCCGCACATAATCGTGGATACCATTTTTCCCCAGCCAGAGCGAATACTGCAACCAGCCAAGAATAATCAACAATAACAGCGAAAGTTTTCCCATCCAGCCCCCTGAAAAGCCGCCTAATCATCCCATAACTTTTATCAGGACTCCACACTACAAAGGGAATTGACCATCAGGCCCGCCGTGCGCAGACGTCGAACAATCACCTGCAACATGAGGGTTCAGAACCATGGAATACGGGGAAAATCAGGCTACCAACCGACAATCAGTGAAAAAACCAGCCAGAACATAGCGAAAATGCTGCCGCCGCAACACAGCAACATCAGCACCACATGATGGGGCCACAGCACACGGCAGACCACGCCGGCCAGTATCGAAAGCGGCATCAATGCCAGAAAGAACGGCCAGGTATACAGCATCAGCAGCAGGGTGCTGCCAGGTTCGTACATCAGCAGCAACAGGGAAAACACCAGCAGATAAAAACAGAATCCGGCCAGCGCGCCGGAGGAAGATGAGGTATCCTCCTCCAGGTCGCTATGCGCATCACTGCCAGACAGGGGGGTTACACTCTGCATCGTCAAACTGCTCTGCCTCGTCACATCAGGAGTGATGCTCACGCCCAGAGAGCGAATGCCTCAGGACAGACCATCGGAATAATCAGTTTTTGATGATAGCGCGATTGTGTAACACAACTAATAACTCGGCGACCAAATTTGTTACCAATTGTTGGCCATCAAGGCGCAATTCCGGCTGTTCCGGCGCCTCATAAACCGAATCGATACCGGTGAAATTACGCAGCTCGCCGGCGCGCGCTTTGCGGTAGAGGCCTTTCGGATCGCGGTTTTCACACACTGCCAGCGGCGTATCCACAAACACTTCAATAAATTGTCCCTCGCCCAGCAGTTCCCGCACCATCTGACGCTCGGCACGGTGCGGAGAGATAAAGGCGGTTAATACAACCAGCCCGGCATCCACCATCAACCGCGCCACTTCCCCGACCCGACGGATATTTTCACGCCGGTCATCGTCGCCGAAACCCAGATCACGACACAGCCCATGTCGGACGTTATCGCCATCCAATAAATACGTACCGACCCCCTTGGCATGCAACGCCTGTTCAAGCGCCCCGGCCAGCGTAGACTTGCCGGAACCGGACAACCCGGTAAACCAGACCACGACGCCCCTGTGCCCGTGCAGGCGCTCACGATCCTCACGGGCAATCGCATGGGAATGCCAGACAATATTTTCATCCGTCGTCGAACGGGAATGCGAATCCACCACGCTATTTTCCCCCCAACAGGTCGCGCGCGCCCCAATGCGGGAAATGACGACGAATCAGCGCATTCAATTCCAGCTCGAACTCACTATAACGGCCACTATTCCGCGCATCATCCTGTTCGATAGGCTCACGCACCAACCCCGCGCCCACGGTGACATTACTCAGCCGGTCGATAAAAATCATCCCGCCGGAAACATGATTCTGTTGATAGCGATCCAGCACCAGCGGCTCGTCAAACGTCAATGCCACCAGACCGATACCGTTCAACGGTAGCGACTCCGTCACACGCTGAGTCAGGGTATTGATTTCCACCTGGTAACGAATATTCTCCACCCGCGCACGGGTTTTCCTGCCGGCGATCTTGATATCGTAGCTCAGCCCCGGCACCAGCGGTTGCTCCGCCATCCACACCACATCCACTTGCGCACCGCGCACCGCGGTCAGCGACTCACCGGCATCCACCAGCAAATCACCGCGGCTGATATCGATTTCATCATTCAGCACCAGCGTCACCGCCTCGCCCGCCTGCGCCTGCGGCAGATCGCCGTCAAACGTCACAATCCGGCTGACGGACGACTCTACACCGGAAGGCAACACTTTCACACGCTGACCGACGCTCACCACGCCGGAGGCCACCGTGCCGGCATAACCACGGAAATCCAGGTTCGGCCGGTTCACATACTGCACCGGGAAACGCATCGGCTTTTGCAGCGCCACGCGGTTCACTTCAACGGTTTCCAGCACATCCAGCAACGTCGGGCCGGTATACCAGCTCATGGCGGTACTGCGCGCCGCAACGTTATCCCCGTCCAGCGCCGAGAGCGGCACAAAGGTAATATCGAGTTCAGCCGGAAGCTGCCGGGCGAAATCCAGATAGTCCTGTTTGAACTGCTCAAACACCGCCTGCTGGTAATCCACCAGATCCATCTTGTTCACGGCGACCACCAGATGGCGAATGCCCAGCAAAGTGGCGATAAAACTGTGGCGACGGGTTTGATCCAAGACCCCTTTACGGGCGTCGATCAGCAGAATCGCCAAGTCACAGGTCGATGCGCCGGTCGCCATATTGCGGGTGTACTGCTCATGTCCAGGGGTATCAGCAATGATGAATTTGCGTTTTTCCGTCGAGAAATAACGGTAGGCCACATCAATGGTGATGCCCTGCTCGCGCTCGGCCTGCAGGCCGTCCACCAGCAGCGCCAGATCCAGCTTTTCTCCCTGAGTCCCCAGACGTTTGCTGTCGCTATGCAGCGTGGAAAGCTGATCTTCATAAATCTGGCGGGTATCGTGCAGCAAACGGCCGATCAGCGTACTTTTGCCATCGTCAACGCTGCCGCAGGTCAGAAAACGCAGCAGGCTCTTGTGTTGCTGAGCCTGCAGATAGGCTTCAACCCCGCCCTGTTCGGCAATCTGTTTTGCAATGGAATGGTTCATTCGATGATTCCTCAGAAATATCCCTGACGCTTTTTCAACTCCATGGAGCCGGCCTGATCGCGGTCGATAACCCGTCCCTGACGTTCGCTGGTGGTGGAGACCAGCATCTCCTCAATGATTTCCGGCAGTGTTTGCGCCTGGGATTCCACCGCACCGGTCAACGGCCAGCAACCCAACGTGCGAAAGCGCACCATACGCTCGGCCACAACCTCGCCGGGCTGCAGGTCGATACGGTCATCGTCCACCATCAACAGCATGCCGTCACGCTCCAGCACCGGGCGCGGCGCCGCCAGATACAAAGGGACAATATCGATATTTTCCAAATAGATGTATTGCCAGATATCCAGTTCCGTCCAGTTGGAGAGCGGAAACACGCGGATGCTCTCCCCTTTATTAATCTGGCCGTTATAGTTGTTCCACAGCTCCGGCCGCTGGTTTTTGGGATCCCAGCGATGAAAACGGTCGCGAAAGGAGTAGATACGCTCTTTGGCGCGGGATTTTTCCTCATCGCGCCGCGCGCCGCCGAACGCGGCATCAAAGCCGTACTTGTCCAGCGCCTGCTTCAGCCCTTCGGTTTTCATGATGTCGGTATGCTTGGCGCTGCCATGCACGAAAGGGTTAATCCCCATCGCCACGCCTTCAGGGTTACGGTGCACCAGCAGTTCGCAGCCATAAGCCTTGGCGGTACGATCGCGAAATTCATACATCTCGCGGAATTTCCAGCCGGTATCCACATGCAGCAGCGGGAACGGCAATGTACCCGGATAAAACGCCTTGCGAGCCAGATGCAACATGACGGAGGAATCCTTGCCGATGGAATACAGCATCACCGGATTGCTGAACTCCGCCGCCACCTCGCGAATGATATGAATACTTTCCGCTTCGAGCTGTTTTAAATGCGTAAGCCTTTTCTCGTCCATAACGCTACCTTAAGCCAAATTCACTACCGCTGGACGACCGTCTGACGCCGCCTGCGAATGTTCACCAAACCAGGCAATGTGCTGATGCAGAGTCACCACTTCGCCAATCACCACCAGCGCCGGGCGCGGTGCCTGTTGCGCCAGCGCATCCAGCTGGGCCAGTTCGCCCGTCAGCACCTGCTGATCCTGTCTTGTGCCGCGGCTGATCACCGCTACCGGCGTTTGCGCCGCCCTACCGTGGACGATCAACTGCCGGGCGATTTCCGCCGCATTGACCGTGCCCATATAAATCGCCAGCGTCTGCCGTCCCCGCGCCAGCGTCGACCAATCCAACGCATCGCCGTCCGGCCGACAGTGTCCGGTGATAAACACCACGCTTTGCGCGTAATCCCGGTGCGTCAACGGAATGCCGGCATACGCTGTCGCTCCCGACGCAGCGGTAATACCCGGCACAATGTGGAAGGGAATGCCGGCCTGCGCCACATGCTGTATCTCCTCGCCCCCACGGCCGAAAATAAACGGGTCGCCCCCTTTCAGCCGCACGACTCGCTTACCCTGTCGGGCCAGCGTCACCATCAGTGCGTTGATGTCCTCCTGCGGCAACAGATGCGCGCTGGCACGTTTGCCGACGCAAATCCGCTCCGCATCGCGCCGCACCAGCTCCATCACGTCATCGCTCACCAGATGGTCATATAGCACCACGTCTGCTTGCTGGATCACCTGCAACCCGCGTAGCGTCAGCAATCCGGCATCACCGGGCCCGGCGCCCACCAGCGCCACCTCCCCCAGCGGCGTTTCCGGTTGAGCCAGCTGCCGACCTAACTCCTGCTCGGCCTGAGTCAGTTGCCCCGACGCCACCAGGCTGGCGAAACGCCCACCGAACACCCGCTCCCAGAAACGGCGACGGGCGGTAACGGAAGGCAAATGCTGCTTAATACGCTCGCGCCAGACGCCGGCGATTTGCGCCATCACGCCCAAACGCGCAGGCAGCAGCGCCTCCAGCTTCTCTCGCAGCAGACGCGCCAACACCGGCGCCTGTCCGCCGGAGGAAATCGCCACCATCAAAGGGGAACGATCGACCAGCGACGGGAAAATAAACGAGCACTTAGGCTGATCGTCCACCACGTTGACCAGCAAATGCCGTTGGGCTGCCGCTTCAGATACGCGGGCATTCAGTTCGGCATCATCCGTGGCGGCAATCACCAGAAAGACATCGTCCAGCAATGCAGGCATAAACTCTCGCGCCACCCAGGCTAATTGCCCGGCAGTATGCGCTTTATCGACAGCGTCGCTCAACGCCAGCGCCGCCACCCTCACCTCGGCGCCGGCGCGCAGCAGCAGACTGATTTTACGGGCCGCAATGTCTCCGCCCCCAACCACCAGTACGGGGCGCTGCCGGAGATCAGCGAAAATAGGGAGATAGTTCACAGATGCCTTTACTAAGCTAAAAATTTTATAAAGCGACTATAGAACGGGAAGAGAAACGTTCTGAAATGCCGAATTCGCATGATTAGTTCCGTAATGGAATAAAAAACCATGCAGGAAATAATAAAAAGGCTTAGCACCGTTCCCCCTCGTCAGAAGCAGCCACAGGCCATTTGAGTACCCCGTCAGAACCAGATTGGGCGGAAAAAACAGGGACATGCCAGAAAGACATATCCCCAATACCGCCGCACCGGCCTCGTTCGGCCATCGGCAATCAATCGGTCATAAACCGCAAGGCATTACCCTTCATGCAGCCCGCATTCACGTTTCAACCCGAAGAAGCGGGTCTCTTCTTCGCTCATGCCGGGCTCCCATTTACGGGTGGTATGGGTATCACCCACGGAAAGGTAGCCTTGCTCCCACAGCGGGTGATAATTCAGGCCATGAGTTTTGAGATATTGGTACACCTGACGGTTATCCCAGTCGATGATCGGCAGAAATTTGAACACGTCATGTTGCACCGCCAACACCGGCAAATGACTGCGACTGCCGGATTGCTCACGGCGCAGCCCGGCGAACCAGGTACTGGCGCCCAGATCCTGCAACGCACGGTTCATCGGCTCAACCTTGTTGATGTGGTTGTATTGTTCGATGCCTTCCACACCGTTCTCCCACAACTTGCCATAGCGCGCTTCCTGCCAGGCGGGCGTCAGCGGGGAACGGTAGACCCGCAAGTTCAGACTCAGCTGTTCGGTCAACTCGTCGATAAAGCGATAGGTTTCCGGAAACAGATACCCGGTATCGGTCAGGATCACCGGAATCTCCGGCCGTTGACGTGTAACCAAATGCAGACAGACGGCCGCCTGAATACCAAAACTGGAAGAGAGTACAAACTCGCCCGGCAGATTATCCAACGCCCAGTTCACCCGTGCTTCGGCGGACAGCGTTTCCAACTGACCATTGACGACGGCCAGTGCCGCGTCCTGTTCGGGGGCAGACAAGGCGCGCAGCGCCTCCAGATTGAATTCAGACATCAGGCTCTCCTGTCAGTCATAAAAATCGACGGCCGGATCCAGCACCGGGCGAACAATCCCGGCACGAATGGCGAAATCACCGAATCCTTCATCAGGTTGACGCTCGGCGGCCCAACGGCCGACCAGGGCGTCGATCTCTCTGAGGATCTCCGCTTCGGTAATATTTTCCCGATACATGCGCGGAATGCGCGTCCCTTCGCGGTTGCCGCCGAGATGCAGGTTATAGCGGCCAATCGCCTTGCCCACCAGGCCGATTTCCGCCAGCAGAGCACGGCCGCAGCCGTTCGGGCAGCCGGTGACGCGCAGCACGATATGCTCGTCGCCGACGCCGTGATTACGCATGATGGCTTCCACTTCCGTGACAAACTGCGGCAGGAAACGTTCGGCTTCCGCCATCGCCAGCGGACAGGTCGGCAATGAGACGCAGGCCATCGAATTTTTGCGTTGCTCGGTTACGCTGTCGTCCATCAAGGCGTATTGGCGCGCCAACGCCTCGATACTGGCCTTATCGCGACTGGCGACGCCCGCCACGATCAGGTTTTGGTTGGCGGTCAACCGGAAATCCCCTTTATGGATTTTGGCAATCTCCGCCATCCCGGTTTTCAGCGGCCGGCCGGGATAATCAAGAATACGGCCGTTCTCGATAAACAGCGTCAAATGCCATTTTTTATCGATCCCTTTCACCCAACCGATGCGATCGCCGCGACCGGTAAATTCATAGGGGCGAACCGGCTCGAAAGTCACCCCCGCGCGCCGCTCCACTTCCTGCCGGAACGTATCGATGCCGACACGCTCCAGCGTGTATTTGGTTTTGGCATTCTTGCGGTTGGTACGGTTGCCCCAATCACGTTGCGTCGTTACTACCGCTTCGGCGATCGCCAGCGTATGGTCTACGGAAATATAGCCCAGCTCGCTGGCAGTGCGCGGGTAAGTCGCTTTATCGCCGTGCGCGATGGACAAACCGCCGCCCACCAGTACGTTGAAGCCGACCAGACGGCCGTTATCCGCAATCGCCACAAAATTCATATCATTAGCGTGCAGATCAACATCATTCTGCGGCGGGATCACTACCGTGGTCTTGAACTTACGTGGCAGATACGTCGGCCCGAGGATCGGCTCTTCATCGGTCGCCGCCACCTTTTCCTGATCCAACCAGATCTCGGCATAGGCACGGGTACGCGGCAACAGATGCTCGGAAATGCGTTTCGCCCATTCATATGCCTGGCTGTGCAATTCCGACTCCACCGGGTTAGAAGTACACAGCACATTGCGGTTGACATCGTTGGCGGTCGCCAACGCATCCAGCCCCAGTTCATGCAGCAACTGATGAGCGGATTTCAGATCAGACTTCAAAATGCCATGAAACTGAAAGGTCTGACGGTTGGTGATACGAATGCTGCCATACAGCGTATTTTCGCCGGCGAATTTATCAATGCCCAGCCACTGCTGCGGCGTCATGACGCCGCCAGGCAAACGGCAACGCAGCATCATGGCATGGCGCGGCTCCAGTTTCTGTTCCGCGCGCTCGGCACGAATATCCCGATCATCCTGCTGATACATGCCGTGAAAGCGGATCAACAGAAAATTGTCGCCGTTGAACCCGCCGGTCAGGCCGTCGTTCAAATCCTCTGCGATGGTGCCGCGCAAATAATGGCTTTCCTGCTTCAGGCGCTCGGCATCAGCCAGTTTGCCTTCCACCACCAACGGGCCGGAGTATCTTTCGCTCATCAGTACACATCTCTCTGGTAACGCCGCTCAAGACGCAGCTCACTCAAAAATTCATCCGCTTGCTCCACATCCATACCGCCCTGTTCAGACAGCACCGCCAGCAGCGCCTGCTCCACATCCTTCGCCATACGGTTGGCATCGCCGCACACATAGATATGCGCGCCATCCTGGATCCAACGCCACACGTCGGCGCCCTGCTCGCGGATCCGATCCTGCACATAGACCTTGTGCGCCTGATCGCGCGACCAGGCCAGATCGATACGAGTCAGCAGGCCGCCCTTCACGTAGCGCTGCCACTCCACCTGGTAAAGAAAATCCTCGGTAAAGTGCGGATTGCCGAAAAACAGCCAGTTTTGACCACCGGCGCCCTGTGCTTCACGCTGCTGCATAAAGGCGCGGAACGGCGCGATACCGGTGCCGGGGCCAATCATGATCACCGGGGTCTGCGGGTCGGCCGGCAGGCGGAAATGGTCATTGTGTTCGATAAAGACCCGTACCTCGCCCTCCTCACCCACGTAGTCGGCAAGATAACCGGACGCCCCGCCGGTGCGGGCCCGCCCTTCATATTCATAGCGCACCACGCCCACGGTGATATGCACTTCGCCGCCAACCTCATCCTGCGCGGACGCGATGGAATACAAACGGGGCGTCAGCGGGCGCAGCAGGCCGGTCAGTTGCTCCGGCGTCAATTCCACCGGCGCTTCCCGTACCATGTCGACCAGCGGCGTCCGCTGCGCGTACTGTTGCAGCGCCGCCTTATCCGCCAGCAGCCCGAGCAGTTTCTCGTTGCGCGCCAGCGCCGCATATTTTTCCACCAGCGGCGCGGTATTCTGCGTCAGCTCGAAGTGCCGCTGCAACGCCTGCTCCAACGGCAGCGTGGCGCCATTCACCACGACCGGTTCATCCCCTTTCAGCCACAGCAGCGCCAACAGTTCGCGCACCAGTTCGGGGGCGTTTTCATACCACACGCCGAGCGCGTCGCCGGGCTGATACTGTAAGCCGGATTCGCCCAGGTCGATTTCAATATGACGGATGTCCTTTTCGGAATGGCGGCCGGTGATCTTCTGATTCACCGTCAGCGATGCGGTATAAGGCGATTCTTTGCTGTAGATGCTGGCGGCCGCGGCCGGTGCCGACGCAATCCCAGCAGTCGTCGTCACGGGTTGAACGGCCAGTCGGCCTTTCAATGCGTCAACCACCTGACGACGCCACTGCTCCGCCTGCGGCTGGAAAGCGACATCCGCATCCACACGCGCCAGTAGCCGAGTCGCCCCCAGCTCCGCCAGACGGCTGTCGAAATCTTTACCCGCCTTGCTGAAAAATTCATACGACGTATCGCCCAGCCCGAACACGGCGAATGCGGTATCCGTCAATTGGGGGGCTTTTTTCGAGAACAGAAACTTATACAGCGCCACCGCCTCTTCCGGCGGCTCCCCCTCGCCCTGCGTGGAAGTCACTATCAGCAGGAGTTTTTCCTGCCCAATTTGCTTGAACTTGTAGTCGCCTGCATTGACCAGCGAGACCGGTAGACCGGCTGCCTGTAGATCGTCACGCATCTGTTCGGCCACACGCCGGGCATTACCGGTCTGCGATGCGGCGATCAGGGTGATACTGATGGGCGGCGCGGCAGCGATCGCTGTAGACGCGGCGTCTGCCGTCTGGGCAACCGCGACGCCGGGCTGCTGCGCCACACCCCAGAAATAACCGGACAGCCAGGCCAGCTGGGTAGGCGACAAATCGCCGATCGCCGCCTGAAGACGCGAAAGTTGCTCCGCGCTCAACGGGAGCAGCGGAGTCGAAGAAACCGGGCTTGTCATTGTGATGTTTATTTCCTTGTTCTGATTCGCGGGCGCTAATGCCAATTTGGGGCAATAGATAGTTGAACGGAATATAAAGTAACCATCCTTATGCTAACAATTAAAGACGGTATGGAAATATTAAATAACCAAAATACCTAAGTGGTTTTTTTGATAAACCTTATTGGTTTAAGTGTTATTAACTGCGGTTTATCACGTTGATTATTTAAATTTTTTTGCTGCATTACACCGACTGAGCCCCCCCTTCTTTAGCCGCAGAACATCACGTCGTGGCGGGCGCTGGCAAGGAATAGTTCGTGTTTTAGCGGGCAAACCCGCGGCCCCCCACGCAAACCGACGAAAACGTGCTTCAACCGGCACTTTCCGGTAGTATGCGACGGTTTTTTGATTGATCCGACTGATACGAGAACGTCACTATGGCAACCACGCTATTCAAAGATTTCCAGTTCGAAGCCGCCCACCGGCTGCCCCACGTTCCTGAGGGACATAAATGCGGCCGTCTGCATGGGCACTCTTTTATGGTTAGGCTGGAAGTGACCGGCGAGGTTGACCCTCATACCGGCTGGGTGATGGATTTCGCCGAACTGAAAGCCGTGTTCAAACCGATCTGGCAACGGCTGGATCACTACTATCTCAACGACATCCCTGGGCTGGAGAATCCGACCAGCGAAGTGCTGGCCCAATGGATCTGGCAGCAGTTGAAACCCTCTCTGCCAGAACTGAGCGCGGTGACGGTCAAAGAAACCTGCACCGCCGGATGCGTCTACCGCGGCGGTGCCTGACCGCCGCCTCAGGCGATATTCAGGTACTTGTGCGTCTGCATCGATAACCGCCAGTTGCGGGCGATGCAGGTCGCAATACAAAGCCGAGTCGCCTCTTCTTTCTGACTGACCGGTTGCAGCGCCACGACCCGCGATTTATCGTCATCAAGACGCGCCAGCAAGGCATCCAACGCGTCCACATCACGCTCCCGCGCCACAGGGTGCTTAATCTCATCGGCGCGTTGCAGCGCTGACAACAACACCGCCATACCGCCGCGCATATTCACTTTAGGCGATACCGTCACCCAGGTTGCGGGCGAACAGCGCACATCATGGGTACCGCTGGTTTCAATCTGCGTGCTGAACCCTTGCTGCTCCAGCGCCAGCGTCAGCGGCGTCAGATCGTGAATACAAGGCTCGCCGCCGGTAATCACCACATGCCGGGCGGTATAGCCCAGTTCACGCATCGACGACAGAATCTCCGTTGCATCAGCCGCGCCCCACACATCGCTTTCAGCGGTTTTCGCCAGCACCTCCGCCAATGAGCTTTGTCGCTCAGCGAGCTTCTCCCAGGTATGTTTGGTATCACACCAGCTGCACCCTACCGGACACCCCTGCAGGCGTATAAACACCGCCGGAACGCCGGTAAAATAACCTTCGCCCTGCAAGGTCTGGAACATTTCATTAATCGGGTACTGCGGCATGGTGATTCATCATTCCTTCTGGTCAAACCGCTATTATCACCGATAGACGGCCACATGCCAAACCGCGCCATTCGGGAACACATATCGGTTAAGCGCCCTGGCGCCGCCAGCCTCATCTCCCGTCGTGTTTCTCCGCCCAACCGGGCTTGAATGCGGGTACTACGCCAGCTCGGAAACCCTGTGTGCGCTCGGCAAAGGGAACTGAGAAGCGTTTATTTGTATAACCGGTATTCACCGTCAATAATCAACAGGCGGCGATTACCGGCAACGCCGTCCTCAAATAAGGAAATGTAAGATGAATCTATTGAAACCTATCGCTTTTTTATGCCTCTCATTCTCCGTCGCTCCGGTACTGGTTCATGCCGACGCGGTGACGCAGGTCAAAACCCAACCAGGTTACTACCGTATCCTCGTCGGGCAATATGAAATCACCGCGTTATCCGATGGCACCAACGTCATGCCGATGGACAAGCTGCTGATCAAAACGCCGCAGGAAAAAGTCGTCAGCCTGCTGGAAGCCAGCTACCTGAAACCGCAAGTGGAAACGTCCATCAACGCCTATCTGATCAATACCGGTGACAACCTGATTCTGGTCGACGCGGGAACCGGCGCGTTGGGCGGTAAAAATACCGGTAAGACGCTGAGTAACCTGAAAGCGGCCGGTTATCAGCCCGAACAGGTAGACACCGTACTGATAACCCACCTGCACGCCGATCATTTCGGCGGGCTGGTTAGCAATGACAAGCTGGTTTACCCCAACGCCACCGTGTACGTGAATCAAAAAGACACCGATTTCTGGCTGAGTCAGGACAACCTGAAGGCCGCACCGCAAGATAAAAAAGCCGGCTTTGAGCGCGTGCAGTCGGTATTCCGCTATATTCGCGACGCCGGCAAGCTGAAAACTTTCGGCGATAACCCATCGTTGCCTGCCGGTATTGCCGCCGTACAGACACCGGGCCATACCCCCGGTCACACCTCATTCCTGGTGAGCAGCAACGGACAGAACATGCTGTTGTGGGGTGACATTGTCCACGCCGAGGCGGTGCAAATGCCGCTGCCGGGCACCGCCATCGCGTTCGACGCCGATAGCGATCAGGCGGTACGCACCCGCGACGCCTTGCTGAAAGAAACCGTGAAGCAGGGATATTGGGTGGCCGGCGCGCATTTGCCGTTTCCCGGTATCGGGCATGTCGCGGTGAAATACGACACAGCAGGAAACGCCAACGGCTATCGTTGGGTACCAGCCAACTACAGCCTGGCCGGTTTGTAAGCATAGAAAAAATGGGCTTCCGCAAGGAAGCCCGAAAGGACTTACAGGTAGACTCGTAAATATTCGGAAAGACACAGGATGGCCATCGCCTGACCATAGGGCATCGACGTCAGCGGGATCTGGCGATAGTAGTCCAGATCCTTGCCCATGGCGGTGCCAAACGACACCTGCAGCAGTTCGCCTTCGGCATTGATGTTGCCCACCACGCCGCGCACCGCTTTCTCCGCCATTTCAGCATAGCGACGGTCGATATAGCGTTTGCGTACCGCTTTCAGAATGCCGTAGGCGAAACCGGCGGTTGCGGAACTCTCCAGATAGGAATTGGGGTCGTCCAACAATGTGTGCCACAGACCGCTGTCATCCTGATACGTCGCCAGCGCTTCAATTTGGCTTTCCAACACCTGAACCAGGAAACGGCGGGTGGCATTGTGTTCCGGCAGATCCAGCAACTCGATGAATTCCGGAATGACCATGGTCAGCCAACTGTTGCCACGCGCCCAGCGCGCCTGAGCAAAGTTGTGGTTGCCGTCGAAGGTCCAGCCGTGGAACCACAACCCGCTTTGACGATCCATCAGATACTGGACATGCAGCAAAAACTGGTAGGTCGCTTCTTCGACAAACTCCGGCCGGTTGAACAACTTGCCGATCTTCGCCAGCGGCAACACGCTCATCATCAGAGTATCGTCCCACAGTTGATCAGTGTTTTCGCTGTTGTAGACAATATGCTGCAGGCCGTTTTTGCGGGTACGCGGCATGTCGTACATCACCCATTCGGCCCAGCGTTCCAGATAAGGCTGCCAGTGACTGTTACCAGTCTCTTCGTAGCGGTAAGCCAGCGTCAGGAACGGACATACCGTGTTGACATTTTTGGTGGGCGTCCCTTCCGCCAGACGGGCGCTAAACCAGTCGTCAATGATGGCGCGCATGCTGTCATCGCCGGTCTGACGGTAATACTGATACATCCCGTACAGCCCGATACCGTGCGTCCACTCCCAGCCGGCCCAGCCCTTGGTGTCAATCACCCGACCATCATCCAGCCGCAGCAGAAATTCGCCGGTCTTATCCTCAATATTGATCAGATTGTCAGTAATGCGGCAAATCAGCGCCTTCAGTTCCTCGCGGGAGATGAAATACTCCGGCTGACACAGCAGCGCACTCTGTTTTACAGGGAATATGGTCATAACGTATATCCAGTTGCAGTCTCATTACACATCAATGAATGCCATGCTGCGCCGTATGACTGAGCGGTCGAGCGGGCGCCTTGTGGCGGTTAAGGTAGCCAATATTGTTGTTCCCCCACAGCGACGCATAAGGCAGGCCGGCCAGCATTTCTACGGTGGCACGCGCCTCCGGGGTAATCTTTTCAGGCACAATACGGCCGGCTTCGCGCATTTTCGCCGTCTCATCACGCAGCACGCCGTGCGTCTGCAGGTTCAGCTTGAAGCGCAGCGAAACCAGGAAACCCAGAGTCAAAACGATGACCGTACCGAAGCACAGCACCATCAGGATGGTATGGCTGACGCCCGGCGCCTGGGTCGCCTGGCCGGACACAAAACCGGAGAACTGCAGAATCACCCCGACCAGCATCACCGCGCCGGCCTGGGACGCTTTGCGGGTCAAGGTCATAATGCCGGCGAAGATCCCCTCACGGCGTTGGGCAGTAATGATTTCATCGATATCCGCGATATAGGTATAGGTGTTCCAGGGAACATAGTTGATACCACCGCGCCCCAGCCCCGCCAGCGCGGAAACCAGCAACAGCAGCGTGAAGGTGTTGTGCATGCCGCTGTAATACAAGAAACCGTAGGAAAGCGCGCTCAGGCCGAACAGGCAGACCACCATCCGATAAGACGGGGCCGGGCCGAATTTGATGCACAGCGGGATCATCAACAGTACGGAAATAAACTGCAGGATCGCCATGGTACCCATCAGGTTGGAAGCCATGGTCGGGCTTTGCATCAGCACGAACACCACATAATAGGTAAATACGGCGTTGAAAACGTCCTGCGCGATGTAGCCGCCCAGATACATCCCCAAATGCTGGCGGAAAATGCGAATTCTGAGCGTCGAAAGCAACTCGACATTCAGGCGTTTTAGGCTCTGCCCCAACGTCAGCGATTGGCGTTCTTTTTCCGCCCGCAGCGACGCTTCCGACATCTGTTCGCGCGGCCGCTCCCAGGTAAAGAAGTACACCATGGTCAATACGAAGGCGCAGATCACCGAGAACACCAGGCTGGAGTAGAAGAAGGAAACGGCGTTGTCCTTACCAAAGTAGCCCAGCAGAATACCCGGCAAAAACGCCGCCAGAATCGCCGACAGCTGAGCCAGCGCGATACGCGCACCGGAAAATTTGGTTTTTTGTTTGAAATCGTCGGTCATTTCCGGCACCAACGTTTCATACGGCACCAGCACCATGGTGTACACCACGTCAAACAACAGGTAGGTCAGCAGGTAGTACCAGTAACTCATGTGACCGACCCACATCAAGCTGTAGCTGAATACCAGTGGAATGCCCAGCAGGATAAAAAATTTGCGGCGACCGAAGCGTTTTCCCAACCAGGTAGAACCGAAGTTGTCGGTCAGGAAACCCATCAACGGGCTGACAACCGCATCTAGCACCCTGGCCATGGCAAAAATGAAGGTCGCCTGAATCGGCGTCAGCCCGCAAAAGGTCGTGTAGAAGTAGAGTAGCCAGCCGGCCGTCAGCGCGGTGGTTCCCGCACCGAGGAAATCGCCTGACCCATAGGCCAGGTAATTCGCCAGCCCAATCTTACGTGTTTTCATCGCCGTCCTTCCTCATTCATTGTATTTATGAAGGTATCGTGGCAGGCACAGGAGTGTTGCCGCCGTAGCGTTAAGGTAGCCGCCGGGCTATGTAAAAACCTTTGCACTTTTGCCATCACACTGCCGCCGCTGGCACCCGCAGGAAGAACAGCCCGATCTGCTTCAAATTTCCGGTCGAAATACAGTTTCAATTCATTAGAACCCACAGTCCGCAGCCACTCTACTGGCTACCGACGCTAACGACATGCCGGGAAAACAGGATTTGGGATCGGGTTCATTGTTTGTCGCTGTCAGGATTCAAACAAGGAGCAACGCCTGGAAATGGCTTCACATTTCAGACGGTCTGCGCGGTGGCGACGAGTGACGAGATACCGGCGGGAAGACGGCGGACAAAAAAAATCCGGCAGCCGCGAAGCTACCGGATTTTCCATTACGATGCCCGGCGCACAGCACGCCGGACGGCAGGCGCTTATGCCTGGCCTTTCACTTCTTTCAGGCCGTTGAACGGTGCAGCAGCACCCAGCGCTTCTTCGATACGAATCAGCTGGTTGTATTTAGCCACACGGTCAGAACGGCTCATGGAACCGGTCTTGATCTGGCCAGCCGCAGTACCTACCGCCAGGTCGGCGATGGTAGCGTCTTCGGTTTCGCCGGAACGGTGAGAGATAACCGCAGTGTAGCCCGCGTCTTTCGCCATCTTGATAGCCGCCAGCGTTTCGGTCAGAGAACCGATCTGGTTGAATTTGATCAGGATGGAGTTAGCGATGCCTTTCTCAATACCTTCTTTCAGGATCTTGGTGTTGGTGACGAACAGGTCGTCGCCCACCAGCTGGATTTTGTCGCCCAGCACTTTGGTCTGGTAAGCAAAGCCAGCCCAGTCGGATTCGTCCAGACCGTCTTCGATGGATACGATCGGGTACTGTTTGGTCAGCTCTTCCAGGAAGTGGGTGAATTCTTCAGAGGTGAACGCTTTGTTGCCTTCGCCAGCCAGAACGTATTTACCGTCTTTGTAGAATTCAGATGCAGCGCAGTCCATCGCCAGCGTGATGTCTTTGCCCAGCACGTAACCAGCCGCTTTCACCGCTTCAGCGATAACAGCCAGCGCTTCGGCGTTGGAACCCAGGTTCGGCGCGTAGCCGCCTTCGTCGCCAACGGCAGTGTTCAGGCCTTTGCCTTTCAACACTTTCGCCAGGTGATGGAACACTTCAGAACCCATACGGATGGCTTCTTTCACGCTTGAAGCGCCTACCGGCTGAATCATGAACTCCTGGATGTCGACGTTGTTGTCGGCGTGTTCACCACCGTTGATGATGTTCATCATCGGCAGCGGCATGGAGTATTTGCCCGGGGTGCCGTTCAGTTCAGCGATGTGAGCATACAGCGGCAGGCCTTTGGATGCCGCAGCGGCTTTGGCGCTGGCCAGGGAAACCGCCAGAATGGCGTTGGCGCCGAAGTTGGATTTGTTTTCAGTACCATCTAGGTCGATCATGATTTTGTCGACGGTAGCCTGATCCTTGGCGTCTTTGCCCAGAATAGCCTGTGCAATCGGGCCGTTAACCGCAGCAACCGCTTTGGTTACGCCTTTGCCCAGGAAACGGGATTTGTCACCGTCACGCAGTTCCAGCGCTTCGCGAGAACCGGTAGACGCACCTGACGGTGCCGCAGCCAGACCAACGAAGCCGCCTTCCAGATGCACTTCAGCTTCAACAGTCGGGTTTCCGCGTGAGTCGATGATTTCGCGGCCGATGACTTTAACAATTTTGGACATTAGATTTTCCTCAGTACAAGTTAAACTAAAACCTCAGACAAACAACGCGCGTTCAGAGAACCGCGCGTTGCTGCAAAACCTTATTTCACCTGACCTTTCTGGTACGCCCCGGCGGCTTTCACAAAACCGGCGAACAGCGGGTGTCCGTCTCGTGGGGTGGAGGTGAATTCCGGGTGGAATTGACACGCCACAAACCACGGATGATCAGGCAGCTCAACAATTTCCACCAGTTTGCGGTCGGCGGAAACGCCTGCAACGCGCATCCCAGCAGCCTCAATCTGCTTCAACAACATATTGTTGACTTCGTAGCGATGGCGGTGACGCTCGATAATGGTCGGCTCCGCATAGAGCTGACGCACCAGACTGCCCTCCACAAGATGGCATTCCTGGCCGCCAAGGCGCATGGTACCACCGAGATCGCTATTTTCGTTACGCACTTCAAGATTGCCTTCTGCATCGCGCCATTCGGTAATCAGCGCCACCACCGGGTACTTACAGTCCGGCATAAACTCGGTAGAGTTTGCCCCTTCCATACCGGCGACGTTACGGGCAAACTCCATCAATGCGACCTGCATTCCCAGGCAAATGCCCAGATACGGGATCTTGTTCTCGCGGGCATAACGCGCCGCCATCACTTTCCCTTCAACGCCGCGGTAGCCAAAGCCCCCCGGGATCAGAATCGCATCCAGCCCCTTGAGGACATCCACGCCGCGTGTTTCAACATCCTGCGAATCAATCAACTTGATGTTGATGGTGAGGCGATTTTTCAGACCGCCATGGCGTAACGCCTCAATCACCGACTTATAAGCGTCCGGCAATTCCACATATTTGCCGATCATCCCGATAGTGACTTCACCAACCGGGTTGGCTTCCTGATAAATGACCTGCTCCCATTCTGACAGATCGGCTTCCGGACAGTTCAAGCTGAATCGTTTACAAATATAATCGTCCAGCCCCTGAGATTTCAATAGCGCTGGAATTTTATAAATAGAATCAAGATCCTTCAGTGAAATAACCGCTTTCTCCGGCACGTTGCAGAAAAGCGCGATTTTTGCGCGCTCGTTCGCGGGTACGGTGCGATCGGAACGGCAAATCAGTACGTCGGGTTGAATCCCGATCGACAGCAGTTCTTTCACGGAGTGCTGGGTCGGTTTGGTTTTCACCTCGCCGGCTGCCGCCATGTAAGGCACCAGCGTCAAATGCATGAACAACGTATGCTCGCGGCCCACATCCACCGCCATCTGGCGAATGGCTTCCAGGAACGGCAGGGATTCGATATCACCCACAGTACCGCCGATTTCCACCAGCACCACGTCATGACCTTCGCCGCCTTCGATAATGCGTTCTTTAATCGCGTTGGTGATATGCGGAATAACCTGAATGGTCGCACCCAGATAATCGCCACGGCGCTCTTTGCGCAGGACGTCAGAATAAATGCGTCCGGTGGTGAAGTTATTGCGGCGCGTCATTTTAGTGCGAATAAAGCGCTCATAGTGGCCCAGATCGAGATCAGTTTCGGCGCCGTCTTCCGTCACGAACACTTCGCCGTGCTGCGTCGGGCTCATCGTTCCCGGATCCACATTGATGTACGGGTCCAGTTTCATGATGGTCACGTTGAGGCCACGGGCTTCGAGAATAGCCGCCAGAGAGGCTGCGGCAATGCCTTTACCCAGAGAGGATACGACCCCGCCGGTCACAAAAATATAATTAGTTGTCATGCTGAACCTGAGAATTTGGGTTTATTTAAGGACGATAAGAAAAGACCAAGACGGGAAAGTAGTATACCCTAAGCCGCTGAACGCCACAAATGTTCGTTTTGCTGAACCAGCAGCGCACATCCGGTTGTTGACAGGTTTCTCTTTGCGAAAGAACAGATTAAAAACACAATTTAAAAACAAACAGATAAAAATAAAGAGCGGCAAAAAGACATTTTTCCCCGCTCTTTTTTCATCAAAGTGCTTTTTCTCGTTCTTTCACCTGCTGCCATGCGGCATCCATCTCGTCCAGACTCGCCTCGGCAAGGGTTTTCCCTTGTTCGGTAATCAACTGTTCTACCTGCCGGAAACGGCGGCAAAATTTATGATTAGCCTGCTGCAGTGCGATTTCCGCCTTATGCCCCAGATGGCGGGAAAGATTCACCGCTGCAAACAGCATATCGCCGAGCTCCTCCCCCAACCGTTCCGGATCGACGACAGCCTGCTGCGCTTCATGCATCACCTCGTCGATTTCCTCGTACAGCTTGTCCACCACCGGCCCCAGCGTATGCCAGTCAAACCCGACGGCGGCGCAACGCTGCTGGATTTTATGCGCGCGCATCAACGCAGGCAGCGCGTCGGGAATATCATCCAGCTGTGAGTGGCGATCTTTCTCAGCCCGCTCCTGCGCCTTGGTTTGTTCCCAATTGGCCAGTACCGCTTCGCTGTCTTTCAGCACCGGGCGCTGTGTGCCAAAAATATGCGGATGCCGACGCTCCAGTTTGTCGCTGATGGCATCGCAAACATCTGAGAAATCAAACAGATTCTCTTCTTCCGCCATGCGTGCGTAGAACACCACCTGAAACAGCAAGTCGCCTAACTCGCTGCGCAAGTCGTCAAAATCCTTGCGGCTGATGGCGTCCAACACTTCGTAGGTTTCTTCCAACGTGTAAGGCGCGATGGTGTCAAACGTCTGTTCCCGATCCCACGGGCACCCGTTTTCCGGGTCGCGCAGTTGCTTCATGATGTCGAGCAGACGTTCCGTCGATGAAGGCATTTTTCTATCCTGAGTGTATTTCGGTGAAAGTATGTCGGTGTGGCTGGCCGCATCACCTGCCGGACTGTTCGCAGACGACGCCGTCAGCCGATAAACGCGGCCTCCCGATGCAGGGAGGCCGAAGGGGCCGTGTGCTTAGCTATTCCCCTGCAAACGGCGGGCATCGATCACATCCGGCAGCTGATTCAGCTTAGCCAGCACTCGCCCCAACACCTGCAGGTTATAGATCTCCATCTCCATATCGATGGTCGCCAGTTGCTGCTTCACATCGCTACGGCTGGAAACGCCCAGCACATTGACTTTTTCGTTGGCGAGGATCGTAGTGATATCGCGCAGCAAGCCGCTGCGGTCATTGGCCGTGACCCGAACCACCAGCGAATAACCGCTGGAGTAGCTTTCGCCCCACACCGCTTCCACAATGCGTTCCGGCGCATGACCACGCAGATCGTCCAACTGCTCGCAATCGGCGCGATGGATGGAGATCCCCCGGCCGCGGGTGATAAAACCGATAATGTCATCGCCAGGAATCGGCTGGCAGCAGCGGGCGATGTGATGCATCAGATTACCGACGCCTTCTACTACGATGCGGCCATTATCCTTGGCGGCGGCGCGTGTCGCCGGCTGCTGCGATTTTTGCGTCAGTTGGCGCAATGCTTCGCGATCCTGCTCTTCCGCGCTGGGCTGGTTCACCTTCGACTGCAGGAAATTCACCATCTGGTTCAGGCGAACATCGCCGCCGCCGATGCCGGCCAACAGTTCGTCCATCGAATTCATGTTGTAGCGCGGCAGCAGCAGTTTCTCCGCCATCTTCAGGCTGATGCCCAGATGCTCCAGCTCATTGTCCAGGATCTGTTTGCCCGCCAGAATGTTCTTGTCCCGATCCTGCTTGCGGAACCAGTTATGGATCTTGGAGCGGCCGCGGCTGGTGGTGATGTATCCCAGATTCGGGTTCAGCCAATCCCGGCTGGGGTTCGGCTGTTTCTGGGTGATAACTTCAATCTGATCGCCCATCTGCAACTGGTAGGTGAACGGCACGATACGCCCGCTCACTTTGGCGCCGATGCAGCGATGACCGATATCGCTGTGAATATGGTAGGCGAAATCCAGCGGCGTCGACCCGGCGGGCAGATCCACCACGTCGCCTTTCGGTGTAAACACATACACGCGATCGTCGAACACCTGGCTGCGCACCTCGTCGAGCATCTCGTCCGAGTCAGCCATCTCCTCCTGCCAGGACAACAGTTTACGCAGCCAGGCAATACGTTCTTCGTAGCCGGAACGGCCGGCAGAGGCGGTGCCTTCCTTGTATTTCCAGTGGGCGGCGACCCCTAACTCAGCGTCTTCGTGCATCTGACGGGTACGGATCTGAATCTCCACCGTTTTACCGCCCGGCCCCAATACCACGGTATGAATGGACTGGTAGCCGTTGGGTTTGGGGTTGGCGACATAATCGTCGAACTCGTCCGGCAAATGGCGGAAATGCGTATGCACGATCCCCAGCGCCGCGTAGCAATCCTGCAAACGTTCCACCACCACGCGCACCGCGCGCACATCGAACAGCTCATCGAACGACAGCGATTTTTTCTGCATCTTGCGCCAGATGCTGTAGATATGCTTGGGACGGCCGTACACATCCGCCTTCAGCCCTTCCAGCTCCATGGTGCCGCGCAGGTTTTTCACAAAAGTCTCGATATACTGCTCGCGATCGATACGGCGCTCATGCAGCAGCTTGGCGATGCGTTTGTACTCATCCGGATGCAGATAGCGGAAACAGAAATCCTCCAGTTCCCACTTGAGCTGGCCGATACCCAGCCGGTTGGCCAGCGGCGCATAGATATTGGTACACTCTTTGGCCGCCAGTACACGCTCTTCTTCTGGGGCGTCCTTCACCTCGCGCAGGTGGGCGATACGCTCCGCCAGTTTGATGACCACGCAGCGGAAATCTTCCACCATCGCCAGCAGCATGCGACGAATGTTGTCGACTTGCTCGGAACCGACCGAATCGTTCTGGGTGGCTTTCAGCTGGCGGATCGCATCCATATCGCGCACGCCATGCACCAGGTTAACAATGTTCTTGCCGAAGGTTTCGCGCAGCGTGTCTTCGTCCACCACGTTGGCGTTAGCCAGCGGGAACAGCATGGCCGCACGCATACTGTCGTTATCCATGCTCAGCGTAGAAAGGATCTCCACCATCTCGATGCCACGCCACAACAGCAGCATGGCGTCGGGGTGTCCTTGCGTCTTTTCTTCGCAATAACGCCAGGTTTCGGCGAGGCGGTCACACGCCTGCTTGCTGGCGATCCCCAACGAAGCAATCCAGGCGTCCGGCACAAATTTGCCTTCGGTATTCAAATGCGCACTTCTTACCGCAACCATAATTTCTCCCTGTTTTACCGCACGTTGGAGTCAAGCAAAAACAGTGCCATCGACTCAAGATGTCCGGTATGTGGAAACATGTCCAGCATCGCCAGCTTCTCCAACCGGTACCCTGCCGCCAGCAGTACCCGGCTGTCACGCGCCAGCGTAGTCGGATTACAGGATATATAAACCACGCGGCCGGGGGTCAACTTCACAATCTGTGACATCACACCGGGCGCACCGGCTCGCGCCGGATCGAGCAATATCTTATCAAAACCCTGGGCGGCCCACGGCTGCCGTGTCACGTCTTCTTCCAGGTTCTGGTGAAAGAATGTGACATTACCGAACGCATTGCGCTCGGCGTTTTCACGCCCTTTCTCCACCAGAGCGGCCACACCTTCCACGCCGACCACGCTGGCTGCCCGGCGCGCCAGCGGCAGCGTAAAGTTTCCCATGCCGCAAAACAGATCGAGCACCCGCTCATGCGGCTGCGGGTCAAGCCATTCCAGCGCTTGCGCCACCATGCGCTGATTAACCTCGTCGTTGACCTGAATAAAATCGCGCGGGCTGAATGCCAGCGATAACCCATCGATCCGGTACGAAGGCGCTGCGCCACGCAGACACGCCAGCGCACCCGCCTCCGGCGCCAGAAACAACGCGCAGCCAACGCGAGCGCCAAAATCGTTCAGCGCCTGCCGATCGGCCTCCTGCAATACATCCAGATGACGCAGCACCACCAACGGCCCCTGCTCCGCCATCACCAGTTCCACATGCCCAAGCCGTTTGGCCGCCTTCAAACCGGCCAGACAATCGCGCAGCGGAGTCAGCAACGCCTCCAGCGCCGGATGCAGAACAGGACAAACATGAATATCCGCCAGATCGTGCGACCCTTCCCGGCGGTACCCCATCAGCAATTGACGAGTTTTCGGTTGATACAGCAATGCCAGCCGAGCCCGACGGCGATAGCCATAATCAGGGCCGTCGATCACCACCGGTTCCGGCATCTCCACGCCGGTTTCCCGCCGCATCAGATGGCGCAACGCCGCCGCTTTGCTGCGCTGCTGCAACGCCATGCCGGCATGCTGCTGCTGGCAACCGCCGCAGACGGAAAAATGCGGACACCGCGGTTCAACCCGCTCAGCGCTGCTGTTCAACCGGCGGCGCAACCGGGCATGGGCAAACTGGCGCTTTTCTGTCGTCAGTTGGACTTCGGCTTGTTCCCCCGGCAGCACTCCGGGAATAAACAGGGTCTTGCCCTCATGGCGGGCGACGCCCTGCCCGAACGAATCGAGTGAGTCCACCGTCACGGTGAGGATTTGCCGGGTCGTCACGCGCCGGTTTGGAGAGTAGAATTGCGCCATAAATGTGCTGTCATTGATGATTTAATGGATTAGTCGGCCTCAATTCTCCCACATTGGAACCCCATGACCAAATACAGTCTGCGCGCACGCATGATGATACTGATCTTGGCCCCCTCACTGCTTATCGGGTTGTTGCTCAGTAGCTTTTTCGTCATTCACCGCTACAACCAGCTACAAAATCAATTGGCCGAAACCGGCATCAGCATTATCGAACCGCTGGCCGTCAACAGCGCTTACGCCGTCTCGCAACGCCAACTGGAGCCGTTGCAAACGCTGATCAACGTACTCCACCGCCACCATTCCGACATCGTGCACGCTATCAACGTATACGATGCCGGCAACCGGCTTATCGCATCCAGCAATCCGCACCCGTTCAGCGCAAAAATCCAATTGCCGCAGGGCGCGCCCATACCCGACGCCCTGCGGTTGCAGCAGGATGACGACAATCTGATTCTGATGGCGCCGATGGAGCAGAACAGTCGGGTCGCCGATATGCCCGCCATGAAGCGACCACCGCTGGGATACGTCGCGATCGAACTCAACCTGAGCGCCATCCGGCTGCAACAGTATCGGGAGATGTTCATGGCGTCATGCCTGCTGCTGGGGTGCATGGGAATAGCCCTGTTGCTGGCCTACCGTCTGATGCGGGATGTCACCATTCCCATCCGCAACATGGTGGAAACCGTGGATCGCATCCGCCGTGGTCAGTTGGACAGCCGGGTAGAAGGCCGCATGCTGGGGGAACTGGACATGCTGAAAAACGGCATCAACTCGATGGCGATGTCGCTGACGGCGTACCATGAGGAGATGCAGCAGAATATCGATCAAGCCACCTATGATCTGCGTGAAACGCTGGAACAGATGGAGATCCAGAACGTCGAACTGGACCTGGCCAAAAAACGCGCGCAGGAAGCGGCGCGCATCAAATCCGAGTTTCTGGCCAATATGTCCCACGAACTGCGCACGCCGCTTAACGGCGTCATCGGGTTTACCCGTCAAACCCTGAAGACCCCGTTGACGCCGACGCAGCAAGACTACCTGCAAACCATCGAACGTTCCGCCAACAATCTGTTGAATATCATCAACGACGTACTGGACTTCTCCAAACTGGAAGCGGGCAAGCTGGTGCTGGAAAACATCCCGTTTTCGCTGCACAACACGCTGGATGAAGTGGTGATGCTGCTGGCCCACACCGCCCATGAAAAGGGGCTGGAACTGACGCTCAACATCCAGCACGACGTACCGGAACAGTTCATCGGCGACCCGTTGCGGTTACAGCAAATCATCACCAACCTGCTCGGCAACGCCATCAAATTTACCGAGCAAGGCAACATCGACATCCGTATCGAGAAACGCAAACAGGAGCAGCATCAGGTTCTGCTGGAGATCCAGATCAAGGATACCGGCATCGGCATCGCCGAAATTCAGCAGGCGCAATTGTTTCAGGCATTCCGGCAAGCGGACACCAGCATTTCCCGCCGTCACGGCGGTACCGGGCTGGGGCTGGTGATTACCCAGAAACTGGTGCGGGAAATGGGCGGCGACATCAGTTTCCACAGCAAACTGAATCAGGGAACCACCTTCTGGTGCACCCTCAAACTGCAACTCAATCCGCATGTGCTGGAGCCGAATCACCTTTTCGACATGCTGAAAGGCAAAAATCTGGCTTATGTGGAGAGTAACCCCACCGCCGCGCAGGCGACGCTGGATATTCTGGTGCATACGCCGCTGACGGTCAGCTACAGCCCGACGCTGGAGCAATTACCGAACCGCGCCTTCGATATCCTGCTGGTCGGCGTTCCCATCAGTTACCGCAATACCCTGCTGGACTTCACGCCGACTATCCGCGAATTCTGTCGTCTGGCGTCAAACGTTATCCTGGCGCTGCCGAGCCTGGCGGAAATGGACGCCGAACAGTTGAAGTCCTTCGGCATCCATGCCTGTCTGAGCAAACCGATTACCGCCCCCCGCCTGTTGACGATACTGCAGGACAACCGGCTGTTCAGCCGCAGCACCGCCGTGGCCACACAGCCCGCCCCGCATTCTCAGCTGGAACGCCTGTCGCTGACCGTGATGGCGGTGGACGATAATCCGGCCAACCTCAAGCTGATCGGCGCCCTGCTGGAAGAACAGGTGGAAAATATTATTTTGTGCGACAACGGCGCCGAAGCCGTCGCCAAAGCGAAGAAAAATGCGCTGGACGTCATCCTGATGGATATCCAGATGCCGGGTATGGACGGGCTGCAGGCCAGCGAACTGATCCACCAGATTCCACTGCATCGCAACACGCCCATCGTGGCAGTCACCGCCCATACCATGAACGGCGAACGCGAGCAGTTGCTGAAATCCGGTATGGACGACTATCTGGCGAAACCGATCGACGAGCACATGCTGCGGCAAGTGCTGCTGCGCCGCATGTCCCGCCAGGAACCGACGGAATTGCCCGCCGCCGCGACGCCGAATCCGGAAGCGCCCTCACTGTCTCTGGACTGGGATCTGGCGTTACGGCAAGCGGCGCGCAAACCCGATTTGGCTCGCGACCTGCTGGGCATGTTGCTGGCGTTTCTGCCGCAGGTACGTCAACAGGTCGATCAGGTGTTGGACGGCTGCCCGCCGGACGACATGCTGGATCTGATCCATAAACTGCACGGCAGTTGTAGCTATAGCGGCGTCCCGCGCCTCAGGCAAATCTGCCGCTGCATCGAACAGGAACTGCGTAAGGGCACGTCAGTGACCGATCTGGAGCCGGAATGGCTGGAACTGATCGACGAAATGGCCAACGTGGAAAACGCGGCGCGCAAGCAAATGCAAAAGATTTAAGCGCGACACGGGGCTCAGGACGAACCCCGCTTTAGAGCAGACAATATGACCTGCCTGACGGCAACGGGTGCCGGCTACTGTACAAGCGGTTCGCCGGCGAAAACGGTCAGACCAGCGCCTGGCCAATCTTGAGCGTAGCGGCAATATTGCGCGCCGCCATGCGGACATTGTCGGCGGCGTTGTCCAACGCCTCTTCCAGCGAGCAGATGTTGTACAGCACGCTGAAAACCGCATCCAACCCATGCTCGTGTACGATACCGACATCGGCGCTCAGGCTGCCGGCGATACCGATGACCGGTTTGTTATAACGTTTGGCGACCCGCGCCACCCCAATCGGCACCTTACCGTGGATAGTCTGACTGTCGATGCGGCCTTCGCCGGTAATCACCAGCGACGCATCCTGAACCAGCGCATCCAGGCCCAGCGCCTCGGTCACGATCTCAATCCCGCGCCGCAGTTCCGCGCCGCAGAACGCCTGCAAGGCGGCCCCCATCCCCCCGGCGGCGCCCGCGCCCGGTACGTGTTCCACATCCATATCCAACTGGCGGCGGATCACCCCGGCGTAATGTTGCAACGCCTGATCCAATTGCGCGACCATATCGCGGGTAGCGCCCTTCTGCGGGCCGAACACCGCAGACGCGCCTTGTTCGCCGGTCAGCGGGTTGGTCACATCGCAGGCCACCTCAAACCGGCACTGCCGAATACGGCTATCCAGTGCGCTGAGATCGATATGCGCCAGACGGGCCAGTTCCGCACCGCCAAACCCCAGCGGTTGCTGCTGGTCGTCAAGCAATCGGGCGCCCAGCGCCTGCACCATACCGGCACCGCCGTCATTGGTGGCGCTGCCGCCGATGCCGATGATGCAATGCCTGACGCCGTGATCCAGCGCGCAGCGGATCAATTCGCCCGTCCCATAACTGGTGGTCAACAATGGGTTGCGCTGATACGGAGGCACCAGTTCCAGACCGCTTGCCGCCGCCATTTCGATAAACGCCGTTTGTTCATCACCCGACAGCCCAAAAAAGGCTTCAATCTCATCACCTAACGGGCCGGTGACGTTCACTCTGACAATCTTACCGCGAGTCGCCGCCACCATGGCTTCCACGGTTCCCTCTCCCCCGTCCGCAACAGGCAGTTTGACGTAGCTGGCCTCAGGAAAGACTTCCCGGAATCCGGCCTCGATCTGCGTTGCAACTTCCTGTGCGGACAAGCTCTCTTTATAAGAATCCGGTGCGATAACTATTTTCATAAACTACCCGCGTCATCAACTCCCCGTGCGCTGCTGAACCGGCGCTCGTTAACGGTATGCCGCTAACCGGGCGGCGCATGGATACCCGCGCCGCCGGGCTAACTATCGAGTCACTTCAACCTTGGCCAGCTTCTCGTAGTAACGAGCCAGCGCACTGTGGTCGGCAGAGCCGAGATCGTCGGCTTTCAGCGCCTGCATCATTTCCATCACCGCCGCCGTCAGCGGCAACTGCGCGCCCACGCCATGAGACGTATCCAGCGCGTTCGCCAGATCCTTGATATGCAGATCGATACGGAAACCCGGTTTGAAGTTGCGATCCATCACCATCGGCGCTTTGGCGTCCAATACGGTGCTGCCGGCCAATCCGCCGCGAATCGCCTGATACACCAGATCCGGGTTCACGCCGGCTTTGGTCGCCAGCACCAGCGCTTCGGACATGGCGGCGATATTCAGCGCCACGATGACCTGGTTGGCCAGTTTGGTGACGTTACCCGCGCCGACGTCGCCGGTATGCACCACGGAGCCGGCCATCGCTTTTAATACGTCATAGCAGCGGTCGAAAATCGCTTTGTCGCCGCCGACCATCACGGACAGCGTGCCGTCGATGGCTTTCGGCTCGCCGCCGCTTACCGGCGCGTCCAGCATGTCGACGCCTTTTTCCGCCAGCGCGGCGGCAATTTCACGGCTGGCCAGCGGCGCGATAGAACTCATATCGGCCACAATCGTCCCTTTACGGGCGCCCTCGATAATGCCGTTTTCGCCCAGTACCACCTCTTTCACATGCGGTGAATTGGGCAGCATGGTGACGATGATGTCGCTCTGCTCAGCCACTTCCTTCGGCGTGGCGGCGGCGCTAGCGCCTGCGGCGACCACTTCGGCAACGGCTTCGGTATTACGATCCAGCACCACCAATGAGTAACCTGCCTTGATCAGGTTTTTGCTCATCGGTTTACCCATAATGCCCAGCCCAATAAATCCAATTTTCATCGTGATAACCCCATTGTCTGATGCGTTCATCAATCTATCGTCGCCGGGAAACCCCGCTCCCGGCAGCCTGTTTCTGCGGCCGTCATCCCCGTCAACGCCGGTATCTCCCGACGGCCTGCCGGTGGTGTTTACCGCCAGCGCCACTCATGGTAAATCAGCCTTCGCCCGGCAACACCGGGCGGCTGGGTTGTCCGGTTTACTGCTTGAACTTATCGCACAGCGCCTGCGTCGCGCCGCGGAATACACCCAAATCGCTACCGACGGCGACGAACCGGGCGCCCCATTCCAGATAACGACGGGCATCCGCTTCCACCGGCGCCAGAATGCCGCTCGGTTTGCCGTGTGCGGCAGCGCGTTCGAAAATGTGACGAATCACTTTCTGAACTTCCGGATGGTTGGGCTGCCCCAGATAACCCAGCGCGGCGGACAGGTCGCCGGGGCCGACGAAAATGCCATCCACACCGTCAACCGCAGCGATGGCGTCCAGGTTATCCACCCCTTCCTGACTCTCGATCTGCACCATCACCGTGATGTTGTCGTTGATGGTGGCGAAATAGTTCGGTTCGGTACCGAAAGCATTGCTGCGGTGCCCCACGGAGACGCCGCGGATACCCGCCGGCGGATAACGGGTCGACGCGACCGCACGGATGGCTTCCTCTTCAGATTCCACAAACGGGATCAGGAAGTTGTAAAAACCGATATCCAGCAAGCGCTTGATGACCACCGGCTCATTACAAGGCGGGCGGACTACCGGCGCGCTGTGGCTGCCTTTCAGCGCCATCAACTGCGGAATAAAGCTGAGTACGTCGTTCGGCGCGTGCTCTCCATCGAGCACCAGCCAGTCAAATCCCGCCAGCCCCAGTACCTCGGTAGAAATGGGATTGCCCAGCGCGCACCAGCAGCCGAACAGGGTCTTCCCTTGCCGTAAATCCTGGCGAAATTGATTAGGTAACAGTGGCGTCTTCATGTTTTGTCCTTACTTTTTCCGCGCCGCCCCACGGGACGGCGCACATCATGGATTAACGAACCAGACAGGGGCGTTTGTTATCGAACGTCCAGCCGGGAACCAGATACTGCATGCCGACGGCGTCGTTGCGCGCCCCCAGCCCCATGTTTTTGTACAACTCATGGGCCTTCATCACCTGCGCCATATCCAATTCAACGCCCAGACCCGGTTTTTTCGGCACTTCCACCATGCCGCCGACGATCTGGAACGGTTCTTTGGTCAGACGTTGGTTGCCTTCCTGCCAGATCCAGTGGGTGTCGATGGCGGTGATATGGCCCGGAGCCGCCGCCGCGACATGGGTGAACATCGCCAGCGAAATGTCGAAATGGTTGTTGGAATGCGAACCCCAGGTCAAACCCCATTCATGACACATCTGCGCAACGCGCACCGAGCCTTGCATGGTCCAGAAATGCGGATCCGCCAGCGGGATATCCACCGACTGCAAGGAGATGGTGTGCCCCATCTGACGCCAGTCGGTAGCGATCATATTGGTCGCGGTCGGCAGGCCGGTGGCGCGACGGAATTCCGCCATCACTTCACGGCCGGAGAAACCCTGCTCCGCGCCGCACGGGTCTTCGGCATAAGCCAGCACGCCACGCAGTTGTTTGCCCAGACGAATCGCTTCGTCCAACGACCAGGCGCCGTTTGGATCCAGCGTAATACGTGCCTGCGGGAAACGTTTGGACAGCGCCGTGACCGCCTCCGCTTCTTCGCTGCCGGCCAGTACGCCGCCCTTCAGTTTGAAATCATTGAAACCGTATTTTTCATAAGCGGCTTCCGCCAGACGCACCACCGTTTCCGGCGACAACGCTTCTTCATGGCGAAGACGATACCAGTCGCATTTTTCATCCGGCTGGCTCTGATACGGCAGGTCGGTTTTATTGCGATCGCCGATGTAGAACAGGTAGCCCAACATTTCCACCGCATCGCGCTGTTGACCATCGCCCAGCAGCGCGGCGACCGGCACATTCAGGAATTGGCCCAGCAAATCCAGCATGGCCGCTTCGATACCGGTCACGACATGGATGGTGGTACGCAGGTCGAACGTCTGCAGGCCACGACCGGAGGCATCGCGATCGGCGAACTGGTTACGCACGGCGGTCATGACATTCTTGTATTCACCCAGCGTTTTGCCGATGACCAACTGAGCGGCATCTTCCAGCGTCTGACGGATTTTCTCGCCGCCAGGGATTTCACCCACGCCGGTATTACCCGCGTTATCCTGCATAATCACGATGTTACGGGTGAAATACGGCGCATGCGCCCCGCTTAGGTTCAGCAACATGCTGTCATGGCCGGCCACCGGGATCACCTGCATACGGGTAATAACAGGCGTGGTACTTTGTGAAGCCATTAGCGAGCCCTCAATATTAAAACTTGGCATTAGCCGGGATTTCACGCCCGAAAACCGGACGTTTGCGATCGAACGTCCAGCCGGGGATCAGGTACTGCATTGCGACGGCATCATTGCGCGCGCCGCTCGGCAGTTTCTTATGCAGCTCGTGCGCCTTCATCACCTGTTCCATATCCAGTTCGATACCCAGCCCCGGACGATCCGGCACTTTGATCTTGCCGTTGACGATTTGCAGCGGTTCTTTGGTCAGATGCTGCCCTTCCTGCCAGATCCAGTGAGTATCGATAGCGGTCGGTTTTCCCGGTACCGCGGCGCCAACATGGGTAAACATCGCCAGCGAAATATCAAAGTGGTTGTTGGAATGGCAACCCCAGGTCAGGCCCCAGTCGTCGCACAGCTGCGCGACGCGCACCGCGCCGTGCATGGTCCAGAAATGCGGATCCGCCAGCGGGATATCCACCGCCTGTAACATCACGGCATGGTTCATTTCACGCCAGTTGGTGGCGATCATATTGGTGGCGACCGGCAGACCGGTGGCGCGCCGGAATTCGGACATCACTTCGCGACCGGAGAAGCCCTGCTCGGCACCGCATGGATCTTCGGCGTAGGTCAGGACATCTTTCATGTCCCGGCACAGACGGATCGCCTCATCCAGCAACCAGGCGCCGTTGGGGTCGACGGTGATACGGGCATCCGGGAAACGTTTTTTCAGCGCCTTGACGGTGTCGATTTCCAGCTCGCCCGGCAGCACGCCGCCTTTCAGTTTGAAATCTTTGAAGCCGTAACGATCGGCCGAGGCTTCCGCCAACCTGACGACAGCCTCGCTGTCCATCGCTTTCTGATGGCGCAGGTGGTACCACTCGTGACCGCCGGTTTCGCCCGCCAGATACGGCAGGTCGGTTTGGGTGCGATCGCCGATGTAGAACAGGTAGCCCAGCACAGTGACTTCATCACGCTGTTTGCCCGGCCCCAACAGTTCGGCGACCGGGACGCCCAGATGCTGGCCCAACAGATCCAGACAAGCGGCCTCCAGCGCTGCCACCGCATTCACCCGCAGCTCGAACGTCCAGGCGCCTTTGCCGAACGAGTCGAAATCGGAAGACTGGTTCCCTTTGTGGATCTGGTGCACCAGGCGGTTCATGCGCGCCACCTGGTTGCCCACGACCTGGGGAATGGCGGCCGTCAGCGTGTTGTAAATCACCTCGCCGCCGGGCGCTTCGCCCACGCCGGTATGACCGGAACTGTCCGTCAAAATGACGATGTTGCGGGTGAAGTAGGCGCCGTGGGCGCCGCCGATATTCAGCAACATGCTGTCATGGCCGGCCACCGGGATGACCTTCATATCAGTAATAATTGGGGTGTCCTGAGTGCTACTCATGCTTTTCTCCTTATCCCCTGAATCAGTTGTTGTTGTACGGTTTCAATTCGACACGCTTGATGTCCTGAACAATGAACAGGAAGCTCAGGATCGCGACGAAGGCATGAATGCCCACATACACCAGACCGCCGTTGAAAGAACCGGTAACGCCTACGATATAACCGATGGCGATCGGGGTGACGATGCCGGAGATGTTGCCGAACATATTGAACAGACCGCCGCTCAGGCCGCTGATTTCTTTCGGTGCGGTATCCGCCATCACCGCCCAGCCCAGCGCACCGATGCCCTTGCCGAAGAAGGCCGTCGCCATCACCGCGATAACCACCCACTCGGTGGAAACATAGTTACAGATCACCATGGACATGGAGAGCATCATCCCCAGCACGATCGGCGTCTTACGCGCAATGTTGAGCGACTGGGTGCGACGCATCAGGAAGTCGGAAATCACACCGCCCAGCACACCGCCGACGAAACCACAAATTGCCGGGATCGAGGCGACAAAACCCGCTTTCAAAATCGACATGCCGCGCGCCTGCACCAGGTACACCGGGAACCAGGTAATAAAGAAGTAAGTCAGCGCGTTGATACAGTATTGACCGAGATAGATCCCCAGCATCATGCGGGAGGTCAGCAGTTGTTTAATCTGGTGCCATTTTTCCGCACCGGAGACTTTGGCCTTATTCGCTGCGGCATCCATGTTGACCAGCGCGCCGCCCGCTTCGATATATTCCAGCTCAGCTTTGTTAACGCTCGGATGGTCTTTCGGATCGTGGATAACCTTCACCCACAGGAAGCTGATGATGATACCCAGGCCGCCCATGAACCAGAACACGTGCGACCAACCGACGGCGTGCGTCAGCCAGCCCATGATCGGTGCAAAAATGACCGTGGCGAAATACTGCGCCGAGTTAAAGATGGCGACAGCGGTACCACGCTCCTGAGCCGGGAACCAGGCCGCTACGATACGGCTGTTACCAGGGAAGGACGGAGATTCACAGATCCCCACCATAAAGCGCAGCATAAACAGGGAAATGACGATGGCCGAGCCGTGGAACAAATCCACAAACCCCTGCAACAGCGTAAACAGCGACCAGGTAAAAATACTCCAGAAATAAACCCGTTTGGATCCGAAGCGGTCAAGCAACCAACCACCAGGAATCTGACCAATTACATAAGCCCAGGAAAAGGCAGAAAAGATATATCCCATGCCGACGGCATCCAGACCTATCTCCTTCGACATGGCCGAGCCGGCAATGGAGATGGTGGCGCGGTCGCCATAGTTGAATGACGTGACGATAAACAGCATCACGACAATCCAGTAACGGGCATTCGTTTTCTTTTGTATTACGCCTGCCGTTGTGCTGGCTGTATTCATAATGAACTCCTACTGGTATAGCGGTTAGCTCATTCATTCCGAATAACAAAACAATGTAGGGTCGGTTATCAGAATGAAATCGAGTGTCGATATTGGTTTTAATGTTGAGCAGAGCAAAAAAGTAGAACAGCGAAAATAAACGACGATGACCTCTTCGACTTCGAGAGAAATTATAAAAGCAGTGGTTTGGCGGCTCACTAGATAAACGCCCAAGAATCCACAGGGTAGACAAAAGAAGTTATGGCAACCGCCCAAGCGCCTGGGAGTTATTTCACGAAACCGACGTATCGGGCGTTATCATTGGAAAATAGGATGACCATGGCAGGCGCCAAAGACAGCAAACCTGGAATGTGATGACTCTCACTCAGGGTTGTTTTTTCGCACGATAAATTGAGCCGAAGTCTGCGGGATGTCATTCAATTGCATAATGCCGGTGTATTCCCCGTTCATCTATACTGGCGCGGAGCAAAGAAATAAGTAGCATCCGCAGTGAAAGTAAGCTGTATGTCATAATTATGAAAGGTTTGCATCATGTTAAATGATACAGAAAACCGGGCGGCAAAGGATCGGCCGCTTTATATCAAAGTGCACGATTCAGATAATGTGGCCATTGTCGTCAACAATAATGGACTACGTGCCGGAACGCGATTTAGTTGTGGTCTGGAGCTGACGGAGCATATACCTCAGGGCCATAAAGTGGCGCTGTCCGATATTGCCTGCGGCGCGCCGATTGTTCGTTACGGCGAAATCATCGGTTACGCCGTGAAAGATATTCCCCGGGGAAGTTGGATAGACGAATCGCTGGTGGCATTGCCCAAAGCACCCGCGCTGGACACCCTCCCGCTGGCAACCAAGGTACCCGAGCCGCTGCCGGCGCTGGAAGGTTATACCTTCGAAGGCTACCGCAATCCGGACGGCAGCGTCGGCACCAAGAACATGCTGGGCATTACCACCAGCGTGCACTGTGTCGCCGGCGTAGTGGATTACGTGGTCAATATCATTGAACGGGACTTGCTGCCGCGCTATCCAAACGTGGATGGCGTTGTCGCGCTCAACCATCTCTACGGATGCGGCGTCGCCATCAATGCCCCCGCCGCCGTGGTGCCGATCCGCACCATCCATAACCTGGCGCTCAACCCCAATTTCGGCGGAGAGATTCTGGTCGTCGGGTTGGGTTGTGAAAAACTCCAGCCGGAACGCCTGTTGCAAGGGACGCCGGATGCACAGCCGATTTCGCTGGACGACGCCAGCATCGTGCGTTTGCAGGATGAGCACCATGTCGGTTTCAAAGCCATGGTGGACGATATCCTCGCCATGGCGGAGAAACACCTACAGCATCTGAACCAACGTAAACGGGAGACCGTTCCCGCCTCCGAGCTGGTCGTCGGTATGCAATGCGGCGGTAGCGATGCATTCTCCGGCGTCACCGCCAATCCGGCGGTCGGCTTCGCCTCCGACCTGCTGGTGCGCTGCGGCGCCACCGTTATGTTCTCGGAAGTGACGGAAGTTCGCGATGCTATCCATCTGCTGACGCCTCGCGCCATTAACGAAGAGGTGGGCAAACGCCTGCTGGAAGAAATGGCCTGGTACGATAATTACCTGGACAGCGGCCAAACCGACCGCAGCGCCAACCCCTCCCCCGGCAACAAAAAAGGCGGGCTGGCGAACGTGGTGGAAAAAGCGCTCGGTTCAATTGCCAAATCCGGTAACAGCGCTATCGCTGAGGTGTTGTCCCCCGGACAGCGCCCCACCAAACGCGGCCTGATTTACGCCGCTACGCCCGCCAGCGACTTCGTCTGCGGCACGCAGCAAATGGCGTCGGGCATTACGGTTCAGGTATTTACCACAGGGCGCGGTACGCCTTACGGCCTGAAAGCGGTGCCGGTTATCAAGATGGCGACCCGTTCGGCATTGGCGGAGCGCTGGCACGATCTGATGGATATCGACGCCGGTACTATCGCCACCGGCGAAGCCACCATTGAGCAGGTAGGTTGGCAGTTGTTCCAGTTCATTCTGGATATTGCCAGCGGCAGGAAACAGACCTGGTCTGATCGGTGGGGCTTACATAACGCCTTGTCGGTCTTTAACCCGGCGCCCGTAACGTGATCCCAAGTCCCCCCGAATGTGCTGTGCTTTCGGGGGGACTGGCGGATGGCCAGGCGATCGGCGTCAGTTTCACGCCCATTCGCTCTGTACCTGTCATATTTCAGTTGTCGCTGTGGGCTTGATGACTCGGCCCATTCAAGGACATTACCCTTGAGGCCACAGCACGTTGTGTTCTCACCGTTGTATTCCCATCTGCCCCCAGCGGATTCGTCGCGCCCCCGCATCACTGACTTGCCGCTGTTCTGCGGCGCGAATTATTTGGGGCATAACAGATTGGCAATACGTGAAGCATTTAACGTTCCGGAGAAGACTCCATGAAATAACGCCGATGTCGTCAATACTTATTCATCCCGTCATTTATTCTCATCGCATATATTATTATTAATACTTATTTATAAATCCCCCGCGCTTATTAACATTTACGCTGCGATTTATTCATCATGAATGATGACTTATCCCTGTCATAACAATGTTAATAACAAATTTAATTTGTAGTTCTTTTATTAAGAAAAAAAACCGCCGGTGGCTATAACACAGATCTGGATTAATGAATCATTTAAAAAAAGCGTAATTACGAATGATTGTATTGACAATAACCAGATACGATGCATAAATTCCGCCTGTAAAAAATAAAAAAAATTTTACTTCAGGGCAGATTGTAAAAATCGTGCCCCGATTACGCTAACGCATATGTTGGCCTTTGGCGTAATTAAAAAACCACCTCTTAACCTGTGACTAAATCTGACCACCATGTCATTGGTGGTCCGCTGCAACGTATTTCACAGTATTGGTTCAATACATAGACATCGGGGTTTCTCATGAGAGTCAATTCACCTGTCACACAACAAGAGCATGTGCTGGATGCCAACACGACATTGATGTCAACCACGGATGTAAACAGTCACATTACTTATGCCAATTCCGCGTTCATTCACATCAGCGGTTTTGATGAAACTGAATTAATGGGCGAACCGCACAATGTTGTCCGCCATCCGGATATGCCCATCGAAGCATTTGCCGATATGTGGTACACGCTACAACAGGGTGACAGTTGGACCGGGCTGGTAAAAAACCGGCGAAAAAACGGCGACCATTACTGGGTTCGCGCCAATGTGACGCCGGTTTATCATAACAACCGGTTGACTGGTTATATCTCTGTTCGCAATCCACCGACACAGGAAGAAATCCGTCAGGTAGAGCCTTTGTATGAAGCCGTGCAGAACAAGCAAGCGCGCAACATCAAGTTCCACAAAGGTCTGGTTGTTCGCACCGGCGTGTTGTCCATTTTATCCCTCTTTCAGAAACTACCGGTCAGTTGGCGGCTGCGTGTCGCTGTTTTCGCCAGCGGCATCATTCCGGCAGCGCTGGCGCTGTACGGCGTCAACGCGGTAGCCATCGCCGTCATCGCCATACTGCTGATCGGTGGATTGGATGTATTCCTGCAGCGCCATATCGCCGTTCCGCTGAAAACGATTCTGCAACAAGCACAACAGGTAGTCTCAGGCCGCAAGTCGGATCATATCCGCTTCAACCGCGTTGATGAAATCGGGCTGCTGATGCGGGTCGTGAATCAGTTCGGGCTGAATCTGCATTCACTGGTTGATGACGTCGGCACGCAAATCAACGGGATGCAGGATGTTTGCCAGCAATTGGTCGACAACAACGAAGCACTGGGCCGCCGAACCGAAGAAACCTCCATGAACCTGCAACAAACCGCGGCGGCCATCGAAGAGATCACCGTTGCGGTACAGCAGAGCGCGGAAACGGCTACACAAGCGACGCACATGTCGGAAAGCGCCAGCCAGTCGGCACGAAAAGGCGGAGACATCATGCAAGAGACGATTAGCATGATGGAGGACATCTCCAGCGCCAGCCGTAAAGTAGTTGATATTATTGGCGTTATTGACAGCATCGCGTTTCAGACCAATATTCTGGCGCTGAACGCGGCGGTGGAGGCCGCCCGGGCGGGCGTACAAGGTCGTGGTTTCGCGGTCGTCGCCGCGGAAGTGCGCAACCTGGCCCAGCATTCCGCTTCCGCCGCCAGAGAAATCAAAACGCTGATCGACGCCAACATGACCAGCGTCATGAACGGTAACGCGCTGGTGGAAAAAGCCGGCAACCATATCAGCGATATCGTGAACGAAGTGCATCAGGTCGCGACCATGATTCGGGAGATCAGCAACACCACACAGGAACAGACTTCCGCGCTATCGCTGATTAATGATTCCATCGCCCAGATTGAACAGATGACGGCGGGAAATACCGACATGGTGGAGCAATCGATGGAAGTGGCGGCCGGCCTTAATAACCAGGCAACCCGTCTCACCGACGCTATTCATGTTTATGGTAAATAAAGAATCAGGTTATGGTAAAAAACCAAGCGGCAACAAATATAAACATCGCCAGCTTATAAACAAAGAGTCTTAATTAAACAATATTACTTGCCGAAAATGACTAAGCACCCTGGTGCAATCATTATATCAAGGGAGGAAACATGGCCAGTATCAGCGCGGTTTCTTCGAGCAGTAGTTCATCAAGTACCAGCTCGACCAACTACACGCAGAAGATTAACCAGCTAAACCAGAAGCTGCAGCAACTGACTCAGCAACTTAAAGAAGTCAGCAGTTCCAGCTCCACTGACACGACTGGTGTTGCTCAAACTCAGCAAGAAGCCATCCAGCAGCAGATCGACATGATCGAAGCACAGATCCAGCAACTTGAGAGTCAGCAAACCCAACAGGCCCAGCAAGCCCAACAGCAGCAAACGATGGATTCTGAGGAAGATAGCCTTTCCACCTCTTCCGATTCAGACTCCGCCAATAAAACTGAAGGCGTAAACCTGGCCAGCGGCGAAAACCAGATCGATATTTATATCTAAAGACGCTCATCACCGAGGCATAACCTGGTTATGCCTTTTTCTTCTTTGTTGCTCTTCATACTCATCCGAACGTAATAATAACTGCTGGAAAGCAATATCCCTTTACACTTATCCACCTACCCTGACAAACGCACGACAGGATACAGATAAGTCTTAACCTTCTCGCGAAATTGTATGTTCTATAATCAATACAAGAGTAAGGCCAGTGGGAGGAATCCATATGTCAGGTATCAGCGCCGTATCTTCGATAACGTCTTATAACGGAATATCTGATGACCAGAGCAACAGTCAGCTGATTGCGCGACTACAGCAAAAGATACAGCAACTCACCAGCCAGCTTGCCGGATTGACGTCCTCGACGGACGATACATCTCAAACGCAGGCGCAGGTGGTGGAATCTGAAATTCAATCGCTGGAAGCGCAGCTATCGCAACTGCAATCGCAGCAGTCTCAGCAAAATGTCGGCAGCAGTTCGGAATTGGCCGCTGCGGCGAACGACAGTAGCACAGGTCAGTCCGCCTCTGGCGGCAGCATCAGTATCAGTTCGATTATTGCCGACGGTGTGAATCGCCCGACGGAAAATAATCTGGTCAATGTTTATATCTGACCATCTCTGTGGTGCAAAAAAATCGCGCTCCGTGGAGCGCGATTTTTTTTACCGAAACAGGAAGTGGAATACCCCAACGCAGCGAGGAAATATAACGACCTGCGATTCGCCAAGGCCGGATGCAATAGCCCGAAACGGCCCTGATGGCGGCTTTTGCGGGCCAGTAACCGCGAATAACCGCAGCAGGTGCGCCTAACGCTTCAGCGGCTTAACCAGCCCTTGCAAGCCTTCCATCTTGATCGCCAGCGTGATTTGCATCAGCTCACCCAAGCGCCCAGCCGGAAATTCGCCTTTACGGGCAAACCACAGCAAATACGCTTCCGGCAGGTCGATCAACGCCCGCCCCTGATATTTGCCAAACGGCATCGGTGTATTGGCAATGGCCAGTAAATCGTCCTTTTCCATCAGCTTACTGCCCCAGCAGCCGCATCATTTCCACTTCATCAATCACGTCGATCCCCAGCGCCTGCGCTTTCGCCAGTTTGGAGCCCGCCGCCTCGCCCGCGATCACCAGATCGGTCTTCTTCGACACACTGCCGCTGACCTTCGCCCCCAGCGCAGTCAGGCGATCTTTCGCCTCATCGCGGGACAACAGGCTGAGCGAGCCCGTCAGCACCACGGTTTTACCCGCGAACGGGTTATCCAGCGCCCCGGCGTCGACCACCACCGGATCTGGCCAGCGCAGGCCAACCTCCGGGCCGATCAGTTCACGAATTATCTGCTGGTTATGCTCCTCATCCAGAAAATGCCGCACATGCGTCGCCACCACGATGCCGACATCCGGTACCTGCTGCAGCGTGTCCACATCGGCGGTCATCAGCGCGTCCAGCGTTCCGAAGTGCGCGGCCAGGCCAGCGGCCGTCGCTTCGCCGACATCCCGAATGCCCAACGCATACAGGAAACGGGCAAACGTGGTGGATTTGGCTTTATCCAGCGCATTCACCAGATTCTGCGCCGACTTCGGCCCCATACGTTCCAGGCGGGTAAGAATGCCGATGTCCAGACGAAACAGCTCCGCCGGCGTCTTGACGTATTCTTTTTCGACCAGCTGGTCGATAATTTTATCGCCCATCCCTTCCACATCCAGCGCACGGCGGGAAACGAAGTGCTTGAGCGCCTCTTTACGTTGTGCAGCGCAGAACAAGCCGCCAGTGCAACGAGTCACCACTTCACCGTCCACCCGCTCAACATCGGAACCGCACACCGGGCACTGCGTCGGAAACACCACCGGGCGGGCATCCGCCGGGCGATCCGGCAATACCACGCTGACAATCTGCGGGATCACATCACCAGCACGTCGAACGGCAACGCGATCGCCAATCTGGATCCCCAACCGGTCGATCTCATCCGCATTGTGCAACGTGGCGTTGCTGACGATAACGCCCGCCACCGCCACCGGCTCCAATCTGGCGACCGGCGTGATGGCGCCGGTGCGCCCTACCTGAAACTCCACATCGCGCAGCCAGGTCAGCTGTTCCTGCGCCGGGAATTTGAACGCCACCGCCCAACGCGGCGCCCGCGCCACAAACCCCAGCCGCTCCTGCAACGCCAAATCATCGACCTTGATCACCACGCCATCGATATCAAATCCCAGCGTATCGCGTACCGCTTCCACATGCTGGTAAAACGCCAGCACCTCATCGCCGCCGGTACACAATCGGATACGATCACTGACCGGCAACCCCCACTCGCGAAACTGCATCAGTCGCTGCCAGTGGCTGTCGGGCAATGAACCGCCCTCCATCAACCCCACGCCGTAGCAGAAAAAAGTCAAGGGACGTTTAGCGGTAATACGCGGATCGAGCTGACGCAACGAGCCTGCCGCCGCATTACGCGGATTGGCAAACACCTTGCCGCCGGTACGGCGCGCTTCCTCATTGAGCGCTTCGAAGCCTTTATGCTTCATAAACACTTCACCGCGCACTTCCAGGCGACGCGGAATGTTGTCACCCCGCAACCGCAGCGGTATCGCACCGATGGTACGGATATTGGAAGTGATATTTTCACCGGTGGAGCCGTCGCCGCGCGTCGCCGCGCGCACCAGCACGCCGTCCTCGTACAACAGACTGACCGCCAGGCCGTCCAGCTTCAGCTCGCAACAAAACCTCAAGGCTTCGTCGCTTTTCAGCCGATCGCCGATACGTTTCACGAAAGCCTGAAAACTCTCTGCGTCAAATACATTGTCCAGCGACAACATCGGGACTTCATGTTGAACGTTATCGAACCCCGCCAACGGCGTCGCTCCCACCCGCTGGGTCGGCGAATCCGACGTCACCCACTCGGGATGCGCCTGCTCCAGCAGTTTCAGCGCGTTCATCAGCTTGTCGTATTCCGCATCGGGAATTTCCGGGGCATCTTCGACGTGATACTTGTATTCGTGATAACGCAGTTGGGCGCGCAGCGCATCAATCTGCACTGCGGCGGCGGAGGTATCATTCATTGGCATCGGCTTTTTTTCTGACATGATACCGCCCGTTAGTCTCGGGTCAGGATGGTGTTGATAATATTGGTCGTCGAGCAACCGTCTTCAAAATTCAGCACCTGCACGTCGCCGCCATTCGCCCAAACCTCTTTGCTGCCGGCAATATCTTCCGGCTTATAATCGCCGCCTTTCACCAAAATATCCGGCAACACGCCGGCAATCAGGCGCTGCGGCGTGTCCTCTTCAAACGGCACCACCCAGTCCACCGCCTCCAGCGCGCCCAGGACGATCATCCGTTGCATCAGCGGGTTGATCGGCCGGGTCGGCCCTTTCAGACGACGGGTGGAATCATCGCTGTTGACCGCGACGATCAGGCGATCGCCCAGACGACGGGCATTCGCCAGATAAGACACATGTCCGGCGTGAAGAATATCGAAGCAACCATTGGTCATCACGATCCTTTCGCCGCGCTGACGGGCCAGCGCCACCGCCTGTTTGAGCTGTTCTTCGGTCATCACGCCAAAGCCGGTATCGGCGCGGCCACGCACCGCGTTCTCCAGTTCAATCGGGCTGACGGTGGATGTCCCCAGCTTGCCGACCACCACGCCTGCCGCCGCATTGGACAGAAAACAGGCTTCTTCCAGCGGTTTACCCGCCGCCAGCGACGCCGCCAGCACACCGATCACCGTATCGCCGGCGCCGGTCACGTCATAAACTTCCTGCGCCTGCGTCGGCAGATGCAACGGGGGTTTGCCGGGTTGCAGCAGCGTCATGCCCTGCTCGGAGCGAGTAATCAATAACGCGGAAAAGTCAAAATCCGCCAGCAGCTTCATACCGCGCGTCACCAGATCGTCTTCGTCTTTGCAACGGCCGGCCACCGCTTCAAACTCCGACAGATTCGGCGTCAACAGCATCGCACCGCGATAACGGGCGAAATCGGTGCCTTTCGGGTCGATCAGCACCGGCACGCCGGCGGCGCGCGCCAGTTGGATCATATTCTGCACATGCGCCAACGCGCCCTTGGCGTAATCGGACAGCACCAACGCGCCGATTTTCGGCAACGCCTGCTGAATACGCTCAAGCATCGGCTGCGGATCAACACGCTCAAAGCCTTCTTCAAAATCCAGCCGGATAAGCTGCTGATTGCGGGAAAGTACGCGCAGCTTGGTAATGGTGGGATGGGTCGGAACGGAAACAAAATCACACTTCACGTTCACTTCGTTCAGCCTGGCGCTGAGGGCGCGGGCAGCATCATCGATGCCGGTCAGCCCCACCAGCCGGGAACCGGCTCCCAGCGCGGCAATGTTCATTGCCACGTTCGCCGCGCCGCCGGGACGTTCCTCAATGGTATCCACTTTGACCACCGGCACCGGCGCTTCCGGAGAAATACGGCTGGTCGGCCCATACCAGTAGCGATCCAGCATCACATCGCCCACAACCAACACCGCAGCATGACGAAAATCGGGTAGCGTAACTTTCATTCCCTGGCTCCAAAAACAGGTTCATTTTTAACGCGCGCTATACTACCACAGCTCACACAACGACACCGTTTTCCGCACGAAAATCCGCGCACCAACAGGAAATAACCGGCCGGCGTCAGACGCTGAAACCAGAGCGAGAGGCCGTTCCCCTTTGTCCGAAAAACCACCCCGGCGTTGTACGCCTGCCAACGAGCGGCGCATCGCCGGTGACGGGGTCAATCCAGCCAGCGCGCCCAACTCTGTTGTACCTGATGGCGTTCAGCGCGGAACTGTTCAGCGCTCACCCTGCCGGGCAACTCCTGCAATGCCAGATGGTGGATTTCATCGCGCATAGTGATATAAGCCAAACGCAAGGCATCGGCTTCTTCGTCGGCCATCACGTCATGCTGCGCCATCAGTTCCAGAATACGCACATTATCTGACCAGCGCGTCAGCCTCGGTTCCTGCGCGGCGTAACGCAACATCAGATACTGCGCGATAAATTCGATATCGGTAATCCCGCCGGCATCGGCTTTGATATCGAAGCGGGCGGCATCTTTGCTGCCGTGGTGCTGACGCATTTTTTCCCGCATCTCCCGCACTTCGGTACGTAGCATCCCGGCATCGCGCTCACGGCACAGGATCTGCTGGCGAATGCGATCGAATTGCTGCTGGATGGCAGGTTCGCCGTATACCACTCTGGCGCGCACCAGCGCCTGATGTTCCCAGGTCCAGGCTTCGTGCTGCTGATAATCCTCGAACGCTTCCACCGAACTCACCAGCATGCCCGCTGCGCCGGATGGCCGCAGCCGCGCATCCACCTCGTACAGAATGCCGGACGACGTCCGGGTGCTGAACAGATGCATCACCCGTTGCGCCAGCCGCAGGTAGAACTGGCGGCCGTCGATACTGCGCTCGCCGTTCGTCACCGCATCGGTCGGGCAATCGATCAGGAACACCAGATCCAGATCGGAACTGTAACCCAGTTCCCACCCGCCCAATTTGCCGTACCCCACCACAGCGAAACCGCGCCCCACCGCCTCGGTCAGGTGAGACGGCTGCCCATAACGCGCCACCATCTGGCTCCACGCCTGTTGCACCACGGCGGCGATGATCGCCTCCGCCAGATAGGTTAAGTGATCGCTCACTTTCATCACCGGCAACGCACCCGCGATATCCGCGGCGGCAATACGCAAATGCTGAGCCTGTTTGAACTGGCGCAACGCCTCCAGCTGTTGCTCTTCGTCCTCTTCCGGCACGCGCATCAGATACTGACGCAGTTCGTCGGCATAGGCGTTTGGCGCCGTGGGTTGATACAACGTGGCGGGATCCAGCAATTCATCGAGCAACAGCGGGTAACGCGCCAGTTGGCTGGCGATCATCGGCGAAGCGGCGCACAGCCGGATCAGATGCTTCAGCGCCGCGCGGGACTCCAGCAACAGTTCCAGATAAGTGGTTCGGGTCACAATCCCCAGCAGCAGTGGCGTAATGCGGGTAATGATCACATCCGCCTGCGCATGGAGGCAGGCTTCGGCCAACAGCGCGGGCATTAAATGATCGAGCACATCCCGGCCGCGGGGGCCGATAGTACGGCGCGCCAGTTCGTTACGGAAATCCTGTATCCGGGACAACAGGTTCTCTCTCACCGCTACCGTTAACTCCGGCGTGAGGGCCGCCAGTTCATCGCCGTCCAACAGATCCTGCCACAGGCTGTTGTAATGGCCGTGCTCCGGGGTTTCACTGCCGTCCGGCGCATCATCGCCAATCAATTCGTCGAACACCCGGCGTACCGCCGACATCTTCTGATGTAAGCGTTCACTTAGCTGTGTCCAATCCGCACACGCCATTCCCCAAGCCAATCGCGCCTGGTTCAGCGCATCCTCCGGCAGGGTCTGGGTCTGCTCGTCGGCGATCGACTGCAACAGGTTTTCCAGCCGCCGCAGAAACAGGTAAGCGTCGCGCAAACAACCGACCTGTTCAGACGTCAACAACCCCAACGCCTCCACCTGCACCAGCGTCGGCAACAGCGAACGCCGTTGTAGCCCCGGCTCGCGTCCGCCGCGGATCAACTGGAACACCTGGGTAATAAACTCGACCTCGCGGATACCGCCCGCCCCCAGCTTGATGTTGTTGCGTAAATCACGGCGACGGACTTCGCGGGCAATCATGCTCTTCATATTGCGCAGCGACTGAATCACGCTGAAATCGATATACCGACGGAACACAAAGGGCCTGAGCATATTGGTCAGTTCCTGGCTATAGGCGTCGTCGCCACCGCCCATCAGGCGCGCCTTCACCATGGCGTAACGCTCCCAATCGCGCCCCTGTTCCTGATAGTAGTCTTCCAGCGCGGCGAAGCTCATTACCAGCGGGCCGCTGTCGCCGAACGGCCGCAGACGCATGTCTACCCGGTAGACAAAACCATCCGCGGTCTGTTGATCGAGCGCTTTGATCAGGCGCTGTCCCAGGCGGGTAAAAAACTGCGCGTTGTCCAGTTCACGCCGTCCGCCGCGGGTTTGTCCGTTTTCCGGGTAAGCAAAAATCAGATCGATATCGGAAGAAAAGTTCAGTTCGCCGCCGCCCAGTTTGCCCATCCCCAGAATCAACAGCGGCTGCGGCGCGCCTTCGGCATTGCACGGCGTCCCCCATTCCCGGCAACAGAGGTCATACAGCCAGTCACGCGCCGACACGATCAGCGTTTCCGCCAACACGCTCAATTGGGTCAGCGTCTGTTCCGTGGTACTGATGCCGAGCCACTGCCCCCAGGCGATGCGCACCAGCATCCGTCGGCGGAACACACGTAAGGCCCGCATCAACGCATTTTCATCAGCCACATCGCCGGTTTCCGCCGCCAACCAGTCAGCATACTGCCGCCACTCGTCCGGCTGCGGCGCCTGCTGCAACAACGCGTGCCCCCAGGCCGGATAGCGACCCAACGCTTCGACGACGAAGTCGCTGTTCGCCGCCACGGCGCTGGCGTCCGGCGGCATCGTTTCCGCCATGTCGGTTAGCCGGGAAACTGCCCGGCGGGCCTGTTCAATCAAGGGGGCAGACAAAGGAAACTGCGGTCTGGAGTGACTGGGCATAACGATATCCTTGTAATAACGTCCGGTTGGCGCCGTGGAGCAAGGCGGCATCTGCGGTGGAATAGGCGGCAACGGGGCCATGTAAAGCACTGCCGGGGGATCCCCCCCGGCGTCGACCAACACCGATTACTGACCGCTGTGCAGCCAGAATTGTGGCTGTGAAATGGCGGCCCTGCGGCATGCTTCCAGCAGATCCGGCACCGGGCTATCCGACGGCAGCTCGGCGATCATCCGATTCAGTTCGTGCCACAGCCTGAGATACTGCCGAACCGACGCCTCCGGGTAAAAGCCCCCCAGCAGTAGGAAAGCGAACAAACCGCGCTGCAGACGCGGCAGTTGCTGCGCATAATGCAAAGCATCGAGCGGGCGACCGAAACTGGTTTTCAGATCCGCCAGACAGCGGCTCATCATGATATCGGCGAAACGTTTATACGCGCTTTGCAGCCGCATGCGCTCACGATTATCCATGTGCTGACGCCAGCCATCCTCCAGCAACCAGGACACCAGCACCATTTTGTCTTTCAGATAGTGACTCTGGTAACACAACGGCTCCGCATCCGGTGATGACTCCACCAACGCTTCCAGATTATTCAGCGCGGCGCGGAACAGCGTCGTCACCTTGCGCGGCACCACGCCGCCCACCAACACCAACAGTTCGCGCATCATGCCTGCGGCGTCGCGTAACGACAGACGCGCTTCGCTGTCGCCCCGCGCCCACAGCTCCTCATGGTATTGCCAGTGAGCGAGCGCATACTCCAACCCGGCGGCGATCCCCTGATCGAGCGTCATTTTCGCTTCCGTCGGCACAATCCCCAACGGACGCCGTTCCCGCGGCGGGTTGCCCTTCGCGAGGTGATACCCGCGCGCCGCCTTGCTCAGGCTGCCCTGACGCAGACCGCCGATGTCCACCAGTTCGTCGGCAAAGGACAGCAAATCCTCCTGCCGACCGACTTTCAACTCCAGCTCAAGCTCGCAAATCGGTTCACGCTGTTCCCCCGCAACGACTTCACCACGGTCGAATGCCACCTCGAGCACGCTCTGACGGTAAGTCACCGCCCATACTTCCCGGGAAAAATCCGTACTGAACAATGGGTTAAGGGCCGACGCCAACCACGCGACGTCACATCCCTCCGGCCAGATCTCGGCCGGCAACAGCGCGACGGCCAGCTCCGGCCCGGTCAACGCCACATTGTATTCCGGGTGCTGATGCAGCCCACCCACCACTTTTCCGGCGGTTTTCGCCGTCATTTCGTAGCGGCCGTTTTCCCCGCGAACCCGTAGACCAATGCCGTTAGCGCGCAAATAGCCGTCCGGGGTTTCGTAGTAAATGTTGGCCAGATGGCAGGCCTGCAGGCGGTTGCAATGGCTGAACTCGCTCTGCCAATGATTCAGTTGTTCGCGCAGGGCGTCGACGGAATCGGGATGGACAATAAATTTTAATTCAATCTCTTCACTCATGGTCTGTTGCACCGGATGCTGCGGAAATGCCGCCAGTAAATAACATTTTACTTTCGGTTGCCACTGTTGCCGCACGCAGCCCGCCGAACCAGGCAAGATAGGAGAGTTCTCATTCAGGTTTTGCGCCCGTCTCGTCAGACTTAGCCCGCTAACCACTCACTCAGAGACGGAATAACTTATTGATATGATGAAAAAATTAATCTTACTCTCCATCAGCCTGTCCACGTTGCTGCTCGCCTTTGGCCTACGCGCCGAAGAAAAACGCTATATTTCCGACGATCTGACCACCTATAGCCGTAGCGGCCCCGGCAACCAATACCGTATCGTCGGCGCGCTAAACGCCGGGGAAACCGTCACCGTCCTCGGCATCAATCGTGACGCAGGCTACGCCCAGATCCGCGATGACAAAGGCCGCGCCAGCTGGATTGCGCTTGACCAACTCAGCGAAACCCCCAGTCTGAAAGCCCGGGTTCCTGAACTGGAGCACCAGGTACAGACCCTGACGGATCAGCTCAACCGCATCAATGGCGACTGGAATCAACGCACCGCCGGCCTGCAGCAGAAAGTGGGCGCCAGCGACAGCGCCATCACCGAACTGCAGCGGGAAAATCAGGATCTGAAAACCCAGTTAGAGGTCGCACAGAAAAAACTCAACGCCGCCAGCCTGCAATTGGACGACAAGCAACGCATGCTGATCATGCAGTGGTTTATGTACGGCGGCGGCGTGGCCGGCGGTGGTCTACTGTTGGGGCTGCTGCTGCCGTATCTGATGCCGCGCCGCAAAAAAGCCGAACGCTGGTAGCCAACCCCCGTCAGCGCACAGGTCTGACGGGCCCGCGCCGTTTTCAACCCTGTTTCGATCCCCCAAACACGTTCCGATCTCCCCAAAGAGGCGAGCCGCCTCGCGTTTCATTTTTCTCGCCATTGAGATGCAACACGGGTTAGTCAACAATACGCATTGAAACAGTTTGCATTGCCCGGAACGGGGCCGAATTCGGCCGGTTGACGGGCATCACCATATCGGGAGACGGGTTTGAATATATACCTCGTGGGGGGCGCCGTGCGTGACAACCTGCTGGAGCGTCCGGTGACAGAACGCGACTGGGTGGTGGTCGGCGCCACCCCGGAAGCGATGCTGCAACAAGGCTATCAACAGGTCGGGCGGGATTTCCCGGTATTCCTGCATCCGGAAACCAAAGAGGAATACGCGCTGGCGCGTACCGAACGCAAATCCGGCCACGGGTATACCGGCTTTGTCTGTCAGGCGACGCCCGATATTACGCTGGAGGAGGATCTGCTGCGACGGGATCTGACCATTAACGCTATCGCGCAGGATGATGCCGGGCGGTTGATCGACCCTTACGGCGGCCAGCAGGATTTGCAGGATCGCATCCTGCGCCATGTCTCCGATGCGTTTAGCGAAGATCCGCTGCGCGTGTTGCGGGTCGCGCGCTTCGCCGCCCGTTATGCCCATCTGGGGTTTCATATCGCCGAAGAAACCCTGACGCTGATGCAGATGATGACCCGCGCCGGCGATCTGGATTATCTGACGCCGGAGCGCGTATGGAAGGAAACGGAAAAAGCGCTCGGCACGGATGCTCCGCAGGTTTACTTTCAGGTACTGCGCGATTGCGGCGCGTTGGCGGTGTTGTTCCCAGAAATCGACCGGCTCTACGGCGTACCGGCGCCGGCCAGATGGCACCCGGAAATCGACACCGGTATCCATGTCATGATGAGTCTGTCTATGGCGGCGCGCCTCAGCCCGGATATCGACATCCGTTTCGCCGTGCTGTGCCACGATGTGGGCAAGGGCCTGACCCCGCAAGCCTTATGGCCCCGTCATCACGGTCACGGGCCGGCAGGCGTACCGTTGGTGCAGGCACTGTGTCAGCGTTTGCGCGTTCCCAACGCGCCGCGCGATCTCGCTTGTCTGGTGACGGAATACCACGATCTGGTGCATACCGTGCAGATTCTGCGGCCGCAAACGCTGCTGAAACTGTTCGACGCCATCGACGTATGGCGTAAACCGCAACGACTGGAGCAGTTGATCATCAGCAGTGAGTCGGACGCACGCGGCCGGGCCGGCTTCGAACAGAATCCCTACCCGCAGGGCGACTATCTGCGCGAGGCGTTCAGGATTGCCAGTCAAGTCACCAGTGCGGAGGTGGTGGCCGCCGGGTTCCGTCACGGCGCGATCCGTGAAGAGATGCATCGTAGACGTCATCAGGCGCTGGAGAACTGGAAAGCCAGCCAGTCGACGCCGGCCGAGTAACCCGGAACAACACACAGCGGGCGCATGCCGACGTTCGATGTCAGAATGCGCCCAGCGCCGGGAAATTACATGAACACCAGCCAGACAGCGGCGGCGACGATAAAGCGATAAATCGCGAAAGGAATAAACGAAATACGTTTGATCAACTGCAGGAACGTTTTGATGGCGATCATCGCCACCACGAATGCGGTAACGAAACCCACGGCAAATACGGGTAAATCCGCCAGCGACAGGAAGTGCCAGCTTTTGTACAGATCCAGCGCGCTGGCCCCCAGCATCATCGGTACCGCCAGAATAAAGGAGAACTCGGAAGCGGCATAACGGCTCACGCCGAACAACATCCCCCCCGAAATGGTCGCGCCGGAACGCGAGAAGCCCGGCCACAGCGCCAGACACTGGAAACAACCAATCAGAAACGCCTGTCCGTAAGTGATGTCGTCCAGCCCTTCGGCGCGAGGGCGCGTTGGGCGTACCCACTCGGCGAGCAGTAACAGGATCCCTCCGGCGACCAGCGCGTAGGAGACCGTTGTCGGGTTGAACAGCGTCTTGATGGCATCATGAAACACCAGCCCCAGCACCACGGCCGGGATCATCGCCAGCAGGATATGCCCCAGCGTCAGATGCCCATTCCCCCGCCCTTCATGCGGAACTTGCCCGAAATGGATGCCAATCAGCCCGAACAGCCGGCGCCAGAACACCACCACCACCGCCAGAATCGACCCCAATTGGATAATGACTTCAAATGTTTTAGCCGTATCGCCCTCAAACCCCAACAGATGACCGACAATGATCATGTGTCCGGTCGACGATACCGGTAAAAACTCGGTGAGCCCTTCCACAATCCCCAGAATGAACGCCACCAGCAACGTATGTACATCCGCCATGAAACCCACTCCCCTGCACATAAAAAAGCGGCGCTGATCATCGCAGGCCGCAACGGTTCGACTCCGTGAATACGGAGCGCCCTAAAATAATAGGATTACCTTTTGTTTACCTTAAGAAAAAAGCGGGTTTATGTAACAATCCGTCACCGATTACCACGTTCAATCACCACCCCGACCGTGCGCGCCTGCGCCACTGCGCCCGGCTTCCCAACCCGAATGCGCAGCCAGGTAATCCCGAAACGCGACATCAGCATGGCGGCAACCTCTTCCGCCACCCGCTCCACCAACGCAAAACGCCCGCCGCTCACCAGCGCGATCACCGCCTCGCTGACATCGGCATAACTCAGGCAGTCGCTGACATCATCACTGGCCGCCGCTTTGCGGTTATCCCACGCCATTTCGATATCGAACACCAGCTTTTGCTGAATAGTCTGTTCCCAGTCATAAACACCAATGGTGGTGATCACGCTAAGTTCTTCGATAAATACGATATCCATCACGCCATACCCTGTTTTTGCCTCGGCTGGATACCACTTCCAGCGGAAAGTGCGTATTATCCACAGATAACGAAACGAAAACGACCCCCCTATTAAACGGAAGCCGGTTATGAGTGTTATCGCGCCTGGAATGATTCTCGTCGCCTATTTGTGTGGCTCAATCTCCAGTGCGATTCTGGTATGCAGGATCGCCGGTCTGCCGGATCCCCGGGAGCAAGGCTCAGGCAATCCCGGTGCAACCAACGTGCTGCGTATCGGCGGCAAAGCCGCCGCGGCTACGGTGCTGGTTTTCGACGTGTTGAAAGGTATGTTGCCGGTATGGGGCGCCTATCTGCTGGGCAGCAGCCCGCTTTATCTGGGCCTGACGGCCATTGCCGCCTGCCTCGGCCATATCTACCCCGTTTTCTTTCAGTTTCGCGGCGGCAAAGGCGTCGCCACTGCGTTCGGTGCCATCGCGCCGATTGGCTGGGATCTCACCGGCCTGATGAGCGGCACCTGGCTGTTGACTGTGCTGCTGAGTGGTTACTCATCGTTGGGTGCCATCGTCAGCGCGCTGATCGCCCCTTTTTATGTCTGGTGGTTCAAGCCTCAGTTTACCTTCCCGGTCGCGATGCTCTCTTGCCTGATCCTGATGCGTCACCATGACAATATCCAACGCCTGTGGCGTGGCCAGGAAAGCCGGATCTGGAAAAAACTGCGGACAAAAAAAACGGCGGGAGCCCCTCCCGCCGACAAACAGTAACCCTTATTCAACCAGCGGCCGTTCCACCACCCTTGCCCCGGTTCAAAACCGGCCAAGCGCCGCTACGGCATCCTGGCGTTCCAATCTAAATAGCGCCATGCTGGCCGCCAACTCCCGCGCCTGTTCTTCCAAAGAGCGCGTCGCCGCGGCCGACTCCTCCACCAGTGACGCATTTTGCTGAGCCACTTCGTCCATCTGAGCCACCGCCTGATTCACCTGTTCGATGCCGTTGCTCTGTTCGTGCACCGCCGTTGAAATCTCATGCATCAATGCCGTCACCTGATTCACCGCACGGGTCACGTCATTCATGGTTTCACCCGCAACGCGGGCAATATCGCTGCCGTCATTCACCTGCCGTTGCGAATCTTCCATCAGCAAGCGAATCTCTTTGGCCGACTGCGCGCTGCGCTGCGCCAGGCTGCGCACCTCACCGGCCACCACGGCGAATCCCCGTCCTTGTTCCCCGGCGCGCGCCGCTTCCACTGCGGCATTCAGCGCCAGAATATTGGTCTGAAAAGCGATGCCGTCAATCATCGCCAGAATGTCCGCTACCCGCGCCGCCGTGGCGGAGATCAAGCCCATTTTCTCCAGCATCTGACCGACGGCCTCGCTGCCTTTGCCCGCGATGGTCGATACCTGTTGTGCCAACAGATAGGCCTGATCGGCATTTTCCGCGTTCAGTTTCACCGTGGCAGCCAGCTGTTCCATGCTGGATGCCGTCTGTTCCAACGAAGCGGCAGACTCCTCGGTACGCTCCGCCAGATGGTTATTGCCGGAAGCCAACTCGCTGGTGCCGATGTCGATCTGGCTACCGGCATCGCGCACCCGAGACACCGCGCCCGCCAACGCCTGCTGCATGGTTTTCATCGCCTGGATCAGACGGCCGATTTCATTACGACCGCCATCCTCAATCGGGCGGGACAAATCGCCGGCCGCAATCGCTTCCAGTTGACGCACCGAGCCATCCAGCGGCAGCAGGATCAGGTGGCGAATCGCCCCCCACGCCAGCACGACCATCAGTACCGCGATAACGAATGCGATACCCATAATGATGAGCCGACTACTGGCAACCTCCTCTGCCTGCGTCACCATGTTTTCTCCCACCTGCTGGGCGAAATCACTGAAATTGCGTATCGCATTTTCCGCGTCGATACTCAGCGGCGGCAGGGCCTCCTGCATGACCGTGTAATACTCATCGAGATACTCTTTCTGCAGTGCCGCCAGTAAGGGTTCCATCCCCTTACTGATATAGGCGCCGTAGCTGATCTTGATCTGTCCAGCCAGCTCGGCGCCGCGTTGAGTCACCGTGCCATACCCCAGAAAGCGATCCATCTCCTGTCGCGACAGCGCCAGGTACTTTTCCGCCCGGGACAGCGTCTCTTTCGCCTGATCGATCTGACCGGTCTCATACAGACGAACCGCTTGCGCGGCGGCGGTGCGGGCTCGTAATGTGGCGATGTAACTGGCTGACAACGCGCTCAGCTCCTTGCCCTGAATTTTGTCGATGGAGACCAGCGAACGGTTCCCCTGACTGATGGCGCTGGTGCCGATCCCGACAACAATCGCCAATAGCAGCAGCATAGCGCCGACCAGCGCAAGCAGGCTGTGCCTGACCCTGATGTTTTTTAACATCGAACTTCTCCCTTGAATTCATAAATAAAAAATAAAACTGCGAGCTGCCTCGCAGAATCGTTATTTATCTGAATAATCGCTAAAAGTCTTTACATTAATGAATTATTTAATTTGTACACATCAGTTAACGGACGACGGCCGCAGCAAGAGCAGAGAAAAAAATGGGAAGGAGGAGAGGCGTTCACACCCGGCGAACCGGCCTATTCGGCGCCTAAAAACCGCGACATTCATCAACAGTTGGCTATAATGAGCGCCACTCTATTCCGGTTTGAAAAGAAGGAAACCCACATGAGTCTGAACTCAGTACCGGCAGGCAAATCGCTGCCGGAAGATATCTACGTTGTCATCGAGATTCCCGCCAACGCCGATCCGATCAAATACGAAGTGGATAAGGAAACCGGCGCGCTGTTCGTAGACCGTTTCATGTCTACCGCCATGTTCTATCCGTGCAACTACGGTTACATCAACCATACCCTGTCTCTGGACGGCGACCCGGTTGACGTCCTGGTTCCGACGCCGTATCCGCTGCAGCCGGGCTCCGTCATCCGTTGCCGTCCGGTCGGCGTACTGAAAATGACCGACGAATCCGGCGAAGACGCTAAAGTGGTTGCCGTACCGCACACCAAGCTGAGCAAAGAGTACGATCACATCAACGATGTGAACGATCTGCCGGAACTGCTGCGCGCCCAGATTGCCCATTTCTTTGAACATTACAAAGATCTGGAAAAAGGCAAATGGGTGAAAGTTGACGGTTGGGAAAACGCCGAAGCCGCCAAAGCGGAAATCGTTACGTCTTTCGAACGCGCCAAAAACAAATAAGCTCGCCGCCCGCATGGGCGACAGCTTATCGATGAGATGAAAAAACACCGCCTGTTGGCGGTGTTTCTCGTTATCAATCGTTGTGACGCTTTAACCAGTCACCGCTGGTTATCCGGCTCAGGCCGGTAACGGGTTGCTGGTAAAGATAAATCCAGGCGCTGCCGTAAGGGGTGGCGATCAACTCGCGTTTATACTCGCCGCCATCCCGTTTGAGCGCATCCAATTCCGCCAGAATCGCGGAACTGACGCGATAAACCTCGCAAAAGATAGCCCCTTCGCCGACCACCGCCGCGGGATAATGGCCGAGATCATACAGCTCATAACCTTCAAGCAGATGATCGCCCAACCATTGCGCATTCGTCATCCAGTGACTGTTTCCCTGTTTGCGCCGTAAACTGCCGTAAACAATAATTCGCATTGCTAAAACTCGAACTGATAGAGCACATCCAGTGCCTGACTCACGCCAGACACGGCTTCCAGGTATAGTTTTGGCATCAAACGATAACGAAGCGTTAACGTCGCCAAAGAGTCAAACAGCCCAACGCCATATTTGACCTGCAGGCCCGGAAGGACGTAACCACTGACGACTACTTGAGATTTATCGCCAACGCCCTGTGTATCCAAGGCTAAATTACTTACGCCAAAGGCCTCGCCGATTTTACCCACAACTTGACCACTTTGTGCAACCCCCAGACCAATCAACGCCGATGTCATCATGGCACTGTCGGTGCCGCTGCTGCCAAGCCCTTGTCCGCGCAGCAAATAGGACAACGCTTCTTGCTGCGACAGCGTGGGTTCGGAAAACACATCCAGCCTGGGCGACGACGCCGTACCCGTGATGCGCACGCCGGCCACCACATCATCCTCAGTATTATCCGGATTACGGATCGCCTCAATATTCAACACCGGCAAGGTGGGAGGGCCGGAAAACAGCAGTTGCCCTTTGCGCACCTGCAAATCCTGCCCGTAGGCTTTAAAGCGCCCTTCCGGCAACACGATTTGCCCATGCAACCCCAGCCCTTGCTGATCCTGAGCCACGTTTAAATCCCCGCTCAGCCGGGCCTTCAACCCGTAGGCGTCAAGCCAGACATCATCGCCAATCCGCACGACCAGACGGCTGTTAATCGGGATCGCGCTACTGCTTTTATTCAGCGGCTGACGTTGCGCGTCCAACATCACTTCATCGGCGGAAACATCCACCGCACTGGCGGGCATCTCTTGCACCACAATCCGCGCCCAGGGAATCGACACCGTTCCGGTCAGCGACAGTAGCTGCGGTGAGGCTTCGAACACGATGTCCGGCGACACGTCCAGCCGTGCCATCGGCGGAACCGTCACCCGGATGCGATCGCCGTTCGCCGCAATGCGTGCACGCCATGCTTCCGGCTGCGCCCAGTCGGCATTCCCCGCCAGATTCACCTGACCCTGCGTCGTTTTCAGATATCCCTGCAAGGTGGAGGACATCCCGTTAAAGCCCAGCGCCAGCCGACCATCGGTAACAGCCACCGGTAAACCGATACCGTCGATCTCCAGCCCGTCAAGCGACGCCTGCCCGAATAATGACGGTCGTTGCAGATTCCCCGCCAGCCGCAGATTAGCGTCCAGCCGTCCGGCCGCTTTTTCGCCCTGCCGCAACAGCGGCCGCAGCATATCCAGCGACAGATTGCTCACGACAAGGGTACCGCTCAAATCACGCCGATGTTGCGGATCGCTAATCTGCACATCGCCATTGAAACGCCCATTGCCCCGAATCGCCATCTGCCAACCCAGCACCGCCTGCCCCCGTCGCAGCGCGGCGTTGAGCGTCAACGCATCAAAGACAACCGGCAGAGTATTGCCCTGCATACGCTGACGCAGCGTGACGTTTTGGCCGGAAATCATCACTTTCGCCTCCGGTAAACCGCCCTTGCTCTGCCAACTGACGTCGGCATTGCCGGCAAGCGTACCGGACAGCGCGCTTTCCGGCGGCAGAAACGGCGCCAGCATAGCCAGATTAAGCCGATTGAGCGCCACACTGGCTTTACCGGCCGGCCCGGCTTCGATGGGTTGCGGCACACACAGCTCGGCATTCGGATTACGCCAGCAATGTGTCCCTACGGTGAGTTTCTGCGCCGAAGCCTGATAGTCCAGCGCCACACTCTGCGCCAGACGCCACTCGCCGACCGGCGTCTCAAAACGGGTATCGGAGAGGTCGCCCTGCCAGCGCTGCTGCGCCCGGTCAAAACGCCCGTGCAGCGCCAACTGGCCGGCGACCGGCTCGCCGCTCACGTTCAGCCGCAATTGATGACTCGCCTCATCGCCCTGCAGTTGTAAGGAAAACGCCGACAAACGCATGTCGCCCTGCGTGAATTGCCGGCCTTGCAGCGCCAGCGTTCCCTGCACCTGCCGCCCGGCCCGCACATCGCTTTTAAGCGTGAGCTGACTGAGCGACAGCGCCTGCCAGCGCACGGCCGATGCCGTCAGGTCAGCCAGCAGATGCGGCGCATCGCGGTTGCCATCCAGCCGCAGCCGCCCCGTCGCCTGCCCGGCCAGACCGGGCCATGCCTGGTTCAGCACCGGCGCGTTCAGCTCCCCGGTCAGGTTCCACTGTTCGGCCAGTTCCCCCTGTATCGCCAATTGATTGCGCCCCAACGCCAGCGTCAGAGACGGCACCTTCCAGCGGCCATCGGCGCCGCCGCTCAGGCTCCCTTTTGCCGACAGCCGGTTCTGGCGCCAGCTGCCGTCCAGCGCCAAACGGGGCACCTCGATTTGCCAGCGCCCGCTTTCCAGACTGCCGGCCATGCTCAGCCCCCCATCCAGCCGCAGCGGCCAATCCGGCCACTGCCGGGCGGTATCGATCCCCTGCAACGCGAGCTCCCCCTGCCAGCGCACGGCCTGCGGCCACTCCACACGCCCGCTGAGATCCGCGGTGCCCTGTAACGCGCTAAGGCGCAGGCGGGATAGCGAAAACTGTCGTTCCGATCCCGTGCCCTCCAGCGTCAGCTGCCCCGGCGGCAGCGCCGCCCCCCCCAGTGCGCCGCGCAACGCAAGCTGGTAGTCCGTCGCCTTGCCGCCAAGGTAGAGACGCAGTCCGTCCACCTGATACTGCGCCTCGCCCGATAACGGCCAGCGCAGCTGCTGGCTTTGTACGCTGACCGTCAGCGGCAACCCCGCCTGCGCCAGCTCCATCTTGACGTCAAGCTGCGCCCGCTGCGGGCCGGACAGGTTAAGCGCCAGAGCCAGTTGTCGCCGTAGCGCGCCCGCCGCCGTCAAACGCAGACGCTCGCCTTTCAGCGGCTCGATATTCAAGATCGCGTTGGCATTGAGCGTCAGCGGCCAGTCTCCCGCCAGCGTCGCCTCGCCGTGGGCATACAGCGCGCCCTGCGGCAACTGCACGGCCAACTGTTGTAAGGTCACGCCCTGCTGCCGGGCGTCGGCTTTCACGTGCAGCCGCGTCACATTGACCGTCTGCTCGCCGATGATCGACCAGGATTCCCCCTGAAGATCGGCAACCGTGACGTCCAGCGGCAACGACACCGACGGCATGTCAGGCAACAGGGGAGACGCGAACAACGTGCGAAGGCGTTCGCCCAACGGCGTCGTATCCGCCCCCGGCGGTGCAGCGACAGGTGACGCCGGTGTTTTCGGCAATACGAGATTCATGCCGTCAATCCGGGTCGGCAACAGCGTCAGTGACCGCCCCTGCCATTGGATGCCGGTTTGCAACGATGGTAATTCAATGCGGACGCCATCCACCTGAATGCGACTGTTGTCCAGCCGGATGCGCGGCAGCGCCAGCGTCACCGGTGCGGTGATGTCCGTTTCCGGCGATGTGTCGCCGGCTGTCGGCGCCGACGGCGGCAGCCCGGCGGAATCTACCGTCACCGTCAACGCCTGCAGCGCGAGATCCTCCAGACAGATCTGACTGCGCCACAGACAAGTCGGCTGCAACGCCACATGCAATGCACCGGCGCTAACGTCGATACCCGGCGACCGATAACGCACATCCGTTAACGTCAAATTCCGCCAGCCGCCTTCCACCCGCCCAATCTCCAGCCCCGGCACCCAGCGTACTGCCGCGGACAGCAACAGATGCGCCCCCGGCGCAGTCGCGACCAACAGCAACAGCGCCACCAGCAGCGTGGCGACCAATACGCCCAGGCCGATCCCGGCTTTTTTCACCCTGCTCATAGTTCCGGCCCCAGCCCGATGTAAAACTGCAACCCATGCTTGTCGTCGTCACCGATCGGCCGGGCGATATCCAGCTTGACGGGCCCGACCGGCGATGCCCAGCGCAGGCCGACGCCCGCCCCGGTTTTGATGTTGCTGCGGCGGATATCGTTGACGGCCTCGCCGCTGTCCACAAATACCGCGCCCCACCATTTACCGCTGACGTTGTATTGGTATTCCAACGAGCCGGCCGCCAGCTTTGACGCGCCGGTCAGCTTACCGTCGCTGTCCCTGGGGGAGATGGATTTGTACTTGTAGCCGCGAATGCTGCGATCGCCCCCGGCAAAAAAGCGCAGCGACGGCGGTACGCGGGCAAAACTGCCGGTTTCAATCCAGCCCAGATTGGCGCGGGCGACGAAACGGTGCTTTTCCTCCAGTGTGCGGATCCATACGTTCTGCGCCTGAAAGATCGCAAAATCGAGATCCGATCCCCACGTGGTGTTTGAAACATCCACGGAATAGCGCTGCGTATCTCCCCAGTCCGGCATCAGACCGCCGCGCTGGCGGGTGCGGTTGAAGCTCACGCCGGGGTAGATCAGCATGGTGGTGTTGGTGACGCTGGCCTGCGTAAAGTGATCCAACGTCCAATGCAGATTGAGCGCACGCTGCCAGCCGCTGTTCAGCTCCCAGTAGCGGGCCAGATTCAAGGAGGTGGTATCGGATTGGGTATCGTTGAGGTCTTCCCGCTTCAAACCGCCTTGTACCAGGTAATACTGTTCCAGCGGGCTTTTCAGTAGCGGGATTTTGTAGCTCATATCCAGTTGCTGTTCCGGTGCGGACAGACTGAGGCTGTTGGTGAAACTGTGGCCGTAGCTGTTGACCCAGGGTTTATTCCAGACGGTTTTCAGACGCGGGCCGACATCGGTGGCGTACCCGACCCCGGTTTCTACGCTATTGCGGGTTCGGGGCGTCAGAACCGCGTCCAGCGGCAGGACTTTACTCTGCCGGCTCCGCTCGAAATCCGGCGAAACCACCGCCGAATTAAACCAACCGGTGGCCGACAAACGCCGGTTTAACTCGCCCAGTTGCTCTGTGGTATAGGCATCGCCTTCATGAAACGGCAACAGCGCCTGCAGATACTGCTCCTGAATCTGAGCATGGCGGAAAGTCACCTTTCCGAAGCGGTAGCGTGGGCCGCTATCATAATCGATATCCCACCAGGCTTGACGAGTGGACTGCATCACACCCAACTGGCTTTTATTGAAGCGGGCGTCGAAATACCCCTTGCGCATCGCCAGGTTGTTCAGCTCGCTTTTGAAATTGTCATAAGCGCCGTGGTTCAGCACCGCCCCCACTTTCGGACGATGTTCAGCCACCAGCCGCAGATAGTCTTCGTCATGCTGCGCTTCGCCGCGCATGGCAATGCTGGAACCGGCGATAGTGACCGGTTCGCCGGGATCGACAGTGACTTTAAGCACCGGGCGTCCCCGGCCTTCGGCAGGGATGAAGTCGAAATGGATATCGGGCTGGTAGTAGCCCATCGCACGCAGCCCCTGCCGGATTGCCTCGTCGACGCGGGCGCGAAAGCGGCTGTCGGCGTTGACTTCATCCGGGGAAATGGTGGAAAGCCGGGCCCTGACGTTTTTCTGCACATCGCCGCTCAAACCAAGCAGTTGCAAACGCACATTGGAGGAGGCCGCCATCGTCGGCGGCGTTATCAGCACGCCGCACAGTATCAGCGTCTGACTAAGCGCCATGCCGCAGAGCCGGCGTTTGTTGCGGTTATTAATCACTGTCGTCGCGTCCCGGCAGTATCAGGCGACGAAAACGCCTGTCGTCATTCATCTGTTTATATTGAGTTAACTATAGAGACTAATTGAAAAAGATGAAAATGGCATATATCTGATAAACATCATGATAAGGTTCATTACTCGCCATGCTGCGTATCGCTGGCGCAGAACGGGGAAACACGTTATCAAGACATGGGGACACTGCCCGAACGCCGGAACGCGGCCCCATTCACCGGTCATTCAATCAGGAGCTTAAACGCGATGACGCATTTCGATAAAACCCGGATTGTCAGCCAGGCGGAAGCCTTGCCCGGCCGTATCACGCCGATGCCGGTGGCGCGTCTGCATGTGGTTAGTCAGCACTCAATGACGCATGTTCCGGCCCAGATGGAGGTCGCCCTGTTTGCGATGGGATGTTTCTGGGGCGCCGAACGCCTGTTCTGGCAGCAGCCGGGCGTATACAGCACCGCGGCAGGCTACAGCGGTGGCTATACGCCCAACCCCACCTATCGCGAAGTCTGTACCGGGCAAACCGGTCACGCCGAGGTGGTACGAGTGGTGTTCGATCCGGCGGAGATCAGCTATTCGCAGTTGTTGCAGCTGTTTTGGGAATCCCACGATCCGGCGCAAGGCATGCGGCAGGGTGGGGATATCGGCACCCAGTACCGCTCTGCGGTTTACACCACCACGCCCGCCCAGACAAGCGCAGCCGAAGAAAGCCGGCGACGCTTTCAGCAAGCCATGCGCGACGCGGGCGATCTGCGCGCCGTGACCACCGAGGTCAAGCCGGCCGGCCCTTTTTATTACGCCGAAGACGAGCATCAACAGTACCTGCACAAGAATCCGCACGGCTACTGTGGGCTGGGCGGTACCGGTGTGTGCCTGCCGCCCGCAGGGTGAGACTGGCGGCAATTTGAGCACGCTTGCTATAATCGTCGCCGACAGCGCCATAGTACGGCTCTCTCGGCGACGCTTACATCGCCGATACATCAAACCATTACCTTTCCGAGGCTCGTGATCGCCCGTTGGGCGACACAAAAAAACCATGTTAAACAGTCTGTTAGTAATCCTGTTCCTCATCGCCATCAGTGCGTTTTTTTCTTTATCCGAGATATCGCTGGCCGCTTCCCGCAAGATCAAACTGAAGCTGATGGCCGATGAGGGCGACCTGAATGCAGCGCTGGTACTGAAACTCCAGGAGACGCCGGGTATTTTCTTTACCGTGATCCAGATTGGCGTCAATGCGGTCGCGATCCTGGCCGGTATCATCGGCGATGCCGCCTTCTCCCCCTATTTCGATATGCTGTTCGCCAGCCTGGTGCCCGCCGATATCCTGACCCGAGTGAGCTTTGTCTGTTCATTCACACTGGTGACTGGCCTGTTCATTCTGTTTGGCGATCTGACGCCGAAACGCATTGGTATGATTGCTCCAGAAGCCGTCGCCATACGGATCATCAACCCCATGCGCTTCTGTCTGTGGCTTTTTCGCCCACTGGTATGGCTGTTCAATGGCCTGGCCAACGGCATTTTCCGCCTGTTGAAACTGCCGATGGTACGCAAGGAAGACATCACCTCCGACGATATTTACGCGGTAGTGGAAGCCGGTGCGCTGGCGGGTGTGTTACGCAAGCAGGAACACGAGCTGATTGAAAACGTGTTCGAGCTGGAATCGCGTACCGTCGCATCCTCCATGACCTCGCGGGAAAGCGTGGTGTTTTTCGATCTGCACGAAGAAGAAGCGCACATCAAAGAGAAAATCGCCCAGCAGCCGCATTCCAAGTTTCTGGTTTGCGACGGCAACATCGACCAGATCATCGGCTATGTGGATTCCAAAGATCTCCTGAACCGGGTACTCGGCAACCAAAGCCTGGAGTTGACCAGCGGGATGCAAATCCGCCCGACGTTGATCGTGCCGGATACGCTGACGCTGTCCGAAGCGCTGGAAAGCTTCAAAGCCGCCGGGGAGGATTTCGCAGTCATTCTCAACGAATACGCGCTGGTGGTGGGGATCATTACCCTGAACGATGTGATGACCACGCTGATGGGCGATCTGGTAGGACAAGGGCTGGAAGAGCAAATTGTCGCCCGCGACGAAAACTCTTGGCTGGTCGAAGGCGGTACGCCGATCAACGACGTCATGCGGGCGCTGGATATCGACGAATTTCCTCACTCCGACAACTATGAAACCATCGGCGGTTTCATGATGTATATGCTGCGTAAAATCCCGAAACGTACCGACTTCGTCCGCTATGCCGGTTATAAGTTTGAAGTGGTGGACATCGACAGCTACAAAATCGACCAGTTGCTGGTGACACGAGTGGAAGAGAAAGCCAACGCAACGGCCGCGACGCCTCCGGCTGCCGCGCCATCCGGGGAATAAACTAAAACGGCCCGCGACGGGCCGTTATCTCTTACCTGCGCGGCCGTCATCGGGCTCACCCCAGTTCCGCCTGCAATTTCAACACCTGCCGATTCACCTCCGACATCACGACCAGGTGCTGTTTATCCTGCGTTTTCGGCAGCAGGATCTTACCGTAATCAAATTCAAAAGCGCCGATGCCCTTAATGTAAATTCGCCCTTTGAATAAGGTCTTCACGTACTTAGCAATCTTCAAGGGATTGTAACGTTCGAAGATCTTCATCATTGCTACTCTCCTCCCGTCCTGCTCATCCGTTCTGTCCGTCCCCGTAGGGAACACACTCAGAACAACCATGACCGATGACACTCAAGTTACCTCTATTAGTGCCATTAGAATGCGGTGAGTTCCCGCCGGTACAGCATTTTTGACGGATTTTACATATTTTTACCGAACAGATGAATGCCATACCTTTTAAATCAGTATAAACATTCAGGTTTATAGCGAGTGTGCGGAACACCACAAACTCACCCCGGCAAACAGGACAGACCATTTTTCGCTATCTACGCTTATAGGTATCACGTGACGCAAAGGCCTCACGCTCGGATCGTATAAGGGAGAAAACGTCATGACGCGCCGCGCCTGCCTGCTGACAATATGGGTACTGCTAATATTCCCCCGCTGGCTGCCCGCTCATATCTTGCCCCTCTATCGCATGTTGCCGGATGTCGTCGTCTCCGACGGCGGCGAACTGCAATACCAGGACGGGAAACCCCACTATCTGAGCTGGAGCAGCGCACAACTTGTCGGGAAAGTCCGGCTGATTCAACACATTGCCGGCCGCATGTCCGCCCGCAATATGAATGAAACGTTGATGACCGCACTCAAGGCGGCCAATCTACCGCGCGAATATTACCAAACGACGACAATCGTCAATGCCGACGAGGCCGTCATCGGTACCGGCTTTTTCGTCCGCAAACGAATAGAGGCAGGCAAGACGCAATACCCCTGGACGCAATTTGTGCTGGATAATCAGGGTGAAGTACGCAAAGCCTGGCAGCTGACGCCGAAAAGCGCGGCCGTCATCGTACTGGATAAGGAAGGGCGGATACGCTACGTGAAGGACGGGTCGCTCAACCGCCAGGAGGTACAGCAGGTCGTCAACCTGCTGCAGGTGCTATTGAGCCAGGCCAGCTCAGAACAGGGAGACACGAAACCCCGGATTGAGAAATGACTCCCGCGGGCGGTAGGAGAGCGGTTTACCCTGCCAGTCGGTCACTTGCGCGCCAGAGGCCAGCGCCACAGCATGGCCGGCGGCGGTATCCCAGACGCTGGTGGGCCCAAAACGGGGATAAAGCTGAGCGCGGCCTTCCGCCACCAGACAAAACTTCAGCGATGAGCCGACCGACACCGTGCGGTGTTCACCGAGCTGGCTCAGGTAATCCTCCAGCTCGGCATCCGCATGGGAGCGGCTCACCACCACCACCGGCGGCCGAGCGTCATACACCTGAATCTGATGACGCTGCCCGCCCTCTTCTTTCCAGGCTTTCCCCCCGGCCGCGGCGTACATCACGCCAGTCACCGGCACATACACCACGCCCAGCACCGGTTTACCTTCCTCAATCAACGCAATGTTGACGGTAAACTCGCCGTTACGATTGATGAATTCCTTGGTACCGTCCAGCGGGTCGACCAGCCAATAACGTTGCCACGTCTGGCGTACCGACCAGGCGGGGGGATCCTCTTCCGACAGCAGAGGAATATCCGGGTAACGACTCTCCAGCCCCCGCTTGATCACCTGGTGCGCCGCCAGATCCGCCGCCGTTATCGGTGAATCATCTTGTTTGCGGGCCACGTCGATAGGCTGATGACCGTTATAAACCTGCATGATCGCCTCGCCGGCGTCCCGCGCCAGTTGGCAGATATGTTCTAGCATGACCTCACCTTAATTAACCGTTGGCAAATCATCTGGTTGCCCCATGCATAACCCGTTATGACGACAGGACAGTCCACACTGTTGAGCACAATATTGCTGGATTTCTATTACAGCTCACATTTTGGGATGGCAGGTAACACAATATTCATGATTATCTGAGATATACACCCTACTTAATTCCGCTACAGGAGTAAAACCATGAAACACACGCTGGCGCTGAGCCTGCTTTCGGTCGCCATTCTTTCCGCCACCGCCCAGGCGGCCACCGTCGATTTGCGCGTGCTGGAAACGACCGACCTGCACAGCAACATGATGGACTTCGACTATTACAAAGACAGCGCGACGGACAAATTCGGCCTGGTGCGCACCGCCAGCCTGATTCATGCCGCCCGACAGCAGGTCGTCAACAGCGTATTGGTCGACAACGGCGATATCATTCAAGGTAGCCCACTCGGCGATTATATGGCGGCGAAAGGGTTACAAAAAGGCGAAGTGCACCCGGTCTACCTGGCGATGAACACCCTCGATTACACCGTCGGCAACCTCGGCAACCACGAATTCAACTACGGTCTGGACTACCTGCAAAATGCGCTGGCCGGGGCACATTTTCCCTACGTCAACGCCAACGTGCTGAACGCCAAAACCCAAAAACCGCTGTTCATGCCCTATCTGATCAAGCCAACCGAGGTCAGGGATCGCGACGGAAAGACGCATAAGCTGCGCATCGGCTACATCGGCTTCGTACCGCCGCAGATAATGGTGTGGGACAAAGCCAACCTCAGCGGCAAAGTCACGGTGGCGGATATCACCGCAACGGCGAAAAAATGGATTCCGGAAATGCGCCAAAAAGGCGCGGATGTCGTTATCGCCATCCCGCACTCCGGCCTCTCCGCCGAGCCTTACCGCGCCATGGCGGAAAACTCGGTCTACTACCTGAGCCAAATCCCCGGCATTGACGCCATCTTGTTCGGCCATGCCCATGCCGTATTCCCCAGTAAAGACTTCGCCGCCATCAAGGGCGCCGACATCGCGCGCGGGACGCTCAATGGTATTCCGGCAGTCATGCCGGGCATGTGGGGCGACCATCTGGGCGTGGTGGATCTGGTGCTGAACAACGACCACGGCGCCTGGAAAGTCACACAGGGCACGGCACAAGCCCGCCCGATTTACGACAAGACCCAGAAAACATCGGTGGCGGCGGAAGATCCGCAACTGGTGCAAGTGCTGTCTGAAGCGCATCAAAAAACCCGCGAGTTTGTCAGCAAGCCGATCGGCCAAGCCTCGGACAACATGTACAGCTACCTGTCGCTGATTCAGGACGATCCCACCGTGCAGATCGTCAATAACGCCCAGCGATCCTATGTCGAACACTTTATTCAGGGCGACCCGGATCTGGCGAAACTGCCGGTACTTTCCGCGGCGGCGCCGTTCAAAGCGGGCGGACGCAAGAACGATCCGGCTGGTTACGTAGAAGTGGAAAAAGGCCAGCTCACCTTCCGCAACGCGGCCGATTTGTACCTGTACCCCAACACGTTAGTGGTGGTGAAAGTCAACGGCGAGCAGGTTCGCGAATGGTTGGAATGTTCCGCCGGCCAGTTCAACCAGATCGATATCCACAACGCCAAGCCGCAATCCCTGATCAACTGGGACGGTTTCCGGACTTACAATTTCGACGTGATCGACGGCGTGAAGTACCAGATCAACGTCACCCAGCCCGCCCGTTACGACGGCGAATGCAAACTCATCAATCCGAATGCTCATCGCATTGAAGCGCTGACATTCAACGGCAAACCCATCGATCCGAAAGCGACTTTCCTGATCGCCACCAATAACTATCGCGCTTATGGCGAGAAATTCGCCGGCACCGGCGAGAAGCACATCGCCTTCGCGTCGCCGGATGAGAATCGCTCGGTGCTGGCGGCCTACATCAGCGCCGAGACGAAAAAATCCGGCGAAGTGAAACCGGAGGCGGACAACAACTGGCGCCTGGCGCGCATCGTCAGCGATACGCCGCTGGATATTCGGCTGGAAACCGCGCCCTCCGCCAAAGCGGCAGCGTTTATCAAGGAGAAGGCCCAGTACCCGCTGACGCAGGTCGGCACCGACGATATCGGCTTCGCGGTTTACCGCGTCGATCTGCAACAACAGTAACCGACGCAAACAAGGTTGAGCCGCGCATGGAAGACGGCTCAACCGAGTGAGGGCGTGGCACGCGCCCTTATTACGACCCGTCTCATTCGCACACGGATAAATCTACCCCTTTTGGGTGATGGCCGCCTCAATAAGATGCATTTAAAATGCATCTTATTATTTGCACCATTCAGGGGTCACTACTATGCACTACCGCGAAAAATCCTTAGGCGAACTGGCCATCGCTATTCCCCGCGCTACCGCGCTGTTCCGCGAGTTCAATCTTGATTTCTGCTGTGGCGGCAAACAGACGCTGCAACACGCCGCCGGTAAGCGTCAGCTGGATATCGCCATGCTGGAAGCACGGCTGGCGGAACTGGACGCTGAGCCGCCATCGGAAAAAAACTGGCGGGCGGCACCGTTGAACGACATGATCCCGTACATTGTCCAGCGTTTCCACGATCGCCACCGCGAGCAACTGCCGGAACTGATCATCATGGCCGAAAAAGTTGAACGTGTGCATCAGGACAAATCCGCCTGTCCGCATGGTCTGGCTGCCCAGCTCACACTGATCCTCGATGATTTGTCTCAGCATATGATGAAAGAAGAGCGGATTCTGTTTCCGATGATTCAAGCGGGAATGGGGCGACAAGCAGCCGGGCCGATATCCGTTATGGAGCATGAACACGATGACGCCGGCCAGCAGCTTGAGGTCGTCAAAACACTCACCGATAACCTGACGCCGCCTGCCGATGCCTGCAATACCTGGCGCGCCCTGTATGCGGGCATCGGTGAATTTATTACCGACCTGATGGAACACATCCATCTGGAAAACAACCTGCTGTTCCCAAGGGCACTGCGGGGAGAAGCCTGAAAAGCGCCATGGGGGGAAAGGATATTCCCACAGAAAGCAGTGAGAACGTGAAAAGCCAGTGCTACCGAGCGCACTGACCTGATCGCTGAACAGCGTGTTCCGGCATACCATCAAAAAATGGAAGGTGTTCGCGACGGACGCATCAGTGAAAAAGGTAGTATGGCTGCGCGCCTGGCGGCATCACAGAAATGGCCGATGCCGTTGAAGGATTGGCGGCGACGATGGGCCGCTTTATTATCGAGCGCGGTGATCGCCTGGGCGTTCACCTTTAATATGTAGTTACACAGAATTATGTACAGTCTCTTTTGGGAGCACAGACTCATTTCTTAGTGAATTAATCTGTTCCTTGTCCATTGGCTCTATATAATTTAGCAAGAGAATCAAGTTTATTGGCCTCTTTATATAAAATCTCTATCAAAATTTTACCATCATGAATAGCATCATTGCATTGTTCAATGTTAATAAACCGAGATGAATCTAGAAATTTAATATAATCGTGAGATTTTTTTCTTGCATGAATCAAAGAAGCCAGATGAAAACAAAAATTATCATGAAATACTAAATTCACCTTCCCTCCCACTGCAGACGATAAGGTTAAATAGAACTCTTCTAGTCTACCATATACTCTAGAATTGAAATGGCTATATTTTTTTGACAACTGCGGAAATATCCCCGCTAAGTCCTCCATACATTTTTCTTCAATATCCACGCTCAAATTCAGTTCAACATCGTGCAACTGCCACCATACCTTTTCCCAAATCTCAGCCAGTAACTGTGCATCCCTAGCTACAGCCTCTAAATATTCACCCACCTTTTCCCTTTTGATTTTATTTTGATAAACCAATGAATCAACAATTGCATTTAAAGATAACGATATATCCATATTCACTCCTTGCATCTCATTTTGAAATTGTGAAATTATATAACCACACACAAACACATCTCTGTGCATAAATCAACCTGACAACATTTTGCTCATATCTATTTTTTGTTTCAAAAAAGAAGGAAGCCACGAATAAGATTTATGCATAAAATCCAGTAGTTCTCTACGTTTTATACAAAAAACATTAGAATGGGACGCTCCAGAATAATTCTCTTTTGACTGAAATAAAAAAACTGTTTCATCAAACTCAGCATAATCATCCTGATTTAATTCAACTGAACCTGTCTTGACTTGTGTTAGCGCCCGGCTACCTGTCTGTGGATCTATTGCATAAAACTCGAAACTCATTGTATCTTTTTTTCTAGAGTTCGGAACGATAAACCAACCTTTTGCCTGCATATAGAGGAATACAAGATCTTCAGTTTCTTCATCATCAAGAAGCTCAAAAATATCTGACGCCATCATGTGATCAACGTCATAATCATTTCGGTCAGTTAATTTATTCCATAGATATTTCGAATATTCTACGGCAGGCCCACTCGCAATTTCCTGCATCGTTCTTGCAGGACGAAAACATGCGATAACTTTTCCTGGAACAGCATCTAAACTAACTGGAACAATATCAACCCTAAATATATTGGCAATATCGATATCTTTCTCCATGGCCTCAGCCCCCATCCAATACTCCCAACCAGACTTAACTTTTGCCAGGTAGTACATTCCCTTAGCATTTCTTGTCCAGACTAAATCTCCCTCAGACACCCACCGCTTAATATATTTAGGTATCTGTAAATTATCATGAATTTTTTCGGCTTCTTGCAAATAGGCATCCCAAGATGCTGGTGTTAATTCAACTTGCCACCCAACACCAAGAACACCATTGTTAATACAGTAATTAAAAGTATCTTCCAGGGTGGCGGAACCACCATGGGGTCTAATATGAATTCGAAAAACATACATAAGGATAGCTCCATAGAAACACAACACGACAATTAAAGGAATGAGACCGCAAGGCGGTTAAAGTCCAATAAACAGAGCGTATGCTTTTCAATTAATTGCTATATGGCAGGCCAAAATAACATTGAGAGCACCGCCATGCAAATGACGAAAACCATCGTTTCAACAAATTTTCCACGAACTCCCTATCAAAATCATATATTGACTCAGCACAATAAATCTTACTTGTTGATAAAGCGGTGGTGACTCAGGAAAGTCGAAATAAGTACATCCACACGACCTTTTTATGCCAAATGATTTTCGAGGCTCTAGAAACGAAAAACCGCTGAAAACAATCAGCGGTTTAGTCATTGAATCTGGCGGAGGGATAGGGAATTGAACCCTATCCCGTTGTGCCGGTCTACCAGCGCGGGCCGCCGCCGTGATGATGTCCCCAACCGGGGCCAGGGCCGGGGCCGCCGGGCACGATATAAACCGGACGCGGCGGCGGAGGCGGCTCAACCACCACGACACGCGGCGGCGGCGGTTCATAGTAATAAACCTGACGCGGGTGGTGCCGGTGGGCATACCATGTGTCGGGATCGCACCAGCGATCACCGTCCCAGTAGTAGCCACGATCGTCACGATCACCGATATGCAGATAGATACCGGGCAACGCCAGGCTCAGGCTGTCTGCCTGCGCCGCAGGTACCGCGACTGCGGCGCCCAGTACGCCCGCCATCACAATCCCCAATAACAGTGGCTTCATCATGTTAACAACCTCAGCTTCACCGCTATGCGGCGGATGGCTTCTTTATACGTCCCGTCACGGCCCGCAGCTATCAGAAAATGGCTAATTTCTCCGGTGTTACGTTCGGGATGTTCGCTATATGGGTTCGCCAGGGGGCGATTGAGAGGGATGCACAGACTCTTCGCGATGTTCCGCGTCTACGCCGCCAGAGTCTTAAGCGCTATCGTACCGCTTCACATCCATGCTGTATTTTAAATAACCGATGACGAATTAATTGAACTGCACGCCACAATGATTCACCGCCACAGGTGCAAATCTAAACGCCTCACCAAGGCGAAGGACAGCACGCACAGTGGGCGTGCATCCAACAACGGGAACGCGACATGGTTAGCATACGCCCGAAGAATCGAATTACATTGAGCGCCTTGCTTATTTGCGTTTGTCGCGCGGTATGCGTTTTACCTCGCGATGCAGTTGTTCCCACCGAATTCGCTCGTCATTATAAGTAACAGCGTTAAGTCACAATAGAAATTCGATTCAAAATAGCGGGGAAGTCATTCACACTGGAATATATTGGAATTATTAAAATTGCGTAAACGCATTAATAGCCATGATGATGAATAAACCAGCGGTGGTTATATCCATGCCTAGCGCCTATCCCAATAGACGTCATTGACACAACCCATCTGGACAAGGGCAGTACACAAACAACATGCAACGCATGTTGAACGGACAACTTATCGTCCGGCCCAACGAGCAGGTTCAGCGAGTAAACCGGAACACACCCGCAGTACATGCGGTTTTCGAGCACTGCCCTGATCCAGAATGATGAGTAAAATAGCCTATTGGGATCGGCTATTAGTTCTTAGGATGTATATATATAGTAACCTCTTCCTGTGCGGCATTAACGCAAGATACTGAATACTGCCCCGCGTCATAATAAGAGCCCTTGTTATCGGCTTTTAAACTCAACCCAACATAATCGCTATGATTATCACATTTGAAACTGGTTTTTATCGTCGGACCAAAATCGCCCAGACTTCCCTTTAACTCCATATGTAATGAATCCAGATTAGTACCAGAAAAATTTATGCCTGCGATGGATTTCTGTGAATTGCAAGAACCGCTGTTTTTTTCCTCAGTATAGAGAGTCCTAGAACTGTTGTTTTTAATTACAACCGGTGCTTCAGTAATATCATTCCAATACCAACAGCTTTCACCGGCCCTCTTCAAAGTAACATCGCTACCCAGTGAATTATAAATTGTCAAATGCCAACCCTTTCCTGCCAGAGCCGTACCGCTGACTATTATCAACGCAGTAAAAAAGAACGTTTTATATAACTTAGCCATAGTTAACCTTCCTGTTTCAGGATGAAATGAAATACGTCGCCAACAAATAAGTGCAATATAATGTGTAATTCACAGTGGTCATTTTTTCAATATAAAAAACAAAAATAATACCAAGATCCGCCAACCCTCCAACCCACTGATAAATCAACGTTAATATTTCAATAAAAATCATTCACAACCAGAGTTATACCCCATCACAAACAGATATAATATACCAATCAAAAAATCCGGTTCATGGAATACCTTCTTGTGATCTATTTTTATAAAAAACCTTTGCAACCATGTGTTCACTAATAATAATGAGATGATGGCATATTTAACAACAACCACTATTATTGAATAATGATTGCCACACAAAACCAATAAGAATATTTATTTACATAGAACCTGTTGCATTTAATATTAGCAATGCGTCTTTATAAAAACTAGCATTCAGAGAAATAAAAACTGCGCATTGTGATTTATTTTATTATCAAAAAAATCAGTAAATACATTTACGCATATCAATAATGACCATGAGTTAATATAAAAATATAATCACTGCAGTATATTAAGAAACAAACTTAATTCAATTCGGCATTTAATAGAAAAAAATGAACCTATTATCGTATTCTTTATAGATCGTTTTCGTCACACCCATGTCAGGCAGGGAAATCCACCACCATCGTGCTCATCTTTTGTGCAGACATGCCCCGTCAATGTGCAGTGGAAGTGAGTTAAATAGAGAATACTTATAATAAAAATTAGCCGTTGACAGCCAATTATTCCGCTTTCTATATTGATAGCCACTCCCCGCAAGACCGCCAACGCTGTCGGCTTGTGGCGAAGGCAATAGAGCCCCATGCAAAGTCATTTGACGTTGCGGGGCTTTTTTTTTGCTTTTTTTCACACCAACATCAGGGGTAATTATGTCCAGAATACAATGTCATTACGCCACGTTGACACTTGCGCTGGCATCCATATTGGCGATAAGCACGTCAAATATGGCCGTCGCTGCGGATAAACCGATAAAAATAGGTTTACTGGAGGATGCGTCCGGTAACTTTGCCCTGCCCGTTATTCCCAAGATCCATGCCACCGAATTAGCGATTGACGAGATCAATGCCAAAGGCGGTATTCTCGGACGCCCAGTAGAATTAATTAAATACGACACCCAATCGGATAATACCCGTTTCCAGCAAATGGCCCGTCGATTAATTAAAAACGATAAAGTGGATGTTATTTTCGGCGCGTTCTCCAGCGCCTCCCGCGAAGCCATCCGCCCAATCATGGACAAGGAAAAACAGCTTTACTGGTACAACAACCAGTACGAAGGCGGCGTCTGCGATAGCAACGTCTTCGTGACCGGCGCGGTGCCGGAACAGCAGTTCTCCACCTTGTTGCCCTGGATGATGGAAAAATACGGCAAGCGGGTTTACACCATCGCCGCCGATTACAACTTCGGGCAGATTTCCGCCGAGTGGGTACGCAAAATCGTCAAGGAAAATGGCGGCGCCATGGTGGGTGAAGAGTTCATCCCGCTGAGCGTCTCCCAGTTCGGCCAGACCATTCAGAACATCCAGAAAGCCAAGCCGGATTTCGTGGTGACGTTGCTGGTAGGCACCAATCAGTCCTCCTACTACGAACAACAGGCGGCGGCCAAGCTGAATCTGCCGATGGCCAGCTCCGTCAACGTCGGTCAGGCCTATGAGCACAAACGCTTCAAACCGCCCGCGTTGAAAGACATGTACGTGACCGCCAACTACATCGAAGAGGTGGATAGCCCCGCCAGCAATGATTTCAAAAAACGCTTCCGCGCCAAGTTCCCTGACGAGCCGTATATCAACCAGGAAGCGGCCAACGCCTACGACGCGGTTTATCTGTACAAACTGGCGGTAGAAAAAGCCAAAAGCGTCGATCAGGTCGCGGTACGCAAAGCGCTGGAAAGCGGCGACATCTGCACCGACGGCCCGTCCGGCAAAGTGTGCATCGACCCGAAAAGCCATCACCTGAGCCACACCATCTATCTGGCGCACGTCCGGGACGACCACTCGGTGGAGATCCCCAAAGTCTGGCCGGACATCAAACCCTACTGGCTGGGCGAAGCCGGCTGCAACCTGCCGGTCAAACCGGATACCAGCCAGTACACGCCGTCCAACCCGCCCAAGGCCTGAGCCGGGCATCACGTCAGGGAAGCGGCCTAACGCTTCCCGGCATACCTCTTTTTCACCGGTGCCGGTCGGGGCACCAAGGATTGCCTGTTGATGTTATTGCTCTCCGTTCTTTATTCGGCGCTTTACCCGTTCGGCGATAACTTCGCCTTTCTGGTGCTGTCGGCACTGGGTCTGGCGGTGATCTTCGGCATGATGGGGGTGATCAATCTGGCGCATGGCGAATTCATCATGTGCGGCGCCTACGTCACGATCACGCTGAACAAATCCGGGCTACCGTTGCCGCTCGCCATGCTGGCGGGCGCCACCGCGGCGGCGATGGCGGGCTGCGCCGTGGAACGCCTGGTGGTGCGCCACCTGTACGGACGGCTGGACGACTCGGTGGTGGCCACCTGGGCCATCAGTCTGATCGTTCAGCAAAGCATGCTGCTGCTGGCGGGCCCTTCGCTGGAAGGGCTCTCCACCCCCTTCGGTTCGTTCACCTTGGGCGAATACTCTTTCGCGACTTACCGTGCGCTGCTGCCGCTGATCGCCATTGCGGTACTGCTGGTGTTGTACTGGCTGTTTTTTCACACCAACTACGGCGTCTGCGCCCGCGCCACCATCCAGAATGCCCGCATGGCGTCCTGCCTCGGGCTGGAAACCGACCGCATCTATACCCAGACTTTCGCCCTCGGCGCCGGGCTTGCCGGGCTGGCGGGCGCCCTCTATGCCCCGACCATGACCGCCGTACCGACCATGGGCAGCGCCTTCATCGTGCAGGCGTTCGTCTCGGTGGTGGTCGGCGGCGCCAATGTACTGATCGGCACCATTCCGGCCGCTATGGCGCTCGGCGCCATCCAGACCGGGCTGAATGCCTGGTACGGTCAGTTGGCCGGGCAGATCGGCCTGCTGATTACCGCCATGCTGGTGATCCGACTGTTGCCCAACGGCGTCGGCCAGCTGTTCACCCGTAACCGTTAAGGAACTGACCGTGACGACCACTTCTCTGAGACTCACTACTGAAGCGCGACGCCGATCGGGCCTTCGTTCATGGCGCGGGTTGCTGGCGCTGGCGATCGCCATGCTGTTGCCGCTGGTGGTCGACAGCGCCTTCACCGGCGATCTGTCCTATTTTCTGCTATGGACGTTCTGCGCCATGGGGCTATCCGCCATGTGGGGATACGGCGGGATCCTCTCCTTCGGCCAGACTGCCTTTTTCGGGCTGGCGGGCTACGTTTACGGCGTGTTGACCCTCAACTTCGGCGACGGTTTCATCTCCACCTGGTCCGGCTTTATCCTGGCGCTGGCCGCAGCGGGCGCGGTGGCCAGCGCCCTCGGTTACATGATGTTCTACGGCGGCGTCACCGGCATTTTCGTCGGCATCGTCACCCTGTCGTTCACGCTGGTACTGGAAACCTTTATGTCCCAGACCGCCGGCCCGCAGTGGGTCATCGGCAGCGCCCGGTTGAACGGTTTCAACGGCATGTCCGGCATGCCGCCGCTCAGCCTGCCTTTCGGCGGCGAACACCCCTTCACGCTGGACGGCAATGCCTTTTACTACCTGATTCTGGCGCTGCTGGTCATCGCTTACCTGCTGATGCAACGTCTGCTGCGCGGCAACGTCGGGCTGACGCTGGCCGCCATCCGTGAAAATCCGCAGCGCGCCGAAATGCTGGGTATCGATATCCGCCGCTATCAGTTGCTGATCTTCACCCTCGGCGGCGTCCTGTCCGGGTTATCCGGCGTGCTCTATACCCAGTGGGGCTCCTACATCACCCCGTCGTCGATGGGGCTGACCGCCGCCGCCATGCCGGTGATCTGGGTCGCCACCGCCGGGCGCAAAAGCCTGGCCGGCACCATCGCCATCACCGCGCTGTTGGTGTGGTTGTCGCAATGGCTGGCGGTGTACGGCAGTGAATACGCCATGATCCTGCTCGGCCTTGTCCTGCTGTTCGTCGTGCTGGTCGCACCGGAGGGGATCCTGGTCTGGCTGGCGCAGCAATTACGGCGGCTGCCGGTTATCGGTCACTACGTGGGAGGTACGCGATGAACACGCCGGTATTGGAAACCCAGGCATTAGGAAAACGCTTTGGCGGCGTACAGGTGATTCATGGGGTGGATATCCGCATTCGTCAGGGCGAAATCCGCTGCGTTATCGGCCCGAACGGCGCCGGTAAAAGCACCTTTTTCAAACTGCTCACCGGCGAACATCGCCCCAGCAGCGGCGAAATCCGCTTTCAGGGCGAACCGCTCAACGCGCTGCCGCCGTTCCAGCGCATCCGCCGCGGTATGAGCATCAAATTTCAGATTCCCGGCATCTTTCCCGCCCTCAGCGTGGAACAGCATTTGCAACTCTCGCTGAGCCACCGTCGCACAGAGCCCCATCGCGCGGCAGACAGCCTCGACGATCTGCTGCAACGCTTCAATCTGACGAGCGAGCATCGCCAACTGGCGGGCAACCTCTCCCACGGCAAAAAGCAGTGGCTGGAAATCGCGATGGCGGTCTCGCTACAGCCCAGGCTGCTGATGCTGGATGAGCCGGTCGCCGGCCTGTCGGTGGAGGAAACCTACCTCACCGGCGAGCTGATCCGGCAGATGCAGCGCGACGGGCTGACGCTGATGGTGGTGGAACACGACATGACCTTTGTGCGCCAAATCGCCTCGCAGGCCACGGTGCTGCACGGCGGACGGGTGTTCGCCGACGGCGACGCCGCCGAGGTGCTGGCGCGGGAAGACGTGGCGGACATCTATCTGGGAAAGAACGGGGAGTAAACGTATGAACGACGTATTACTGCAGATCAATAACATCACCAGCGGCTACGGCGGCGGATTGGTGCTCAACGGCGCCAGCCTGCAACTCAACAGCGCCGAAGTGCTGGGGCTGATCGGCCGCAACGGCGTGGGCAAAACCACCCTGATGCGCTCGCTGATCGGCACCATTCCGGTGCATCAGGGCCATATCCTGTTGGGGGAAACCGAAATCACCCACGCCACGCCCCAACGGCGCGCCCGGCTGGGCATCGGCTACGTGCCGCAGGGGCGGGAAATTTTCTCCGGCCTGACCGTGGCGGAAAACCTGCAGGTCGGCATGCAGTTCGTGCGCGAACACCGGGAACTGGCGCAAGGGCTGTTGGAACAGGTGCTGAACTACTTTCCGATCCTGCGTCAGCGCCTGAAACAGAAAGCCGGCACCATGAGCGGCGGCGAACAACAGCAGCTGGCTATCGCCCGCGCGCTGGTGGGTTCGCCCAAGGTTCTGCTGCTGGATGAGCCGTCGGAAGGAATACAGCCCTCCATCGTCACCGCCATCGCCGACACGCTGGTGCGCATCGCCCGGGAGCTACGGGTGGCGGTGATCCTGGTGGAGCAGGATATCGCCATGATCCAGCGGGCGGCGCAGCGCTGTTGCGTTATGGACAAAGGACAGGTGATCGACACCCTCGACAGCCGGCAGCTCAGCGACGACAACGCCATCCGTCGCCACCTGACGCTGTAACCACCGCAACCCAGACCGACGTCGGCGTCAGGCGCCGACGCCCCACTTGCAGAGGAAATGACCATGAACCACGACTGGTTGAAAGCATCCATCATGTATCAGCGCGGCGTCGGCGCCCAGCGTCAGCCAATAACGCACCACCTCACCGAAGAGCGGCAGAAACAGTTCCATTACACCATCGGCCCTTATTCCGAACCGGTGCTGACTATCGAACCGGGGGATCGGGTGATCGTCGATACCCGCGATGCGTTTGAAGGCGCAATCACCTCCGAGCAGGATCTGCCCAGCCAGTTGCTGAAGATGCCGTTTCTCAACCCGCAAAACGGCCCGATTATGGTCAACGGCGCGGAGAAAGGCGACGTGCTGGCGGTGTATATCGAGTCAATGCTGCCGCGCAGCGACCACGGCATCTGCGCCATGATCCCGCACTTCGGCGGACTGACCGGCACCGACCTTACCGCCATGCTCAACGATCCGCTGCCGGAGAAGGTGCGGCTTATCAAGCTCGACCACGAAAAAGTCTACTGGAGCCCGCGCCACACGCTGCCCTACAAACCGCATATCGGCACCCTCAGCGTGTCGCCGGAGATAGACTCCATCAACTCGCTGACCCCGGATAGTCACGGCGGCAACATGGACGTCCCCGATATCGGCCCCGGCAGTATCACCTATCTGCCGGTACGCGCGCCCGGCGGCCGGTTGTTCATCGGCGATGCCCACGCCTGCCAGGGCGACGGCGAAATCTGCGGTACCGCGGTGGAGTATCCGTCGGTAACGACCATCAAAGTCGACCTGATCAAAAGCTGGGCGTTGTCCTGGCCGCGTATGGAAAACCAGGAAACCATCATGAGCATCGGCAGCGCCCGCCCGCTGGAGGATGCCACCCGCATCGCCTACCGCGACCTGATTTACTGGCTGGTGGATGACTTCGGCTTCGAGCAATGGGACGCCTACATGCTGCTGAGCCAATGCGGCAAAGTGCGGCTGGGCAATATGGTCGACCCTAAATACACCGTCGGCGCGATGCTGAACAAGCATCTGCTGGCCCACTGACGCCGCATGGCGCGAGCCGTCGCATTTTCACCCGGACAAAGCGAGTCACCATGGCGTCATCAGCCCCCATCAACATCGGTTTACTCTACTCTTCCCGCGGCGTCACCGCGCTGCTGGAGCAATCCCAGCTGCGGGGCGCGCTGCTGGCGATCGGCGAAATCAACCAGTCGGGCGGTATCAACGGCCGTCCGCTGCGGGCTATTCATCTGGATCCGCTATCGGACAACGCCCTGTTCCGCTCGCTGGCGGAACAACTGATTGTGGAGCATCAGGTCAACGTCATCTTCGGCGGCTACACCTCCAGCAGCCGCAAGGCAATGACGCCGGTGGTGGAGAAACACCAACGCCTGCTGTTCTACTCCCAGCTGTATGAAGGGTTTGAATTCTCGGAAAATATTTTCTACGGCGGCGCGGCGCCCAACCAGAACTGCGTCCAGCTGGAGGACTATCTCTCCAGCCAGTTCGGCGCCCGGGTGTTCATGATCGGTTCGCGTTATATCTATCCATACGAATGCAACCGCAATATGCAGGAGCTACTGCTGCAACGGGACGACGGCGCGGTGATCGGCGAACGCTATCTTGACCTGAACGCGCCATACGACGCCTTTCTGGCGGTGATGGACGAGGTGCGCAGAAAACAGCCGGACTTCATCTTCAGCACCGTCATCGGCCAAACGGTGCCCTACTTATACCGTGCCTATTATGAACAGGGGCTCGACCCGGAAACCATGCCCATCGGCAGCCTTAACACCTCGGAAACCGAGATAGCCGTGATGGGCGCCGATATGGCGGCGGGCCACTTCACTTCATCGCCCTATTTCCAAAGCATCGCGACCCCGGCGAATCAGGCGGCGCTGGCGAAATTCCGCCTGATGTTCGGCCCGACGCTGACTACCGATATGAATTGGGAGGCGACCTACAGCCAGGTGCATCTGTTCGCCAACGCCATGCGTAGTTGCGACAGCGACAGCGCTGCGCTGCTGCGTCCGGCGCTGTACGGCAGTGAGTTCGACGCGCCGCAGGGGCGCATTCGCGTCGATCCGCTCAATCACCATACCGGCCTCTACCCGCGCATCGGCCAGTCCAACCCGGACGGCCAGTTCACCATTGTGCGGGAATCGCGCCGTATCGTTCCGCCCGACCCCTACATGACCAATCAGGTTCAGGGGGACTGGGTCACTAAACTGTCAAAAGTGGAGTATCCCCATGCGCCATAACCCACTTCACAACAGTACCACCGCCTTGCTGCTCAGCCGCGGCGTGCGTTGCGTCGTCCTGCATCCCAACGACGAGGACGGCGCCACGCTGACCAATCACCTGCGCCGGATGGGATTCCGGGTACAGGCGTTCTGGCCAATCCCGGAGCGGCTGCCGCCGGATACCGACGTGATCTTTTTCACGCCGCAGTCCGACCGGCCGGAACTGGAAACCCCTTGGCTGGATCCCGCCCGCCATGCGCTGGTTTCGGTGATCGCCTACGAGAACCCGACCTTTCTCGATCAGGCGCTGGAGATGGGCGCCGGCGCCACCATCACCACGCCGATCCGCGCATCCGGCCTGCTTTCCGCCATGGTGATGGCGCTGCACCACGCCCAGCAGCGCCGCCGTATGGCCGATCGCCTTGAACGGCTGGAAAAGAAAATGCTGGGCATGCGTTACGTCGGCGAGGCCAAAGCCATCCTGATGCGGATGCATGGCATCAGCGAAGAACGCGCCTACGAGATCCTGCGCCACCAGGCAATGGACAAGCGCATCACCGTCGAAGAGATGGCCTGCGCTTTGATTCAGGCCAACGACGTGTTTTCCCTGACTACGCCCGGTGCGCTGGCGGCCCGCAAGGAGTGACCGCCAACCCGCCATCAACCGATAAGGAACCGCCATGACCACCGCCGCATTGCTTGCCGCCGCCGTGCAGTTCGAACCGCTGTTCGGCGCCAGGGAAGCCAATATCACACGCCTGCTGACGCTGGTGGAACAGGCCGCCCGGCAGGGCGCCAAACTGATTACCACACCGGAAATGGCCACCACCGGCTACTGCTGGTACCACCGGCAGGAAATCGCCGGCCAGGTGGAAACCGTTCCCGGCCCCACCACCGGACGCTTCGCCGCACTGGCGGCGCGTTACCAGTGTTACATCGTACTGGGCATGCCGGAGGTGGAAGCGGGGACCGGGCTGTATTACAACAGCGCCGTACTGATTGGCCCGGACGGGATCGTCGGTTGCCATCGCAAAAGCCACCCTTACATTTCCGAACCCAAATGGGCGGCGGCAGGGGAACGGCATCAGGTGTTCGACACGCCGCTCGGGCGCATCGGCATGCTGATCTGCATGGATATTCACTACGTGGAAACCGCCCGCCTACTGGCGCTGGCCGGCGCGGATATCATCTGCCACATCAGTAACTGGCTGGCGGAGCGCACGCCCGCCCCTTACTGGATCAGCCGGGCGATGGAAAACGGCTGCTATTTGCTGGAAAGCAACCGCTGGGGGCTGGAGCGGGGCGTGCAGTTCAGCGGCGGCAGTTGCATTATCGCGCCGGACGGCGAAATTCTGGCGACGGTGGACGACGGCGACGGCATCGCCTATGCCTCGCTGGATCTCGTCGGGCATCCTCGTCGGGTGCTGGGCGAACCGGTCTTTCGCCAGCGCCGCCCTGAGCTCTATCACGGCCTGCTCAGCGACAGCTTTCTGTGGAACCCCGCCGATTTCTTCACGCTCTACAACCATCGCCCGTTACCGGCAGGCAGGCAGAGCATTATTTCGGTGCTCCAGTTCGATGCCGGCAACGATATCGCCGGCAATGTGGCGCGTATGGCCGCGCTGGCGCGGCAGACCATCGACCAGCAAGGCAGCGAACTGCTGGTGTTTCCCGAGCTGGCGGTCACGGGTTACGACGCGCCGGAACAGCGCGCCATCGCGCTGGAGTCTCCATTACTGCGGCCGCTGTTGCAACTGGCGATGACCCACCGCGTCTGGCTGGCGTTCGGGCTGGCGGAACAAGACGGCGAACGGCGCTATAACACCCTGCTGCTGCTGGGGCCGGAGGGCGTCGTCGGCCATTACCGTCAGATTCATTTACCGCAAGCCTATCGACATTGGGCCAGCGCGGGCGACCACTGGGGCGTCTTCGATACCGCCCTCGGCCGTCTCGGCCTGCTGTTGGGCCACGATGCGCTGTTTCCGGAATCGGCGCGCATTCTGGCGCTGGAGGGATGCGATGTCGTCGCCTGCGCTGCCGCACTCGACGGCGGGTTCACCGGCGCGCACCCGGGCAGCCGGGTTGGGCAGAACTATCCAATCCCCACCGGCGCCGATCCGTTGCATTGGCACCTGTTCCGCACGCGCGCCGGGGAAAACAATCTCTATCTGGCGTTCGCCAACCGCTGCCACGCCGAGGCGCAAGGGGGTTATAGCGGGGTATTCGGGCCGGACACGTTCCATTTTCCCCGTACCGAACAACTGCGATGGCAGGACGAAGGCGCGGCAACGCTGACGATAGACACGCGCTCGCTGGCCGGGAGCGGCTCCCCCACCAATGTGGTCAGACGTAAGGATCTGGTCGCCATGCGGCAGGTTCACCACTATCGACCGCTGTTGGCGAATGACGACGCATCAACGAGGGGGACTGACGCCGGGCCATCCGGCGGCTAAATCTCGCGAGGAAGGAAATCGGCCGGGAACGCCCGGCCGAGGGGGGAATTACAGGATTTCCAGCAGTTCGACTTCGAAAATCAACGCGCTGAACGGCGGGATCGACGCGCCGGCGCCGCGTTCGCCGTAAGCCAGATGATGAGGGATATAGAGCTCCCATTTGGAGCCGACCGGCATCAGCGTCAGCGCTTCAATCCACCCCGCGATCACGCCGCTCACCGGGAATTCCGCCGGCTGGCCACGCTGTACGGAACTGTCGAACACGGTACCGTCGATCAGACGGCCGGTGTAGTGCACGCGGACGCGATCCTGACGCGCCGGGATCGCTCCTTCGCCCTGCGTCAACACCCGGAACTGCAACCCGGATTCGGTCAGGCTGACACCGTCCTGACGGGCGTTCTCTTCCAGAAACTTCTGCCCTTCCACGGTCTGTTCCCGCTGACGTTCACGACGTACCGCATCCGCCCGCTCATGGACTTCACGCAGCGCGCGATGCACCACATCAACCGGCACCGCCGGCGCATTGCCTTCGAGCGTATCGCGCAGACCGGCGACCAGCGCTTCCGGAATCAGGCCGGCCAGGCCGGACTCCTGTAACTGCTGACCAATCTGCAAACCGATACCGTAGCTTGCCTGCGCTTCTACGCTGTCATAAGAGGGGGTTGTCATGGATGTTCCTTTACTCAGAAAATATCGAACCCGCAGCATAACAGCGCGAAGAGAACCGGTAAAATTTTCCGTCGCCCCTCACACCGCCATGTACGGCGAGGATCGCGCGGCAAAAGTTCAACGTATCCTCACGGAGATTACTGTCGGATTTTTCCCTTAACTGGTTATCGCTCCATAATTATCGATATAATTACGCTGATTTTATTCTAGTAAGAGAGGTCACCATGGGCAGAATCGCGCCCAGGAGAAAGCAATCCGTCTGGGATATCCAGCAATTGTGGCAATCCTGTCGGCAGTATGTGGGCCAGCGGCAACATCGCCGGGCCGACACCGACAACCAGGCGGAAAGAGTCAGGGAAGAGGAAATACCCGTAACCCCCCAGGAACGCCCGCCGTCGCTGTTGAGCCGCGTCTGGTGCATGCCCGACAGTTTCCGCTGGATGGATCCGTTACCCAGCTTTCATCGACGCGGGATCCTGATAGTGCTGTTCCTGCTGTTTGTGGTTCTGCTGTGGCCCAATTCCCCCGCCACCACCCAGACAGCGCCCCGTGCGGTAGATGTCCCGCTCAGTGCCCGGAGCGTCCCCATGCAGGCACAACTGGTAGACAACGCGGCGACTCCTTCGCCGCAATCCACACCGCAAACGCCGCCGACCGCCGCAGCACCTTCCGCCCCCGCCGCCCGCTGGCAAACCTATCAGATAGCCCAGGGCCAGACGCTGGCGCAGCTGTTTCGTGATAATGATCTACCGGTCGGCGATGTCTTCGCCATGGCGCAGGTGGAAGGCCCCGGCAAACCGCTCAGCACCCTGCACATCGGGCAACAAGTGCGTTTACAACGTAACGCCGCCGGGATGGTCAGCGCGCTGGAGATCGATATGCCCGATGGTCAGACGGCATTATTCATCCGCCAGCAGGACGGTACCTTCATTCGCAATCGCTGACGGTCGCCTGCTCCAGCAGAAATTGCCGCAGCACCACGGCATGATTGCGTTCCGTCTCGCGGCTGGCATACAACAACACCACCCGATGCGACTGCCGCAACGCATCCACCAGCGGCTGTACCGCGCCCGTCGCCGTCAGCTCCTCACGATACCTCTCGACAAACTCCGCCCACTGCTGAGGATTGGCGTGAAACCAACGACGCAACGCATCGCTCGGCGCCACCGCTTTCAGCCAGACCACACCGTCGAGCCGCCGCTTGCTGATGCCGCGCGGCCATAACCGATCCACCAAAAATACACCGTCCCCACACGGCGGCGGTACATCGTAAACACGCGCCAGCTGTACTTGCTCCATCACCGCTTCCTCTACAGGCCGATTTTCAATGCATCATACGCCCGGTGATGATGGCCATCGACGGTGTCAGTCAGTACCGGCAAGAATACATGACGATACGGGAGGACAAATGTTATCCCGTCAGGGGAGGACAGCAAATAAAAGGAGAAATCGTCGTTTCAGTTCGATGAGACCCGACGAGATTGATGGCCCAGCCGAACCAGATATTCAGTATCCCACCCACATTCCGGTCTTAAAAAAGCAAAACGCTGGCACAAGGCCAGCGTTTTACATGTTGACGACAGCGAAAATAAATTACGCTTCAGCAACAACAACCACATTCAGCTGAGCGAACACATCGCTGTGCAGCTGGAAGCTCACTTCGTGATCGCCAACAGTGCGCAGAACACCGTTCGGCAGACGAACTTCGCTCTTGGCAACAGCAACGCCTGCTGCGGTTACGGCATCAGCGATATCGCGAGTACCGATGGAACCGAACAGTTTGCCTTCGTCACCCGCTTTAGAAGCGATGGTCACGGAGCCCAGTTCAACCACTTTAGCAGCACGAGCTTCGGCAGCAGCCAGAACGTCAGCCAGTTTGGCTTCCAGTTCAGCGCGACGAGCTTCGAAATACTCTACGTTCTTCTTGGTGGCCGGAACAGCTTTGCCCTGCGGAACCAGGAAGTTACGAGCGTAACCTGCTTTTACGTTTACCTGGTCACCCAGGCTGCCCAGATTTGCTACTTTATCAAGCAGAATAACTTGCATTACCTTATCCTCTCAAAGTCTCGTTAATGGACGCCGCCGATTACTGATGACGATCAGTGTACGGCAGCAGGGACAGGTAGCGCGCGCGCTTGATAGCACGGGCCAGTTGACGCTGGTATTTTGCACGAGTACCGGTAATACGGCTCGGTACAATTTTACCACTTTCAGTGATGTAGTTTTTCAGCGTTGCGATGTCTTTATAGTCGATCTCTTGAACGCCTTCCGCGGTGAAACGGCAGAATTTGCGACGACGGAAATAACGTGCCATTTGGCTAGTCTCCAGAATCAATCAATTCAATCTGCTCGGCATGCAACACCAGCTTATTCAGACCATTGCGACCTTGATGGCAGCTAATGAACCCCTGAACCCTGAGTTGCGTACCGACCGTTATACTGTGGGTAATCGCCTGTGACGGTTGTCCACTGACAATCACGGGCATTCGGCACCAAGCCTGCCGGTTTAATCCGGCTTCTTCCTGCACTGAGCGGTGCTCAAGCACAAACTGACAGTGAGGAATCCCCGAAGGACTGACTTTTCGAATGGGTGTCTTGCACACTGTGCCGGACAGCACCAGACGATTGGCCGTCACCATGACAATTACTCTTCAGAATCCCCAGCTTCAGCATCATCTCCGGCTTCAGCGTATTCATCACGACGCTCACGGCGTTCGTCTTTCGCTTTCACCATCGGAGACGCTTCAGTTACTGCGTGTTTAACGCGCATAACCATGCTGCGGATAACGGCATCGTTAAAGCGGAAGTTAGTTTCCAGCTCATCGATCACTTCCTGCGGCGCTTCAACGTTCAGCAGAACGTAGTGGGCTTTGTGCAGTTTGTTGATCGGGTAAGCCAGCTGACGACGGCCCCAGTCTTCCAGACGATGGATCTTGCCTTCAGCACCCGTGATAGCACCGGTGTAACGCTCGATCATCCCTGGAACCTGTTCGCTCTGGTCAGGATGAACCATAAAAACGATTTCGTAATGACGCATCGAATTGCTCCTTACGGATTATTCAGCCTCCTGTCAGGGTCAGCCGCGGCCCGTGGAGGCAAGGAACGTTTGTGTGAGCGGCTGAAAAAATGACGCGCAATTGTACTGAGCACCGTAAGGGAACACAAGCCGTATTTCTTACCCATCATCGCCGCGACCATTTCCGCCGCCGCGATGATGGATAACCGGCAGGTCAGAGCGATTGAAGGAAGAAGTCGGCGCCCGCCTGCAATGCGCTTGGCGTAATTTTGTGGCCGATGCCGTCTTCAGTCAGCCAGGTCAGTTGCCGCGCCCAGCCCCGTTCAACCAGCGCCTGGCGTAGACATTCGCTTTCCCGGGCGGGCACCACCTCATCCGCCAGCCCATGCCACAGCAGCAGCGGGCGATCCGACAAACTCTCCAGATGCAGCAACGCATCGCAACCAGCCACCCGCTCCGCCAGCGCCGCCAGAATGGGCTCTGCGCCGGGCGTCGTGGCGACAACCGGGGGAAACAGCGTCCGGCAAAGCGGCGTGAAATGCCCGGCCCCCATAAAGGACGCCACCGCGCGCAGCCACGGATAGCGCGTCATCGCGGCTAGCGCCGTCATTGCGCCCATCGAAGCACCGCACGCGCCGATGCGCTTTCCGTCAATCCAGCCGCGCTCGCGACAGGCATCGGCGTACATCGGCAATTCATCAACGGAATGCAGCATGATGTCCCAAAAATGGCGCCAGCGATTCGCATCGTCGCCGTCAAAACGCGCACCATGCATCAGCGCGTCGGGGGCGATGACACGGAAACCGGCTCTGGCCAGCGTATAAGGAAAATAGCAGTACACTTCTTTTGACGAGGTAAAACCATGGAAAAAAACACCGTAGGCAGCGACCGTTGTTTGCCCCCAGCCGGAAATGCATGTAATACCTCAACACCATGAAGATTATCCACATCGATCTCTACCGACATCTTCTCCCCTTTTTCATACAAAACACTCAGCAGAATGGTATAAAAAACCTACACTCATTACGTGCATGGTTCACACCCGGAACGACAGATTCGCAATGAAAAACCTTGCAATGATTTAAATCAGTTTTTTATTTAAAAAAACAAAGAAGAGTATAAAAGTTTGCGATTTTTTACCGTTGTCTCCCACATACATCCCTCACAATACAGAGAACGACTATGCAGCTTACTTTTAGACGCTGGAGCCTTGGTGTCAAACTGTCGGTTATCGCCTCCCTGATCGTCGCGGTGCTCTTCATCGCCTTTACGCTCAGCCTGACGCGCTCCGCCGGCGAGAAACTGGAATCATTGACGTTGAGCAATATGGAAAGCCAGGTTACAGGCATGAACGATATGATCAGCCTGTACGACGCCAGCCTACAGTCCAGCGTCGATAGCTATACCCGCCTTTTCGCCAGTTTTATCCCTGCCACTTTTACGCTGGATAACCAAACTCGTCAGCCGACGGGCGGCACCTCCGTGCCCACGCTAAAAGCCGGCGACATCGTCCTGAATATGAATACCGCCATCGTTGACGACTTTCTTACCCGCACCGGCGCTATTTCCACGGTATTTGTACGCGACGGCGACGACTTTGTCCGCGTCACCACATCGCTGAAAAAAGAGGACGGAACCCGCGCCATCGGTACCAAACTCGACCGGGAAAGCCCGGCCTACGCTCCCGTGACAGGCAACCGGGTTTACCGCGGTCTGACGACGCTGTTCGGCAAACAGTACATCACCCAGTACCAACCGGTGTCCGATCATACCGGCAACGTCATCGCCATCCTGTTCGTGGGGGTGGATATCAGTAAAGAGTTCACCCAGATGCAGCAACGCATTCTGGAGAAGAAAATTGGCGAAAGCGGCTATTTCTTTGCGCTGAACAACGCAGGCAAGACAGCGGGCGCTTATCTGGTACACAGTAAGTTGAGCGGCCAGAAGCCGAACTGGTCCGGCGATACGCTGCAGCAGGCGCTGAAAAACGAGCATGGAATTTTGGAGTATGACGACAACAACCTGCAAGGCGACGATAAAACGCAAATCATGGTCTATCGCTCTGTTCCGCAATGGAAATGGGTGCTGGTAGGGACGATCAGTAAAGCCAGCCTGATGGCCGACATCAACCACACGCGCAACCTGTTTCTGGGCGGCGGTATCCTGCTGGTGGCGATTTTTGCGTTGTTCTTCGCCTTCCTCACCCGCCGTTGGGTCAGCCAGCCGTTGGACGAAGTGATCAAAGTGGCGGAACAATTCGCGGCGGGCAACCTGCAAGCCACGCTCACGACCCGCAATGAAGATGAGGTCGGACGATTGGTGGACGCCATCAACGGCATCGGCCACGGATTGACGCAGATCGTCGCTCAGGTGCGTCTCTCGGCGGAGGAGATCTCCTCCAGCACTGACGCACTGGCGCGGGATAGCGAAAATATCAGCGAGCAGATCTCCCGCCAGGCCAGCAGCGTCGAAGAAACGTCCGCCACCATGGAACAGATCTCCTCGACGGTGAAACAGAATGCGGACAATGTCTCGCTGGTCAGAAAGTTGGCGGTGGAAAGCGCCGATGCGGCCCAAAACGGCAGCAAAACAGTTTCCGAATCGGTGGCGACGATGGGCGAAATCAAATCTTCGTCGCAGCGTATCGCCGACATCACGACCACCATCCAGTCAATCGCCTTCCAGACCAACATTCTGGCGCTCAACGCTGCGGTGGAAGCCGCACGGGCCGGCGAGCAAGGCAAAGGATTCGCCGTGGTGGCAGGCGAGGTTCGCTCCCTGGCCCAGCGCAGCGCCTCCGCAGTCAGAGAAATCGAAGCGCTGATTTCCGAATCGCTGGATCGCATCGACGCGGGCTATCGCATTTCGGCAACGACGCAAACAGCGATGGAGGATTTACGCAACCGTATCCAGCAGGTCAGCACCATCATCAACGACATCGATATCGCCTCCCGGGAGCAAACATTGGGGATAGACCAGATCAACCTGGCGATTAACCAAATCGGTCAGGCCACGCATGAGAATGCGGCGCTGGTTCAAAACTCGGACAACACGGCGCAAGGGCTGAGGGAAAAGGGATCGAATCTGAGCAATCTGGTCAGCGTATTCCGCATCAACGCGCGACAAGCGCGCTTCTGATCTACCGGCGTCCGTTTTCCCGGCGGACGCCACGCCACATTTCTACCGAACCGCGACATTCCCCGATACCCCGACGGCCTGCCACCGGCTACACTACGCCATGAACCCACGGCGGAGCATATTGACCATGCTGAAGCGCGCACTTATCGTTTTTTCCCTATTGCTAAGCGGCTGTAGTTTACTGGCCGGGCATCCGTACCCACCGCCGCCGCCGGGCGACCATGCGATAGAAATTACACGCGAACAGAGCTATTTACTGGAAAAAACCGGCTCCTTGTCCGTCACCGTCGATGGCAATATAGACGAGGTCGGGCGGGAGATTCAGCGTCAGGCGGACGCGCGCGGCGAGCAGTATTATCGCATCGTCAGCCAAACGGAAGGGGAACGGGTAAGACGTGGCGTTTGGCATGCTTATGCCGTATTTTATCGTGCAACGCCCGCATCGCTCCGGCGCTGATGCCGCCGGTCATCTCAGGATTTGTGTTAATTAAGAACCCGTGAAGAGACACGCCATGAAAAAAACATTGAGTATCGCAACGTTGTTATTGCTGGCAGCCGGCTATATCGGCACCGCGTCGGCGGCTTCGCTGCCCTGTCGCAGCCCGGAATGGAACGCCTGGGTGGAATCCCAACTCAGCATTCGATCCACCTACGCCAACCTTGAAATCGGGTCGACCGGTTGGCAGCAGGCGGTTGAAGGCAAGCTCAAAGCCAAAGGTTGGCCGGCCAGAAACTCCGTTCTCTGGTGCGCCGTCGTCGAAAAAGCACTGTCGTCGAAATCCAGCTAAGCGCGCCGCCTGCCGTACCCCGGTGAAGCCCACGGGCTTCACCCTGTTTTCCCGCCGTCCGCCATGCCAGCCGCGCTGCCGATACCGGTTTAGCGCACCGTCGCGGGAACCAACAACCGCCGAACCAACAACCTGCCGCCGTCCCCACGCCGGGTTATCTGAGCTGCATCATGCAGCGGATGCTGCCGACGCTGACCGCCCGTGAAATAACGCCGATTTGCGAAGGCGACGGCGCCATCATCCCAGACGTTGGCGCACCGCTTCGAACAGGCAGACGCCGGTGGCGACCGACACATTCAGCGACGACACGCTGCCGGCCATCGGGATGCTGATCAGCTCATCGCAATGCTCCCGCGTCAGACGGCGCATACCTTCGCCTTCCGCCCCCATCACCAGCGCCAGAGGGCCGGTCAACTTACTCTGATAGAGCGTATGATCGGCCTCGCCCGCAGTGCCCACAATCCACACGTTCCGCTCCTGCAAAAAACGCAGTGTACGGGCCAGATTAGTCACCCGAATCAGCGGCACGCTTTCCGCCGCGCCGCAGGCCACTTTCTTCGCCGTGGCGTTCAGCTGTGCGGAACGATCGCGCGGCACGATGACGGCATGCACGCCCGCCGCATCGGCGCTGCGCAGACAGGCGCCCAGGTTGTGCGGATCCGTCACACCGTCCAGCACCAGCAGGAACGGCGTATCCCGTGTTTCCAGCAGCCCCGGCAAATCATTTTCCTGATACTGACGCCCCTCGCGCACCCGGGCGATAATCCCCTGGTGCACGGCGCCTTCCGCTTTTTCATCCAACCACTGGCGATTCGCCACCTTGACGGCGATGCCGGTCGCTTCCAGCTCCGCGATCAGCGGCAGCAAACGACGATCCTCACGCCCTTTCAGGGTAAAGACTTCCAGAAAACGTTGCGGATCGCGCTCCAGCAGCGCCTTGACCGCGTGAATACCGTAAATAATTTCGCTCATTGATACTCTTTAACACTGATGACGCAGGCGGACGGCGCTCTGGCCGGCCCCTGCGATAATGATAAACCCGAATGTCCCGGCGCCGAGGGTGCAGGCGCCGGAAGGCGGCATAGCCGGGAACAACTTACTCTTCTGCCGCCGTTTTTTTCTTGCCGGCCCGTTTGGCGCGCGTTGCCGCAGCGATTTTACGGGTTTTCTCTGCGTTTTTTTTCGTGCGCGACGCTTGCTTCTTGCCTCCCGGCTTGGCCTCGGCGGCTTTTTTACGCTTGCCTGCGCCTTCGGCGCGAAACGCACTGTCCGGCTCGAAATTCACGCGCTTGCCGGCCTGACGGCGTGCGGGCTTTCTCTCGGCGGCAGCGCCTTTCTTCGCCCGATCGCGTTCGGTCTTGCCTTCCCCCCGCACCCGACGGGTGGTGGATACCAGCGTGAAGTCGATATTGCGCTCATCCATATGTACCGCATCGACGCGGATTTGCACCTCGTCGCCCAGCCGATACGTCTGGCCGCGAGACTCGCCGATCAAGCGCTGGCCGACATTATCATAACGATAGTAGTCGTTATCCAGTGTGGAAACGTGAACCAGACCGTCGATGAACAGATCGTTTAACCGCACAAAGAACCCAAAGCCGGTCACGCTGGAAATAATCCCGGTAAAGACTTCCCCGACATGATCCTGCATAAAGTCGCATTTCAGCCAATCCGCCACATCGCGAGTGGCTTCATCCGCCCGGCGCTCGGTCATGGAACAGTGCTGCCCCAATTGCAGCATTTCAGTGAAATCGCTGTGCCAGCCGCCACTCGGCGTCCACCGCTCCTGCCGATTGCCGAGCAGATATTTAATGGCGCGATGCAACGAAAGATCAGGGTAACGGCGAATCGGCGAGGTGAAATGCGCATAAGAGGTCAACGCCAATCCGAAATGGCCGCGATTTTCCGGGTCGTAGATCGCCTGTTTCATGGAGCGCAGCATCATGGTTTGCAGCATCTCGTGATCGGGACGCTCCGCCACCTCGTCCATCAGCTCGGCGTAATCCTTCGGCTGCGGCTTCATACCGCCTTTCAGCGTCAATCCCAGTTCCGCCAGCACGCTGCGCAGTGCCATGACATGATCCTCGCTGGGGCGATCATGCACGCGAAAGAGCGCGGGCTCGCTATTCTTCTCTACAAACCTGGCCGCCGCGATATTCGCCAAAATCATGCACTCTTCAATCAACTTGTGGGCGTCATTGCGTACCGACGCTTCCACCCGTTCGATACGGCGTTCGGCGTTGAAAATGAATTTGGCTTCTTCGGTTTCGAAGGCGATGCCGCCACGTTCTTCACGGGCGTGATCCAGCACCTTGTACATCCGGTGCAATTCCTCCAGCGGTTCCACCAGCACCTGATATTGCCCGCGCAGCGCCTCGTCGCCCTGCAGGATGTGCCACACTTTGGTGTAAGTCAGCCGGGCATGGGAACTCATCACCGCTTCATAGAATTTGAAACCGGAGAGTTTCCCCTGCGTGGACACCGTCATTTCGCACACCATACACAGGCGGTCGACCTGCGGGTTCAGCGAACACAGCCCGTTGGACAGCACTTCCGGCAGCATCGGCACTACCTGAGATGGGAAATAGACCGAGGTGCCGCGCGCCCGCGCCTCGTGATCCAACGCGGTGCCGGGCCGGACATAGTAGCTGACGTCGGCGATCGCCACCCAAAGCCGCCACCCCCGCCGCGTTTTTTCTCGCAATAGACCGCGTCGTCAAAATCGCGAGCGTCTTCGCCGTCGATAGTCACCAGCGGCAGTGTGCGCAAATCCACGCGCCCTTTTTTTGGCGCTTTCCGGCACCTCTTCCGTCAAATCAGCCACCTGATTCTGCACCTGCTGCGACCAGGTATGCGGAATTTCATGGGTACGCAGCGCGATATCCACCGCCAGGCCGGTGCCCATATTGTCGCCCAGCACTTCCACAATTTTGCCGATGGCTTTGGTGCGACGGTTAGCCCGTTGGATCAGCTCAACCACCACCACGGAACCCATGCGCGCGCCGCAGATAGACTCCGGCGGGATCAAAATATCGAAACTGAGCCGGCTATCGTCCGGCACCACGAAACCGGATCCGACTTCCGTGAAATAACGCCCGACGATCTGGCTGGTGCGCGGTTCCAACACCCGCACGATGCGCGCTTCACGGCGGCCACGACGATCCTCGCCCAACGGTTGCGCCAGCACCACGTCGCCATGGATTGCCAGCTTCATCTGATCCGCCGACAGGTAGAGGTCATCCTTACGGCCGTCCACGCGCAGGAACCCGTAACCATCGCGATGACCGATCACCGCGCCGCGCACCAGATCCAGTTTTTCCGGCAGCGCATAGCATTGGCGACGGGTAAAGACCAGTTGTCCGTCACGCTCCATCGCCCGCAAGCGGCGACGCAACGCTTCCAGCTGTTCATCGGAGGAGAGCGCCAAATCAGTGGCCAGCTCATCGCGGCTGATGGGCGTATCCCTTTTTCTCAGGTGTTCCAGAATAAATTCGCGGCTGGGGATGGGAGATTCATATTTTTCTGCTTCGCGTTCCAGGAATGGATCTTGTGACATAGCGGTTCCTCCGTTGTCATCGGCAGCGATGGCTGAATAACCGTCATTCAACCAAAAGTAATTGATAAAGCGGCGGATTTTCTTTAACCATATCGGCCAGCGTGTAGTTGTCCAGTTCCTGCAGGAATTGTTCCACCGCTTGACGCAGCACCTGCTTCAAACGACAGGCGGAGGTGATATGGCAAAATTCATGATTACAGTTGACCAGCGCCAGCGGTTCCAGCTCGCGCACCACGTCGCCAATACGAATCGTGGCCGGATCCCGCCCCAGACGAATACCGCCATTTTTGCCGCGTACCGCCATCACCAGGCCGGCTCGGCTCAGTTGATTGATGATTTTCACCATATGATTGCGCGACACGCCGTACACTTCCGTCACTTCCGTGATACTGGTCATCTTTCCGTCCGGCAGCGACGCCATATAAATCAGCGCCCGCAAACCATAATCCGTAAAGCTTGTTAACTGCACATGAACCTCTGGGTTGATTGCCGGGTCTCGCCCGGGTGGGGCCATCGCCCGTTATGAAAGAGATGGGCAACGGTAAATACCGCATCGCACCAGCCAGGCCGCCAGCCACACCTGGCGCCGCCGCTGCGGGCGATATTGTTCTGTGTTGATGATAAACCAGCGCTAAAGCGGGGATCTAATTTATTTCATTTAGAGGCGATATCATCTGCTTAACAAAGCGGAATTGCTGAAAAACAAACACCTTTTCTTACTTATGGATAAGAGAAATATGCTATTCACATCACAGTCCCATCTGTTACTTTTTCTAAAAAAAAGCATCCATCCGTTCGGCGCATCATGCGAAAGCACATGATGTGTTCAGTATCGACATCTACAGGAAGCAGGGCGACACGGCCATACGGTAGAGGTGCTATAACCGGGCAATTATCTTCTCTGACACACAGGATACAGGAACCATGCGTTTGAAAAATCTCTCAATTCGTACAGGTCTGCTGACTCTGCTGGCGGTTGTTACGCTGCTGCTTTTGCTGGTCAGTGGTGCAGGGATTCAGGCTATCAACAAAAGTCGGCAATCCCTGCTGGCGCTAAACCAGATTCAGGGCGAACAGCTTGGCGGCATGATGAATGGCTATAACCTCACGCTGCGCGCTAGGGCCTCAGCCACCCTGGCCGTCAGGAAAATCGAAATCGGCCTGTTGGATGTCGGCGCCAAAGAAACCGACAAACTGGCGCAATTCGTTCAACAATCGACCAAGGATATTCAGCAATTCGCCAGCATCACGCCCAGCAATCCGCAAGAGCAACAGCTCGTGGAGCAAGTACAGAAAAGCTACCAGGCTTATCTGGCTCAGGGGCTACAACCGATGACGGAAGCGCTGAAAAAACAGTACACCGACGAATACTACACCCTGCTTGAAAACAACCTGACCCCGCTCAGCGATGCTTTCGACAAATCCATCCAGAATTTCCGCACTTACTCGCAACAGCTCTCCGCCGAACGTATTACGGAAGCCAGCCGTAGCGAACGTATGATGCTGACGCTGATCGCCATCGCTTGCTTGCTGTCGCTGCTGCTGGTGGCGCTGGCTTGGGGCGCGTTGCGTCATATGTTGCTCAAACCGCTGGAAAAAGCCATCCAACAGTTGGAGCGGGTCGCTTCCGGCGATTTGACGCATCACATCGCCACAGACGGTAATAATGAACTGGGCCGCCTGAACGACGCGATTAGCCGCATGCAGGTCGCGCTGTTGGATTCCGTCGGGCAGGTACGCGACGCCAGCAATCAGATCGACCAGGGCAGCCGGGAACTGTTTGCCGGCAACCAACATCTGGCCGGCCGTACCGAAGAATCGGTTTCAGCGCTGGAGCAGACCGCCGCCAGCCTGGAAGAGCTGAGCACCACGGTCAAACGCAATACCGACAACGCCGAGCTGGCGCATCAGTTGACCAACAAGGTGTCGGATACTACCGATCGCGGCAATGAATCCGTCTGTTACGTGGTGGAAAAAATGCAGGAAATCGCCAACAGCGCCAAGCGCATCAGCGATATCCTCGGCGTCATCGACGGCATCGCGTTCCAGACCAACATTCTGGCGTTGAATGCGGCGGTGGAAGCCGCCCGGGCCGGCGAGCAAGGTAAAGGGTTTGCGGTCGTGGCCGGAGAGGTTCGCAACCTTGCGCAACACAGCGCGCAGGCCGCCAAAGAGATCCGCACATTGATTCTTGACTCTCAGACCCATGTCACCGAAGGGCTGGATTTGGCTTCTCGCGCCGGCGCTACCATGGACGAAGTGGCGACCGAAATCAGCCACATCACTACCTTGATGCAGGAAATTTTTTCGGCGTCGCAAGAGCAGCATCGCGGCATAGAACAGGTAAACCTCGCCTTCACGCAAATCGACAAAGCCGTACAGCAAAACGCATCGCTGGTCAGAGAATCCGCCAATACCACGCAATCGCTGGAAGAACAGTCACGCCAGTTGGTACAGGCGATGTCGATGTTCCGCATCGAACGCGATACCCCCTTGCTGCAACAGACGCACTAAACACGTTTTTCTCTTTCGACGGCGGCCCCAGCAGGCCGCTGTTTTTTTATCCGGCACATCATGGCCGAGTTTCTACGTTCGTAACTTCCGTAAATCAAGAAACGATCCCTCGCTATCCGCCAGCCAATATCCCCTTACAGATCCAATAACAGAGAATATGCCGGATATTTTCCCCATCACGCCTTAGAACCTATCCCCACAGGCTCTTATTACTCATGGTCATACCCCAACCCAGAATGGATAGCGCTTGACAATAATGGCAAACAAGCGCATTTATTTTAATAACCATATTTAAATTGTGGTTATTAAAATAATAATTAATAAAGCAATTATTTCAAAGTAGTAAATCGTCGACAGGAAAGAGATAGGGTCAATACTATGAATCAGGCAAGTACAGTGCCGCCGACTATTTGGAAAACATTTAACGAAGGCAAATTATCATCAAAAGTGTTGCTTTTTGGCGTGCTGATTAATCGGTTATCAGGTTTTCTGCAAATATTCATTGTTATTTTTCTCATGGCTCATGGATATACCCACGAGCAAACCATTACCGCGTTGGCATTTTATGGAGGCGGCGCCATTCTCGGCGCATTGGCGGGCGGATATCTGAGCGAAAAACTGGGAATTCGCGTGGCTGTTACTATCAGTATGAGCGCGACGGCTATTCTTACCGCATCGTTACTGTATATTTCCACTTTCTGGTTGTTATTATTTTTTGTCACATTATCAAGTCTGAGCGCTCAGTTATTCAGGCCGGCATCCGCGACATTATTATCCCGTCAAACACCGCCGGAACAGCAGACCATGATTTTCGCCATTTATCGTCTTGGCATTAATCTGGGCACGACATTCGCCCCCGCATTGGGGTATTTTATTTATCATCTCAGCAACAATAGCTTTATTTATCTTTTCTGGATTGAAGCCGTCATCGCCGGGTTATATGCCCTGCTGGCATTTCTGACGCTTCCCGACAGCCGCCAGAGCGAGCACGAAAAAGAAACAGCGGATAACCGGCCGGGAAACGGCTACAAGGAAATACGTAAAGACCGCCGTTTTATGTTCTATTTATTCGCAACGCTGTGTCATGCCATCGTCTATGTCCAATACACATCCACATTGCCGCTCTTTATCGAAGACGTACACTACCCTATTTACTGGTATACGTTGGCGATTTCATTAAACAGCATCATTGTTATTTCATTCGAACTATTACTCACCAAATATACGCAACAGTATGCGCAACATATTGTCATCGCCGTAGGGTTTATTCTGGTGGGACTTGGCGTGGCCTGTTATGCCTTACCCATCGGCCCGGCGGCCGTCATTATCGGTACCGTCATCTGGTCAATTGGGGAGATTATCTGCGGCCCCGCCTTCAGCGCCTGGCCCGCCAATGCCGGGCCCGACCGGTTGAAAGCCCATTATGTTGGGAGCTGTCATTTTATGTTCAACGCAGGCAGCGTTATCGGCCCGCTGGTGGGCGGTTGGCTTTATCTCCATATGGGAATGTTGATCTGGCCGATCATTTCTTTCGCTTCCGTCATCGCGGCCGTTACCTGCTGGCAGTGCTGCTCGCCCAGGGAACCGCGTCAGACAACCGCCAGCGCCGTAGAATAGACAAACCTTTGCCGGCGTTTTTCGCCAGCCGGACAACATAGGAAAATCAGCGCCTGTAAGCACGATGCACAGGCGCCAGGCTGCGGTGCGCCGACATAATCTCAGCCGCCCACTGCCCGTCGTCACATAGACAAAATAATACCGGCCAAACAATCACGGTATTCGCTCGCCTGTTTTTCGAACTGTGTTATAGCAGGCTAAAACATGAAAAGGAGGATAGACATTTTCTTAATGCATTCGAGTAAAAATCGCAAACATGACTTTATACCCAAAATAATTCGAGTTGCAGGACAACACGCTCGCGTGTTGAACAACGCCACGCGTTGGCCCTTTAGGGCAAGGCTCGTAAGAGCCTCGTAACGCGGCAAGAGAGCGAATCCCGATGCGCTTACTCAGGTAAGTGATTCGGGTGAGCAAACGCCGCCAACGCAGCTGCAACGTGAAGTATGACGGGTATATTTAACCAAAAGGAAAATACCATGAAAGCAAATGCACTTTCTTTATTAAAAGACACAGACAATAAACAACTGTCCACCCATTACAACACCGGTAATCCCGGCAATCTTTCCACTACGATTGGCGGTACTATCGGCGGTACAATTGGTGGAACGATTGGCGGTACTATCGGTGGAACGATTGGTGGAACGATCGGCGGTACTATCGGTGGAACGATCGGCGGCACCATAATGTAATTACGCAAGGCAAGACAGCGGTCAATGAATGGCCGCTGTCTATCCCCTATTCCCTTCAACAATACGCCTCGAAGGGAGACACTATTTCAATGTGGAGCCGAATATGAATAGCCGCCAGGCAACTGTAGAAAAAATAAATGGGGAGAAACTCTCGCCCTCACAATATCTTTCTATCCAGCCGCATCAGGGTTATTACGTCGTTTATAACAAACTACTGGGAAATTTTTCCGTATTATCACAACAAGCTTATGAATACCTATGCCGTAATAACATCGACAATAATGAAAACACGCCATTAATCCAGCAATTGAAAGAAAGATTCTTTCTATTACCTGACAATATAGACGAAAGAGATATTATCAATAATGAAATCAGGTATCGAAAAGAGCACCTCGACAGTGGGTACCTGGTGAATGGTTTGCAACTGGTACTGACGAATGACTGTAACTTCAAATGTACCTATTGCTTCGCTAATGAAAGAAATAATGACCAGGCATCATCCTGTGCTCAAAAGCCTCAACGCATGACCAAAGAAATTGCCTTTCTCGCCGTCGAAAATATTATTTCAGTCATCAAACGGAACCATAATACCCATCTAACCATTGAGTTTTTTGGCGGAGAACCATTGCTGAACTGGGAAATTATTGAAGCCGTATTAGATAAATATCGCTCTGGCGAGGATTGGGGCGTCAATATTCACTATATGATCACCACTAATGGTTCTCTGATCAGCGAAAAAATCGCAAAAACGCTGAAAACATACGGCGTACACACGGTGCTCAGTTACGATACGCCGGGAAATCACCATCGCCTGACGACAAAAAATACACCGGCAGAGGAATTAATCCTGCGAGGTCTCAGCAATCTCAAAAAAACACAACAATGCGGTCAGCATCAATTCGGTTATTTCCCATACCAATATTGACCAGTTCGATGCGGATGCCCTGCTTGAATTTGCGGCCTATTATCACATTGGAACGTTGGCGCTTATTCTGGACCTGTCAAGCTACCCCTATGACGACGCCGTCATCATGAAACGCATTACCGACGCGATCCTTTATACCTGCATACAGGCAAGAAAATACGCCATTAATATTACCGGCTACTGGCACCAAATTTTTGAACAGATAACCGACATTCGCCCCATCAATCTCACCAAGGGTTATAAAACCTGTCCGGCGGAAGGATGCAAAATCAGCGTAGAACCCGACGGCGCCATTTCGAATTGCAAATGCGTCGATACCAAAATAGGCACCATCAACGATCTGGATGCGGTGTTTACATCAGAGCGTTACCAGCTCTACGCCATGAAGGCTTATATCACCACGCCGTTCTGCGAAGGATGCGAAATAGAGGGGTTCTGTTCAGGGTTGTGTATGGGCACGCTCGATCTGGAATTCAACAATATTTCCGCCGTCATTCCGACCACATGCCAGTTATATCGTGGCCTGACACGACAGCTTTTAGCCGAACACCTGACCCATTATCGGGAAGAAGATTATCTCCACATCTGAACAGGAAAAGGATGGTTTCATGAGCGAGTCATGGATATTGGATAACGAAAACCTCAGAACGCTAAAACATAAATCCGGCTACCTTGTCTATCATCGGCAAAAAGGTGGGCTTTGTCTGCTGAATGACAACGCGCTCCACTACCTGCAGGAATACCGGCAGGAAAAAAGCCCCCCCCGCGACGAAATGCCCAACGCCGCCAACCGAAACGCGCTGTTTCACGAATTCTTCAAGCGTTCCTTTGTCACTTTAGCCAATGCACCGGCAGCCCCCTGTAGCCAGAGACCGGCGGATATGGCTGAAAACGATCAGTTAGAAAACGATCAGTTAGAAAACAATCAATTAGAAAACGATCAGTTAGAAAACAATCAATTAGAAAACGATCAATTAGAAAACAACCAATTAACAAACAATCACGTAAAAATCGTTCAGTTGGTAGTGACCAATGACTGCAACTTCAGTTGCAGCTACTGTTTCGAAAACCGACGAGATCCGCAGAACGAACGCCCGGCAAACCATCAGGACGAAGTGCACGTACTGCGGAACGATGAATATCGTGAGAAAAAAAACCGCGTAATGACGCCGCAGGATGCCGTCCATTACATCAAAACCACTATCGATTTTCTGAAAAGCGAACACCAGTCCGTGCTGATGATCCAATTCTTCGGCGGCGAGCCGCTGGTTAACTGGAAAGCGATCGACGCCGTGCTGACCACCTTCGGCAACGGTCAGGAGTGGGGGATCCCCATTTACTATTCTATCGTGACCAACGGCTCGCGGGTGAACCAGCAGATTGCCGCCCGGCTGGCGCAGTATCAGGTTGCCGTCTGCGTCAGCTTCGACTCGCCGACCAGCACCGACCGGGTGTTTAAAAACGGAAAAAACGCCAGAGACAACATCGTCGCAGGGATACAACTACTGGTGCAGCATCGCAATCGGATTGCCATTAATGCCACGCTGTCGGACAGCAACTGGGACGACCTGAATGAAGATATGGTGGCCTTCGTCGCCGGCCTTGGGGTTCACGAAATCGGCGTAGTGCTGGAGCTGGATCCGGATTTTTATGTGCGCCATAGCGCGGAACAGATTACGGAACAGCTGTGGCGCTTAATCGAAGCGGGAAAAAAACACCGGGTCGTTATTACCGGGTACTGGCACCAAATCAGCCAACTGATGGTGCAGATCAATAATGTCGCGCAACGCGGATTTAAAATGTGTTCGGCCAAAGGCGCGCAGTTCAGCATCGAACCCAACGGTTCCATCTATTCCTGCAAAGGCGCATCGGGGTATTTCGGAAAAATCAGCGACGGGTTGTCCAGCGTCATCCACGGTGAGAATTACCGCAAGCACGCCGCGCTCGGATTAAACAATCCGGCGCCTTGTCGAGGCTGTGGCATCGAACATTTCTGTTCCGGTATCTGTCTGGGCACGCTGGAAAAGAAATACCACGATATCGACAGCATCGAACCCGATGCCTGCGGCGTGTATCGGGGCATCACGCAACGCATTTTGTCCCATTACGACGCACAGGATATTCCCTGCTTCTATCTGTAGCGCGTACCGATAACCAGAGGGCGCCGCATCGCCCTCCACCGCGAGAGCGCCCGACGTCAAGCCGGGCTGTGGCGCTACCGGAACGGAACACGGCCCGGAGTATAAAATGCGATGCCGGTCGGACGCCGCGGTGGTTTAACGAATGGCCGTCGGCTGCCGTTATTCGGGGAACACAGTCAATCAAGGATATTCAGGATGCATACCACACAGGGAAACCCGATTGCAGGCCACCTGCTGGCGCTCTTTTCGGTCATCGTCTGGGGCTGGACATTTATCTCCACCCGGATCCTGCTTGATGGGTTGGATCCCTACCAAATTCTGCTTTACCGCTGCCTGATCGCCTGGCTGGTACTGTCGCTGTTGCGTTTCCCCCACCCCCGCTCAGCGCTGAATCCGCGACACGAAGGGCTCTACTTCCTCGCCAGCCTGTGCGGCGTCTCGCTCTATTTCGTCTGTGAAAACATCGCGCTCACTAAAACCTACGCCAGCAACGCCGCGCTGATCGTCACCGTTTCTCCGCTGCTCTCGGTGCTGTTCAATGCACTGATTTTCCGGCGACAGCGGCTATCGCTCGTCACCCTGTCGGGACTCGTACTGTCGTTTGCCGGCGTGGCGCTGGTGATCACCAACGGCGCGCTGAACATTCACCTCAGCCCGGCGGGAGACGCGCTGGCTCTGCTGGCCGCCCTGTCCTGGGCGTTCTTCCCGCTGGTACTGAGACAAATCGACGACGGCGCCCACCCGGTGGTAAAAACCCGCAAAATCTTCCGCTACAGTATCCTTACCGTGGCGCTGTTCATGTGGTCTCGGGACATGCCGCTGTTCAACCCGCACGCCTTCGCCGCCATCAATCTGTGCAACCTGCTGTTCCTCGGCGTCATCGCCTCGGCGCTTTGCTATTTGTCATGGGATCGCGCGGTGGTCAACCTCGGCGTGCGGAAAACCATGGCCTACATGTATCTGGTGCCGTTCGTCACGGTACTGTCCGGCCATCTGCTGCTGCGGGAAACCATCACGCCGCTGATGCTGGGCGGCGGGCTGCTGATTCTCGCCGGGCTCTACCTCAACAATCGCCAGCAGGCGGGCGCATCTTCCGCCGGATGACGAACCGGCGCCAGTTCCCCCGATGCTCATCGTCTTGCGCGCTTACCGTCCTCGTCGGGCATGCGCGATAACGGAAGATCATTTCGGTGCATTGCACAGCAACACGCACAATCACAGAGCACCCGATGGCGTTTTATCGCAAAAAACTGTGCATACTGCCCACATACACCTGTTCGCGTTGCCCGCTTTTTTCGTCGCAAAAACTGGCATGTTCCTTGCGATTCCTCCCGCACATTCTGTTTCCCCCACGGGGACACTATCCAGAGGAAGCGTCAATGTCGTCACAAAATGAATTCCCCCTGAGCGAAGCCCCGCAAGAAGGCCGCAAAGGACTGTTATCCATCTCCATGGTGCTGTTCAGCTTTACCTTTTTCACCGGCACCATGTTCGCCGGCGGCAAACTGGGCGTCGCCTTTCCCATCACGGAAATGCTGTGGATCGCCGTCGTCGGCAACCTGCTGCTGGCGCTGTATGCCGCCTCACTGGGGCTGATCGCTGCGCGCAGCGGCCTGAACTCGGTGCTGATGGGGCGGTTCTGTTTCGGCGAGGCGGGCAGCAAGCTGTCTGATTTTCTGCTCGGATTCGCCGAACTGGGCTGGTACGCCTGGGGCACCGCCACGCTGGCCATCTCGCTGGTCAAATTGCTGTCGCTGCCCGAGGGCATGACCGTTCCGCTGATGGTGCTGTTCGGTCTGGGTTTCTCGATTACCGCGCTGGTGGGCTACCACGGGCTGGACGTACTGTCCCGCGTATCGGTACCACTGATGTTCGTCATGCTGGCGCTCTCCATGTGGATCGCCACCCGCGACGGCGGCGGCTGGCAGGGCATGGCTCACATTGCGCCCACCCAAACGCTGGGCTGGTCGGCGGCCATCACCATGGTGTTCGGCACGTTCGCCAGCGGCGCGACACAGGCCACCAACTGGACACGCATGGCGCGCAGCGGCCGGATCGCCGTCTGGGCCAGCCTCATCAGTTTCCTGGGCGGCAACGGCCTGATGATTATCGCCGGCGCCTGGTGCGCGGTGGTTTACCAACAGGCGGACATCGTCGCGGTGATGATGCTGCAAGGGTTGTCGGTCGCGGCCGTCGTCATGCTGTGCCTCAATCTGTGGACGATTCAGGGGCCGACTATCTACAACGTTTCCGCCGCGGCCTGCCACCTGCTGCGCATCGAGCGTCGTCGCACCCTGACGCTGGCGGGCGCCGTGGTCGGTATTCTGCTGGCGGTCGGCGGCATGTATGAATGGCTGATTCCGTTTCTGGTACTGCTGGGTTCCATCATCCCGCCTATCGGCGGCGTGATCATGGCGGATTACTGGTTCCGTCATCGCGGCCGCTATCCGGCGTTGCAACACGCCAGACTGCCGCGTTTTAACGTCCCCGGCCTGACGTCTTACGCCGTCGGCGCGCTGCTGGCTTATCTTTCCCCCTGGGTTGCGCCGCTGGTCGGCATCGCCAGCGCGGCGCTCTGCTACATCGTGCTGGTCGCGCTCGCCCGGCGTGTATCGGCAGGCGATGCCGCCGGAGCGGCGTCATGAATCTGACCGTCGGTGAAATCCTGACGCTGAACGGCCTGGCAGAGCTGCGGCTGCGTGCCGGCGCACAGGGCGTACATCGCCCGGTGCGCTGGTACTACGTGGCGGAAAACGAAGGGATCGCCGAATGGATCATGGGCGGCGAATTGGTGTTTGTCACCGGCATCAACCACCCACGCGACGAAGCTAACCTGCACCGCCTGCTGGCGGAAGGGCATCAACGCGGTATCGCCGGTATGGTGATCCTGACCGGTAAGGAGTTCATTCATGCCATTCCCGACGCCTTGCTGGCGCAGGCGGAAATGTGGGGCATCCCGCTGATTGAACAGCCTTATTCGTTAAAAATGGTCATCGTCACCCAGCTTATCGGCACCGAGCTGGTACAACGGGAAACCGCGCTCCGCTCACGTCGGGAAATTCTGATTCAGTTGCTGACCGGCGAGTACCCGGATATCGACATTCTGCACCAGCGTACCCGGCACCTGCGGCTGTCGCTGGAGACACCGCGCCGCATTGCGGCACTGAGACTGACCAATATGCAGGCGCTGTTTGCCGCCAGTGCGCCGGACGATGCCGAACAGCAATTGCAGGCGCTGCGCCAGCGCTTGCAACAATATCTGGAAGAGCAGTTGTCCACACTGGCCGACAGCCTGCCGCTGATCCAGCTCGGCGAACTGTACATTCTGCTGCTGCCCTGTGACCGGGACGATGCCCGCCAGACCAATACCTGGCTGCTGCAACTGCGTCAGCACATTCAGGCCGACTTGTCGCCGCTGACGCTGTTCATCGGGCTGTCCGCCATACAGACTGCCGCCGGCCACTATCGCCAGGGGCTGACCGAAGCGCGCCGGGCGCTGGAGGTGGCGGCCGGCATGCGTCCGGACAAAGGGTTATGCGACTACAGCGAACTGGGCGTACTGCAACTGCTGACCGCCGTCGGCGATCCGCTGCTGGTCAACCGCTTTATGAAAGACACGCTGGGCGCGCTGATGGAGCATGGCCGCAAACACCCGGCCATGTTGATTGAAACGCTGGACGCGGTATTGCAGGAGAACGGCAACCTGATCAAAGCCGCCGAACGGCTGGATATCCACCGCAATACACTGCACCAGCGTTTGCAACGCATCGAACAATTGACCGGACATACGCTGGGCGACCCCCAGTTTCGCCTGAATGCGTCCGTCGCCTTGCTGATTTGGCGCATGTCTGGCGTCCCTACCCCGGCAGCCGTCCCCGTTAATCAGGGGCGTACCGCCAACCAACAGGAGTCATTATGAACATTATTAATGCGGCGCTGCGCCGCCGGAACGGACTGTACACCCTGCGGTTACAGGATGGGATTATCGCCGCCATCGAACCGCAAAACGGCATGCTTCACGCCGCGCCCGAGGTTATCGACGCCGCCGGACAACTGGCGATCCCGCCGCTGGTGGAGCCGCATATTCACCTGGATGCCACGCTGACCGCCGGGGAACCGGAATGGAACATGAGTGGCACGCTGTTCGAAGGCATCGAACGCTGGAGCCAGCGCAAGGCCACCATCACCCATGAAGACACCAAACAGCGGGCGCACGCCGCCATCGCCATGCTGCGGGATCACGGCATCCAGCATGTGCGCACCCATGTCGACGTCACCGACCCAACATTGGCGGCGCTGCAAGCGCTGTTGGAAGTCAAAGAGGAAGCAAAATCCCTGATCGACTTACAGATCGTCGCCTTCCCGCAGGAGGGGATCGAATCCTTCACCAACGGGCGTCAGTTGATGGAACGCGCCATCGAGATGGGTGCGGACGTGGTGGGCGGCATCCCCCATTTTGAAAATACCCGCGAGCAGGGCGTCAGCTCGGTGAAGTTTCTGATGGACTTGGCCGAGCGTACCGGCTGTCTGGTGGATGTGCACTGCGACGAAACCGACGATCCCCAATCCCGTTTTCTGGAAGTGCTGGCGGAAGAAGCCCGCGTGCGAAATATGGGCGCCCGAGTCACCGCCAGCCATACCGTGGCGATGGGTTCTTACGACAATGCTTACTGTTCGAAGCTGTTCCGGTTGCTGCGCCGCTCCGGCATCAGCTTCGTCTCCTGCCCCACCGAAAGCATTCATTTGCAGGGACGCTTCGACACCTTTCCCAAACGACGCGGCGTCACCCGCGTGGCGGAGCTGGATCGCGCCGGTATGAATGTCTGCTTCGGCCAGGACTCCATCCGCGACCCGTGGTACCCGCTGGGCAACGGCAACATTCTGCGGGTACTGGACGCCGGGCTGCACATCTGCCACATGATGGGCTACCAGGATCTGCAACGCAGCCTGGATTTTGTCACCGACAACAGCGCCCGTGCGCTGAACCTCGGCGATCGTTATGGCATTGCCGTCGGCCGCCCCGCCAATCTGCTGATTCTGGACGCGGAAAACGACTACGAAGCCGTGCGCCGTCAGGCGAAGGCGCGCCTGTCGATCCGGCATGGCAACATCATCATGCAGCGCACGCCAGAGCAATTTCACTATCCGGCATAGTGCTATCTGGCGTAGCACGTTCCGGCGTAGCACTTTCCGCATCGCGCGTTGGTCTGGCGCTGCCGGCATAGCCCAGGCCCGCTGCGCCGCGTCGGTCTGGCATAGCGATAGCCAACCCCCCCGGCGTCACCACCGCGACGGGCCAACCCCGCGGACGCCGTTGCCAAACGTGGCGCATGGCTTCGGTGACGAGCTTCGCCGCCCCCTGAGCACCGCCATGCGCGTAGCTCGGCAAGCCCGGATGTTCACGCTGTGACGCGGCGGACGACAGCCCACGACACGCACGATGGCGGGCGGATGCTCAAGGCGCCGCGATTGCCGACAGCGCCGGGAAAACCTCGCCATCTTCCGGCAACAGCCCTTCCCGGCAGCGCTGCCGGTAACTCTGCTCAAAGGTTTGCATACCCGTCGCACTCCCGGTTTGCAGTATGCCGGGCAACTGGTGCGTTTTCCCTTCGCGGATCAGGTTGCTCACCGCCGCAGAGGCCAGCAATACCTCGAACAACGCAACCCGCCCCCCACGCAGCCCCGGCAGCAGCCGTTGCGCCACCACCGCCTGTAGGCTGGCGGCCAACTGCGCCCGCACGAACGCCTTTTCCTCCGCCGGAAACACATCCACTAGCCGGTCCACCGCCTGCACCGCACTGCGGGTATGCAGCGTCGCCAACACCAGATGGCCGGTTTCCGCTGCGGTTAATGCCAACCGGATAGTGGCGCTATCCCGTAGCTCTCCCAGCAGTAATACGTCCGGGTCTTCACGCAATGCGGCGCGCAGAGCGCTGGCGAAATCGTCGCAGTGTTGACCGACCTCCCGCTGTTGAATCAGACAGCGCTGGCTGACATGCAGATACTCGATCGGATCTTCCAGCGTCAGAATGTGCCGCGCGTCATGCTGGTTGAGCGCCGACACCATCGCCGCCAGCGTGGTGGATTTGCCGCTGCCGGTGGCGCCTGTGACCAGAATCAGCCCATCGCGCCGTTGCGCCAGCGTTGCCACCACCGCAGGCGCGCCGAGCATGGGCAAATCCGGCGCCGTCTGCGGGATCAGACGCAGCGCCGCCGACAAACCATGACGCTGCCGAAACAGATTGAGCCGCAACCGCGTGCCGTCCGGCAAGGTCAAGGCGCAGTCCGCCTGGCCGTGCCGCGCCAGCGCCCGCCAATGCCTGGCTTCCAGCCACTGCCGACACCAGTCTTCCAACGACGCGCTGCGTACACACTCCTGATGCGGAGCGCTGACTAATTGTCCGTCGATGCGCATTACCGGCGGATGACCGCTGCACAGGTGCAGATCGGAAGCATTCTGTTTTACACTAGCGCACACCCATTCACTCACATCCATATGAAGTGACCTCCTGAATCACTATGACTACAAGTACAGTCCCGCAAAACCTACAGGACGTGCGGCAGAAAATCTCGGCGGCGGCGGAACGCTGCGGGCGCGCGCCAGAAGAAATTACGCTGCTTGCCGTCAGCAAAACCAAACCTGTGACGGCGATCGAAGATGCCATCGCCGCCGGCCAGCGTGCCTTTGGGGAAAATTACGTGCAGGAAGGCGTGGAAAAAATTCTGTATTTCCGCCAGACGCACCAGGACATCGCGCTGGAATGGCACTTTATCGGGCCGTTGCAGTCGAACAAAAGTCGTCCGGTGGCGGAGCACTTCGACTGGTGCCACACCATTGACCGGCTGCGCATCGCCCAGCGGTTGAGCGAGCAGCGCCCGGATACACTGCCGCCGCTGAATGTACTGTTGCAAATTAATATCAGCCGGGAAGAGAGCAAATCCGGTATTCTGCCTGACGAGCTACCGGCGTTGGCCGCCAGCGTCGCCGCCCTGCCCAACCTGCGGCTGCGCGGTCTGATGGCGATTCCGGCGCCGGAAGCGGATCACCAACGGCAGTTGGCGGTTTTCCGCCGCATGTACGACCTTTTTCAGCAGTTGCAGGCTGACCACGCGCATGTCGACACCCTCTCCATGGGAATGACCGACGATATGGCCGCCGCCATTGAGGCAGGCAGCACGCTGGTACGCATCGGCACCGCCATCTTCGGCGCGCGCGATTACGGGGCAACGGCCCGCAACGCTTGATTACCAACCAACCACTGCGAGAGATCGATGGAACACCGTAACATTGCCTTTATTGGCGCAGGCAACATGGCGCAGGCCATCATCGCCGGACTGATCGACGGCGGCTATCCTGCGGATAACCTCAGTGTCAGCGCCCCCACGCCGGCCCGCCGCGACGCGCTGGCTCAGCGTTATGGCATTACCGGCAGCGCAGACAACGTCGGCTGCGCCCAACGCGCCGACGTTATCGTGCTGGCGGTCAAACCGCAGCTGATGGCGGACGTATGCGCAGACCTGGCGCGCCAGGTGGATTTCAGCGGCAAACTGGTGCTGTCCATCGCCGCCGGGGTCAATCTGGCGCGGTTTCACCAGTTGCTGGGAGACGCACAGATAATACGCATTATGCCGAACACACCGTCGCTGGTCGGCGTCGGCATGAGCGGCATGTACGCGCCGGACGGTATCGACGCGGCCGATCGCCGCTTCGCCGCCGACCTGATGAGCAGCGTCGGCAAAATTTGCTGGGTACAAGAAGAAGCGCACATCAACGGCATTATCGCCGCGGCAGGCAGCGCGCCGGCCTATTTTTTCCTGTTTATGGAAGCCATGCAGCAGGAAGCGTTGCGCCAGGGGTTCGATGCAGAAACCGCACGCCTGCTGGTGCAGCAGTCCGCCAGCGGCGCTGCGGCGCTGGTCGCCGCCAGCCCGGATACGCCGCTGCCCACCCTGCGGGAGAACGTTACCTCTAAGGGCGGCACCACCGCCGCCGCCCTGCGGGTGTTCAACGAACGCCGGTTGACCGACACCGTAGCGGAAGCCATGCAGGCCGCCGTTGCGCGTGCGCAGGAAATGGAATCGCTGTTCTGATTGCCGACCGACATCATTGACCCATAAGGAACTGTTGCCGTTATGCTTACCCTGACTTTTCTGGCCAAAACGCTGATTGACCTCTATGTGATGGTGCTGCTGCTGCGTATCTGGATGCAGTGGGCCCGCAGCGATTTTTACAACCCGCTGGCGCAATTCGTGGTCAAGCTGACCCAGCCGGTGGTGATACCGCTGCGCCGGATCATTCCGTCGCTGGGGCCCATCGACAGCGCATCGCTGTTGCTGGCGTTCCTGCTCACCACGCTGAAATACCCGCTGTTGTTGCTGATTCAGGTGGGCGCGCTGGCGCTCAGCCCAATCAACCTGCTGGTAGGGCTGCTGGTGCTGATCAAATCCGCCGGTTATCTGGTGTTCTGGGTCATCATCGTGCGTTCGCTGATGAGTTGGATCAGCCAAGGCCGCAGCCCGGTGGACTATATGCTCTACCAGTTGACTGAACCGCTGATGAGCCCGGTGCGCCGCATTTTGCCTTCCACCGGCGGGCTGGATTTCTCGCCGATGGTGGTGATTCTGCTGCTCTATCTGCTGAATTACCTCGGCATGGATCTGTTTCCGGAGCTGTGGTTCCAGCTGTGAGTGCCGTCAGCCGCGATGAAGACGCGCTGGTGATCCGGTTGTACATTCAGCCGAAAGCCAGCCGCGACCAGATAGTCGGGTTGCATGGCAACGACGAAGTGAAAGTCGCCATCACCGCGCCGCCGGTAGACGGGCAGGCCAATGCCCATCTGATCCAATTTATGGCCAAACAATTCCGCGTAGCCAAAAGCCGGGTGACTATCGAAAAAGGGGAGCTTGGGCGGCATAAACAGCTTAGAATCCACTCCCCGCAGGCGATTCCAGCGGCTATCGCGGCGTTATTGCCCGATCGATAACGCGCTCCATTGCGACGGCGGTTCCGCCGTCGCCATTTGATGACTTCACCCGCCTTTTCCGACGTCCTCCGCCCGACGGAGGGTTACAACAACAGGAGCAGTAATGCAAAAACTCGTTTTAGCCACCGGTAACGCCGGTAAAGTGCGTGAGCTGGCCGGTCTGCTGGCCGACTTCGGCTTCGACGTCGTCGCCCAGACCGCGCTGAACGTGGACAATGCCGAAGAAACCGGCCTGACCTTTATCGAAAACGCCATCCTGAAAGCCCGTCACGCCGCCCGAAAAACCGGGTTGCCCGCCATCGCCGACGACTCCGGACTGGCGGTGGACGCACTCGGCGGCGCGCCGGGCATCTACTCCGCCCGCTATGCCGGCCACGACGCCACCGACCGTCAGAATCTGGAGAAGCTGCTGCAGGCACTGGAAAATGTGCCGGATGAACAGCGCCGGGCCAGCTTCCATTGCGTGCTGGTTTATCTGCGTCACGCCGACGACCCGACGCCGCTGGTCTGCCACGGCCGCTGGCAGGGCATGATTACCCGTGCGCCGGCAGGCGAAGGCGGGTTCGGTTACGATCCGATCTTTCAGGTACCGTCGCTCGGGAAGACCGCCGCTCAACTGAGCCGCGAGGAAAAGCACGCCCACTCCCACCGCGGGCAGGCGCTGCGTCTGCTGCTGGACGCGCTGCACCATGCTTAAGCTGCCGCCGCTCAGCCTGTATATCCACATCCCGTGGTGCATACAGAAATGCCCCTACTGCGATTTCAACTCGCACGCCCTGAAAGGGGATGTGCCGCATGATGAGTATGTCTCGCACCTACTTGCGGATCTGGACGCCGATCTGCCGTTGGCCGGTCATCGCCCGCTGCACAGCATCTTCATCGGCGGCGGCACGCCGAGCCTGCTCAGCGCCGAAGCCATGCAACGCCTGCTGGACGGCGTGCGGGCGCGGTTGCCGTTGGAGGACGACGCCGAGACCACCATGGAGGCCAACCCCGGCACGGTGGAAGCCGATCGTTTCAACGGCTACCAGCAGGCGGGCGTCAACCGCATCTCTATTGGCGTGCAGAGCTTCAGCGCAGAAAAACTGACCCGCCTCGGGCGCATCCACGGCCCGGAGGAGGCTAAACGCGCCGCGCAGTTGGCGGCC
>NZ_CM001857.1:848601-867267 GCF_000400505.1 Musicola paradisiaca NCPPB 2511 | reverse complement strand
ATCTGCGCCAGGCCATCGAACTCAGCCCGCCGCACCTGTCCTGGTATCAGTTGACGATCGAGCCGAATACCCTGTTCGGCTCCCGCCCGCCGCGCCTGCCGGACGACGATGCGCTGTGGGACATCTTCGAACAGGGGCATCAGTTGTTGAGCGCAGCCGGGTATCAGCAGTATGAAACGTCCGCCTACGCCAAACCCGGCTACCGCTGCCGCCACAATCTCAATTACTGGCGTTTCGGCGACTATCTGGGGATTGGCTGCGGCGCGCACGGCAAGCTGTCGTTTGCAGATGGGCGCATCCTGCGCACCGTCAAAACCCGCCACCCACGCGGCTATATGCAGGGCAACTACCTGCACCAGAGCAATGAGGTGGCGATGGCTGATCGGCCGTTCGAATACTTCATGAACCGCTTCCGTTTACTGGAAGCCGCGCCACGGGACGATTTCACCGCGCTGACCGGTCTGCCGGAAAGCGCGGTACGCCGCCAGATCGACGACGCGCTGCGCCAGGGCTACCTGACGGAAAGTGCCGACCACTGGCAGATCACTCAACACGGCAAGCTGTTTCTGAATTCATTGCTGGAGCTGTTTCTGACGGAATAAAGCGGCTGCGGGTTGCCAGTGAGAAGCGGTAGTGCGTGGCGTGAAAATGCATGGAGTGGACGTTCGTGGCGTGAAAGTGCATGAAGTGGAAGTGCGTAGAGCGGAAGTGCGTGGAGCGTGGCGAAACCCGCGGCTTGTCTTCAGAGAGACTCGCCCGCCACTCGTCGTCAGCGACGACATTCAGCACGCCGGGCGCAGTTTCCGGCATGGGCCGGTAAGCATTGTGCGGCCCGCATTGAATCCCGGCGATCGATTATGACAAAGTAGAGACAGGGCTTTTCCCCCCGCGAGGGAAAAGCGTCAGCAAAGGATACCGACAATGAAAACGATAACCGCCATGATCATGGTGCTGCTGCTGGCCGCCAGCCTCAGCGGCTGTAATACCGCCCGTGGCTTTGGCCAGGATGTTCAGAAACTCGGCGGCGCCATCTCCCGCACCGCCAATTAACCCTTGCCCGGCGCCGCCAGCGCGTCGGGCAGGAGTCCCCCCGACATCGTCCCTTCGGTTCAACCATCCCCTCGGTTCAACCGTGCGTCGGCTGGGCCGGCGACTGCATCGGCAGGTGCGCAATACCGTCCTCGTCGTAGCCGTCGCCGCATACGCAAAATCCGTGCTGCTCATAGAAATGCTGCAAATGGGCCTGCGCGGAAAGAAACAGCGCTTTCCCCGGCCAGTGGCGGGCGCAAGCCTGAATAGCATGTTCCATCAACGAGTGCCCGACCCGCTGCCCGCGCACTGCGGGAGAAACAACAACCCGACCAATAGTCACCGCGTCGCGCCCCGGACGAGGCGCCAGCAACCGGGCGCAAGCCACCAGTTTGCCATTCAGCCAGGCGGTGACGTGGCGGTTGCCGTCCACCAGATCCAGGCCGTCCAGATCCTGATAAGCACATTGTTGTTCAACGACGAACACCTGGCTGCGCAACGCCAGAATGTCATACAGCGCATACAGATTCAGTTCTTTGATATTCCAGTCATGCCAAGTCAGATTCGTTGCCACTTGCCGCTCTCCGTCGTTATTCCCGCGCCTGTTGGCGCTGTTTTATCGCCATCCACGCCCACAACCCGACAATCGCCAGCGCAAACAGCACGCCAAATGCCACGCCGATGACGATAACCGGCACACCCAGTTTCACCACCAGCGAATATACCGCCAGCATCAACAGCATGGCGGTGTTTTCCCCCAGATTTTGCACCGCGATGGCATGGCCTGCGCCGACGCTTTCCCGCCCGCGCTCTTGCAACAAGGCGTTGAGCGGCACGATGAAAAAACCGCCCAGCGCGCCCAATACCATCAGGCAACCGTAAGCGTTCATCAGGCTATGTTGCAAGGTAAACACCACCACCATCACGCCGATCAACACCCCGGCGGGCAGGCAGCGCCAGACGTTTTGCAGCGAAACCAGTTTCCCCGCCGCCGCCGCGCCAAGCACGATCCCCACCGCCACCATGGCGTTCAGCAAGGTCGGCGTAGAATTGTCGCTGATGCCCAGCGCCAACGGCACCCACAGCACCAGCAGAAAGCGCAGCACCACGCCCGCGCCCCAAAACATGCCGGTTCCGACCAGGGAAAAGCGGGTCTCGCCGTTTTGCCACAGCGCTCGGCAGGCACAGAGAAACGAGCGGGTCATGCGCGCCGGATGCCAGGACGAACCGGGACGCGCCGCCGCCAGACGCGGAATCAGCAGGTTGGCGGCCAGCGCCGCGCCATACGCCAGCGCACAGGCCGCCAGCGCGCCGTAAATGTTCCAGTCCGCCAGCACGCCGCCCGCAACGGAACCGGTCAGGATCGCCGCGATCGTCGACGCCTCCATCAGGCCGTTAGCCTTGACCAGTTGGTCGCCGCGGGTCAGCTCGCCCAGAATGCCGTATTTGGCGGGCGAATAGGCCGCCGCCCCCAGCCCCACCAGCGTATAGCCCAAAAACGGGTTGCCGCCGAAACAGATGAGCAACGCGCTGGCCAGTTTCAGACCATTGGCCAGCATCATCACCCGTCCCTTGGCGAAACTGTCGGCAAACTGCCCGACAACGGCGCCAGCACAATGTAGGCCGCCACGAACCCCATTTGCAGAAACGGCTGACTCCAGTCGGGGTAGTGCTGCGCCTTCACCAGCGCCAGCGTGGCGAACAACAATGCGTTGTCGCCGAACGCGGAAAAAAACTGCGCCACCATCACCGCGTTCATACTGCGGGAAAACAGGCCGACGCGCGCAACGGACGGGGCGTTCATACCAACGGCTCCTGGTACTCCGCCAGCGCTCTGAGCGCGACAAAATCCGGTTTGCCGCTGCCGAGCAACGGTAGCGTTTTCATATAGCGAATATCGCGTGGCACCGTCAGCTCCGGCGCGCCGCTGCGGCGGGCCTCGGCCAGCAGCGCATCGCGGGTCAGCCCGGCGTCGGTGGTAAACAGCACCAGCGCTTCGCCTTTGCCGCTATCGCTGCGGGCGCTGGCGGCATGCTGCGCCGCAGGCGATGCCAGCAAGGCCAACTGTTCGACGCCTTCCAGCGAGATCATCTCTCCGGCCAGCTTGGCAAAGCGCTTCACGCGGCCGACGATGGCGCAGAACCCCTGTTCGTCCAGTTCGACCACGTCGCCGGTGTCATACCAGCCGGCTTCGCGCACGCCCTGCGCGTTGTCCGCCGCCGGCGTTTCCAACTCGCCGGGCTGCTCCACCCGCAGGTAGCCTTTCATCACGTTCGGCCCACGCAGTTGCAACTGCCCGCCCTGATGGATGCCGGGCACCGCAATCAGCCGGGATTCGATGCCGGGCAACAAGCGGCCCACCGTCTGTCGCTTACAGGCCATCGGCACATTGATGGCGACCACCGGCGCGCATTCGGTCACGCCGTAGCCTTCCAGAATGCGAATGCCGAATTTGTCCTGCCAGATTTGTCGCGTACTTTCCGACAGTTTTTCCGCCCCGGCCACCACATAGCGCAGACGGGCGAAATCGTAAGGATGTGCAAACCGGGCGTAATGCCCCAGAAAGGTCGAGGTACCAAACAGTACGGTACAGTTCCGGTCGTAGGTCAGCTCCGGCACGATGCGGTAATGCAACGGGCTGGGGTAGAGAAAGACTTTGGCGCCGGTAAGCAGCGGCGTCAGCAGCCCGACGGTCAGGCCGAAGGCATGAAACAACGGCAGCGACGACATAAAGCGATCGCGCGGGGTGAAATCCGCCACGGTGCGGATCTGCTCCACGTTGGCCAGCAGGCTATTGTGGGAGTGCACCACCCCCTTCGGATTGCCTTCCGAACCGGAGGTAAACAGGATAATGGCGGCGTCTTCCGGTTGCTGCGGGCGAATGGCGCGGGCGGGCAACAACAGGTGCAACAGGATCCACAATCGATCCGCCAGCGTCACGGTATCCTTCAGATCCTCCAGATAAACCCAGTTGGCTTCTTTGACCTGCTGCGGCAGGTGGGTGAGCTTGCCTTTCTCCAGAAACTGCCGCGACGTCACGATAGTGCGAATGCTGGCGGCCGTCATGGCGCTGCGAATACCGCTGGCGCCGGCGGTGTAATTCAGCATTGCCGGTACGCGGTCGCTCAACGACGCGCCCAGAATCGCGGCGGCAGTCACTGTGGCGTTGGGCAACAGCAGCCCGACGTGCTCGCGCTCAGCGGTGAAGCGTTGCAGAATGCGCGCCACGCCCAGCGATTTTTTCAGCAGCCCGTGGTAACTGTCCGGTTTAAAGGCGATGTCTTCGATACCGCCGGCGTGATAGCCATAGCGGGCGCAGGCGGCCAAAAACGCCTGATACAGCGTATGCCGCGGCCGCACCGCCATGCGCGCCTCCATCATGATGCGATGCAACGCTTCGCCCGCCAGTTCGCGGCGCTCCCGTGCGGTGGGGGCGTTCGGCATCGGCAATGGGCTCGGCGACAGAAAATGAATGGAGATCTGCGGAAACAGCCGACGCCGCAGCACGTCGCCAAGACGGCCGAAATGGGTGAACTCCGCCCCTTCAATCCGCACCGGCACCACGGCCGCGCCGGAGCGGGCGGCCACCAACGCCGCGCCGCTGTATATCTTCATCAAAGAACCGGTTACGGTGATGCGTCCTTCCGGAAAGACCACCACCGGACGCCCTTGTTCCACCCACCGGATCAGCTGTTTGATCGCCAGCGGTTTTGACGGATCCAACGGCAAAAAATCGATATAGGGTTTCAACCAACGCATGAACCAGCGATCGGCGATGGCAGAATAGACCGCGAACACCGGTTTGCTTTTCACCGGCAGAAACAACGCCATCAACGCGCCATCCAGAAAAGACACATGGTTTGGGGTAATTAATAGCTTTGACTGCTGGAAACCACTTTCATCCCCTGAGATCCGAATCCGGTACAGGTGTTTCAGCAACCAGCGTAAAAAGGCATAAATCATCCCACCCCCCTATAAACGTTGACCGATGTTCGGCGTTAACCCGCCAATACTGTGCTTATTCACCACGCGCCGGGCGCGGCCGAGACCGCGTCATCCCGTCGGTGAGACAAAGCGCTCACCATACTATAGCCACGGAAGTGGCTCCAGAATAACCGGCAGGAAAGCAGGAAAATCAACCCGGAATGTCGAGCGCCCAATGCAGGCAACACTGGAGGGATATGGCGGCGAGAAAACGCCGCCGGGAAGCGAATGTGGGCATCGTCACCCGCCGGCGCACCGGCAGATAACGATGGCCCGAGCGGGTCAGAGCTGCTCGCCGTTGGTCGCAATCACCTGGCGATACCAGTCGAAGCTCTTTTTCTTACGGCGCGCCAGCGTACCCTGGCCGTCATTGTCTTTATCCACGTAGATAAAACCGTAACGTTTTTTCATTTCGCCGGTACCCGCGCTGACGATATCGATCGGCCCCCACCAGGTATACCCCATGATCTCGCAGCCGTCGGCGATAGCTTCCGCCACCTCCTGCAAGTGCTGGCGGCCATAGCTGATGCGATCATCATCATCAATCGCGCCGTTTGCATCCGGCGTATCCACCGCGCCAAAACCGTTTTCGACGATAAACAACGGCTTTTCATAGCGATCCGCCAGCTCGTTACAGACCTGCCGCAGCCCTTTCGGGTCAATAGTCCAGCCCCAGGCGCTGCTTTTCAGGTAGGGGTTATCCAGCCCCACCACGCCGCCGGTATCCGCCAGCACCGGCATATCGGCCTGGTAGGTGGCGCTGCGGTAGTAGCTGAAACCGAGATAGTCCGACGGGTGCGCCGCCAGCAGCGCCAGATCGCCCGCGTCCATCACCGGTTCAATACCGTTTTCCCGCCACAACCGCTGGCTGTACGCCGGGTAATGACCGCGCATCATCACATCGGCGTAGAACAGCGAGCGGCGGCGGATCTGCAGGGTGGCGAACACATCGTCCGGATGACAACTGTGGGGATACAGGGTGCTGAGCGACAGCATGCAGCCGATTTTGGCCTGCGGGATAATCCGGTGACACAACTGGTTCGCCAGCGCGTTGGCGACGAACATGTGGTGGCTGGCCTGATAAATCGCCTGCAACCGCGCTTCCGGTGCGGGCCGGATCGCGCCGGTGGCAAACGGAATGCGATGCATATTGTTGAGTTCGTTGAACGTCATCCAATATTTCACCTTATCCCGATAGCGATGAAATACCGTCTCGCAGTAGCGGATGAAGAAATCCACCAGCCGGCGATCCTGCCAGCCGCCATAGCGCTGATACAACGCCAGCGGCGTTTCGTAATGCGACAGCGTGATCACCGGTTCAATGCCGTATTTGAGCAATTCGTCAAACAGCCGATCGTAAAACCGCAGGCCGGCTTCATTGGGCTCGGTTTCATCCCCTTGCGGAAAAATGCGCGACCAGGCGATCGAGGTACGAAAGCATTTGAACCCCATTTCGGCGAACAGCGCGATGTCTTCCGGGTAGCGATGATAAAAATCGATCGCCTCATGGCTGGGGTAATAGCGGGCGGGATCCACCGCCTCATCCGGCGCCCCCGCCACGATGCCGCCGCGCACCACATCGGCGATCGACGGCCCCTTGCCGTCCTCATTCCAGGCGCCCTCCGCCTGATTGGCGGCAATGGCGCCGCCCCATAAAAACCCTTGCGGGAAACGTGTCATGGTGACTCCTTAACGCACGGCCAATCAGGAAAGATCGTCGCCGTTGGTGGCGATCAGTTTGCGATACCAATAAAAGCTCTTCTTGCGCGAACGCTGCTGGGTACCGTGGCCCTCGTCATCCTGATCGACGTAGATAAAACCGTAGCGTTTGGAAATTTGCGCCGTCCCGGCGCTGACCACGTCGATCGGCCCCCACCAGGTGTAGCCGAACAGCTTCACCCCGTCCGCCAACGCCTCTTTCATTTGCGCCACATGCTGGCGCAGGTAGTCGATGCGGTACTCGTCGTCGATGGTGCCATCCGGGTTGACGGTATCCACCGCTCCCAGCCCGTTTTCGGCGATGAACAACGGCTTCTGGTAGCGATCGTACAGCTGGTTCAGCGCCAACCGCAGACCCTGCGGGTCTATTTGCCAGCCCCATTCGCTGGTGGGCAGATAGGGATTGCGGATACCGCCGGTGATCAGATTGCCGGTGACGCCTTCCAACCGTTCCGGATGCGCGCTGACGGTACTGGACATGTAATAGCTGAACGACACGTAATCCACCGGGTATTGCCGCAGGATGTCGTCATCCCCCTGCTGTTTTTGCAGCACCACGCCCTTCTCCGCCAGCATGCGGTCGGTATACGCCGGGTAATAGCCGCGCGCCTGCACGTCGCTGAAAAACAGCGATACCCGCTGCGCCTCTTCGCAGGCCTGTAAATCATCCGGATGGCAGGTGTTGGGGTAGAGGATCTGATAGCTGATCATGCAGCCCACCTGAGAGCCGGGAATAATCTGGTGGCAGGCCTTGGTCGCCAACGCGCTGGCGACGAACTGGTGGTGCGCCCCCTGGTACTTGTCCTGCTCCAGGTTCGGGTGATCCTCTTCGATCACCCCGACGCTGACGTAAGGGTGGTGTTTGACACAGTTGATTTCGTTGAAGGTCATCCAGTATTTGACCTTGTGCTTGTAACGCTCGAAAACCGTGGTGGCAAAGCGCACATAGAAATCGACCAGTTTACGATTCGGCCAGCCGCCGTATTCCGTCACCAGACACAGCGGCATTTCATAGTGGGACAGCGAGACGATCGGCTGAATATGGTGCGCCAGCAGGGTATCGAGCACTCGATCGTAGAACGCCAGCCCGGCCTCATTCGGCTCGGTTTCGTCGCCGCGTGGGAAGATGCGAGTCCAGGCGATGGACATGCGAAAGCATGTGAAGCCCATTTCGGCAAACAGCGCGATATCTTCCTTGTAGTGATAGTAAAAGCCATTGCCCTTGCGCTTCGGATAATACTTTTTGCTGTGCGGATCCTGGGCTTCCGCCACCTGCTGATGGGTCATGAACAGCCATTGATCCAGCCAGCGTTCTTTGGGCGTCTGGCTATCGAAGGTATACACGTCCGACACCGATAACCCCTTGCCGCCCACGTTCCAGGCACCTTCCAGCTGATTGGCCGCCGTGGCCCCGCCCCACAGAAAATCCGGCGGAAATGCGTTTGATACGCTCATGTTGTTCTCCTCTCCCTCAGGCCGCCGCAGCGGTCAATGTCATAAAGGCTTCGCGCGGGTGAACCGCCCCTTGCAACAGCGGCAACACCTCGCCATAGCATTCCGTATTGGTGACGATCACGATCACACTCGGGTCGATACCCTCTTCCCGTAGCGCGTCAAGATCGAAGCTCACCAGCGGTTCGCCCACCTCCACCATTTGTCCCGGCTGGGCGTGACGGACGAAATGGCGCCCCCCCAGCTTGACGGTATCAATGCCGATATGGATCAGCACTTCGGCACCGGTATCGCTTTTGAGCGTCAGCGCGTGGTTGGTATCAAATACCGACTCCAGCCGGCCGTTCACCGGCGACAGCAGCTCGCCGTTTTCCGGGTAGATGGCGATGCCTTTACCGAAGATCTCCTCCGAGAAGACCGGGTCGCTCAGCTCACGCAGCGACATCACCCGCCCGGCCACCGGCGCAAACAGTTGCTCGTTATGGTTGCCCAGCACCACCGGCGCGGCGGGGGCGACCGACTGCCCAACCGACGTTGCCGCCGTGGCTGCGGTTTTTTCTTCAAACCCCAGCACGCAGGTCACTACCGCTGCGGTCGTGAAGGAAATAGCCATGCTCGCCAGCGCGTAAAGGAAGGTCGGCCCCACCAGCGCAGGCAAGCCCGGCAGCCCGCTCAATGCGAACGCATAGGTTTTCACGCCGAAAAACATGGCGAAGGAGCCGCCGCAGGCACCGCCGATCAACGCAGCGGCAAATGGACGTTTGAAGCGGATGTTGATGCCGTACATCGCCGGTTCGGTGATGCCCATGGTGGCGGTCAGGCTGGTCGACAACGCCAGCGACTTGGTTTCTTGTCGCGAGCGCGCAGGAAGACGCCGAACGCCGCGCCGGCCTGCCCCATGTTGGCCACATAGAAAATAATCTTGAAGGGATCGAACCCCATCTTGCTGATGTTGTTGATCATGATGGGGATCAGCACGTAGTGCATGCCGGTGATGATAATCATCGATAAGGTGCCGCCCAGCACCAGACCCGCGACGATACCCATGTTATCCACCAGCCAGACAATGCCGGTCGAGAGGTGGTTGCCGACCAGAATACCGAGCGGCCCAATGGCGATCAGCATCACCGGCGCGACGATAAGCAGGGTAAACAACGGGACGAACATGGTTTTCAGCGCGCCGGGCATGATGCGATCGACCCCTCGTTCCACCCAGGACATCAGCCATACCGCCAGCAGGATCGGGATCACCGACGAGGCGTAGGACACCGGTGATACCGGCAGCCCCAGAAAGGCGATCTCGCCGCCGCCCTGGAAGAGCTTCATCAACGTGGGATGCAGCAGCGTGGCAGCCAATGCCACCGCCACATACGGGTTGCAGCCAAATTTATGGGCGGCGCTGAACGCCAGCACCAGCGGCATAAAATAGAAGATACCGTCGCTGATGGCAGACAGGATCAGGTAGGTCTGGTTGGTGGCGGATACCCACTTCAGGGCGATCAGCAGCGACAGAATCCCTTTCAGGATACCGGCCCCGGCAATGGCGGGGATGATCGGGGAGAAGATACTGGAAAACGCCTCCAGCAGCGCGGATACCGGATGACGCGATGTCCCGGCGGCAGACTTTTCAGGCGCCTGACGCGCCAGCAGCGGGAACTGCTGCACCAGCGCCCGATAAACATCGGCGACCTCGTTGCCGATGATGACCTGGAACTGCTCGCCGGCCACATTGATACCAATCACACCGTCTAATGCTTCCAGACCGTCCCGGTTAATTTGCCGATTATCGTGTACGTAAAAACGCAACCGGGTAATACAGTGAAAAACCTGTTGAATATTTTCCGCCCCGCCAATAAGGGCCACTATATTCTTTGCTGTCTCCTGATAATTCGTGGACATGACAATTCCTCTTTCCAGAAAGAAATCTTACGATTTCGGCAACAACCGCCCGATAATTAGCACGGCGCCTTGTTTCCTCTGGGGTTTGCCTGATTGAACAGTAACAAGCCTATTCGGAATGATGTAAACGATGAATAATATTATCGATATGAATGGTCAGATAGAGTTTCTCCGAATTACTCATGACATGATGATAATGGTTGTTAATAAATAGACTGATGGCTTCCACGCACCCGAGGGTTTTTTGATAACGCTGTTGCACCATGGTAAATAGATCGCCATCATCATTTTCCAGCGTCATTCCTTCCACCACGCGCTGGGCAAAAAACTTCAGGTGGGTAATGAACCGATGATAATTACTGCTATTTTCATCCAACGACACCTGAAAATAATATTTTACGATGTTCTGCACCTGATAAATTAATTGCGTAATCTGCCTCATATTGCCGATATCGTCATTCAGTTCGGCATTCACGATATGCAGCGCAATGCTGCACGCCTCATCTTCCGGCAGGCTGACGTGCAGTTTCTCGGCAATCAGCGCCAGCGCCTGGGCCGCCACCGCATATTCCTGCCGGTAGAAACGGCGTACCTCCCAGTGCAGCGGGTTGCGGATGACCGTGCCGTCGCGCTGGCAGTTCAGGGCGAATGTCAGATGATCGGCCAACGTGACATAAATCCCTTCGCTGAGCCGTTGTTGCAGTGTCCGTCGGGCCAATTCCACAATATCGTCGGTTAATTGTAATACCGCCAACGGCACTTCATGCACCAGATCTTTAAATCGGGCTGAGATTGCGTCATCCTGCAGACGGAATATTTTTTCAATCCGGGAATCGTCCACCTCTTCGCCGGTATGAGAATGAAAACCCAATCCGCAACCGGTTAAGATAAGCTCCTGCCCCTGATTATCAATGACGCTGACTACATTATTATTCAGGACCTGAGTTATCCTCATCGCATTTCTCCTGAAAACAAAACGGGCAAAACTTAAATACAGCCAATTAAACCATCATTTGATGGAACATTGTTGCTGCACTTAAGTTTTGCCCGCCGAACGGTAACAAGCCTTATGCAATAACAGGAAATTATCACCCGTTATTTTTTGCGTCAATCCGCGCCGACATCGACACTCTGATTTCTTTATTATTTGTGACCAGCGTATTATTTTTCGACCGCGATAAAATACAGGCAAAAAAAAACCTACGCATCCGCGTAGGTTGGTGCAATTAGAATGGTTCAATGTGAAGAACACATCGATTTGTCACCCATCAATACCTCTGGGACTTGTTACTCTAAAGACAGTTGCACTCAATCACGAGGACATAATCGAAAGATAACTCTGCGAAGTGCAACCAACTGTAAAATTTTCAATTCTCAAGTAATAACCTGGGAAATCATCGTGCAGCGATAGATGCCGCCCTGCTCCACCGTGCGGCTACATCCACTCTCACCTTAAGTTGCGATCGTGCTCTCTTGCGGCCGACGGCCAATTTCGTAACACTTGGCCTGAACACCAGAAATCAGGCGGCATCCCTGTACTGACGCAGCGTCAGGAAAGGCCGCCAACACTTATAAAAACGGAAAAAAATCAATGCCGACCATCAAGGACGTTGCCCGACTGGCAGGGGTGTCAGTGGCAACCGTATCGCGCGTCATCAATGACTCGCCCAAGGCCAGTGAGCAGGCGCGCCGCGCCGTACAACAGGCCATGCAGCAGTTGCAGTACCACCCGAACGCCAACGCGCGGGCGCTGGCCCAGCAGTCCACCGAAACACTGGGGCTGGTGGTGGCGGATGTCTCCGACCCCTTTTTCGGCAGTATGGTCAAGGCGGTGGAGCAGGAAGCCTACCGCACCGGCAATTTCCTGTTGATCGGCAACGGCTACCATGTGGCGCACAAAGAACGGCAGGCTATCGAGCAGTTGCTGCGTCACCGCTGCGCGGCGTTGGTGGTGCACGCTAAAACGCTGCCGGATGAAGAGCTGGCGCAACTGATGGCGCAGACCCCCGGCATGGTGCTGATCAACCGTATTCTGCCGGGATACGAAGCGCGCTGCGTGGCGCTGGACGACCGCTACGGCGCCTGGCTGGCGACTTGTCATCTGATTCGTCAGGGCCATCGCCATATCGGCTTTCTCTGCTCGAACCACCCGATCTCCGACGCCAGCGACCGGCTGCAAGGGTATCGGGACGCACTGGCCGAGCACGATATTGCCTTGGATGAACAGCTGATTGCCTACGGCGAACCGGATGAAACCGGCGGCGAGGAAGCGATGACGGAACTGCTGGTGCGCGGCCGGCCGCTGACCGCCGTCGCCTGCTATAACGACCCCATGGCGGCAGGCGCGCTGGCCGTGCTCAGCGACAACGGCATCGACGTGCCGCGGGACATTTCCCTGATAGGGTTCGACGATGTACTGCTGTCGCGCTACCTGCGGCCAAGACTGACCACCATCCGCTACCCCATCGCCACCATGGCGACGCAGGCGGCTCAAATGGCGCTGGCACTGGCTAACAACACGCCAATGGATAACCCCATCAACCTGTTCCACCCAACGTTGGTACGCAGGCATTCGGTGGCAGGACGTTCGACGCTACGGCATGACGACCAACCACAAGGGACACCTGAACAGGAATAAACCCAGGCCGTCAGTCGTTGACGACAGACGTCAACGACTGGTGGTAGATACGCACCGTTTTATCCGGGTACTCCGGCGCATCGCCGATATAGCGCCAGCCGTGTTTTTCGTAGTAACCGCTAAACGTGGCGTACAGGTAGAGGTCGTCAAAACCGGCATCGCGGCTGTACTCCAGCACAAAACGCTGTAATTCACGGCCTAACCCGCGATCGCGCCAGGCGTCATCCACATACAGCGCCGCCAGCCAAGGGGTCAGATCCTGACGGCTGATCAGATCGCAGCGCCACAGCCCGACGGTACCCACCAGTTGGCCGGCCTCCAGCGCGACAAACGTCAACGGCAGCGCCTTTTTGTCCATGCTGTGATGCACCACACTGGCGAAAACATCCCGGCTCAGTCCGTCGCCAAACGCCTGCCATAACCAGTCCGTCACCGGCTGCTCAAACTGCGGATAGTCCGCCAGGAAGCCTATCGTCGCCATGTTCTACACTAATTTACCTTGAAAAATAGGAACAGAATCAAAAAGATAGCCATCAAACTCTGGCGCATCGGCATCGGAGATTTCCATCAGCGTGTTTTTGACGTTTTCCAGATGTTGCCACATCGACTGCCAGGAGCCGGTGACATCGCGGCGACGCAGCGCCGCCAGAATGGCCTGATGATCCGCCAGCCATTTCAACCGGTAGCCGTGGGTGCCCACATGGCTGTAAAGCTGCTGCCAGATGGGGCTTTCATCGCGGCAGCTCCAGATATTGCCCACCGTCTCCAGCAACATTTGGTTTTGCGTAGCGCCCGCTATCTGGAGATGAAAGATTTTGTCGAAATCGCTGCGGTAGTCGTTGGCGGCAATGGCTGCCTGCTCCAGTTCCAGCGTATGGCGGAGTTTTTCAATATCCTGGCGGGTCGCCATCCGGGCGGCAAAGGCGGCGATGTTGCTTTCCAGCAATTGACGCGCCTGCAGCATTTCGAACGCGCCGATGCGGTTGGTCGCGCTCGGCAGCGCATCCTCCGCCGTCGGGACACGCAAGACATAAACCCCCGACCCCTGACGGATATCTACGGTTCCCTCCAGTTCCAACATCAACAGTGCTTCACGCACAATAGTACGGCTAACACCGTATGTTTCGGCGATATTACGCTCCGGAGGCAGTCTCGACCCCACGGGGTATTCCCCCATCTGGATTTTCGTCCTCAGGTCGCCACCAATCTCCTGATATTGCTTTCTTTCTTGCAGAACTACATCCTTCGCCACGATGCCACCCTGAACGGCTGAGAAATTGAACGGCGCAACCCGCCGGGAGCGACGGTCAACCCGCGCCCCGACGGTTGCAGCGCGTCAGTTTACCAAACTCAGCGCCTGATCGAGTACCTTGGCGCCATTTAACGTGCCGTAAGCCGTGGCGTCGATCACCGCGATGGGCACATGGTACGCATCCGTCAGTTTCTTGTTTTCCGCCAGTTTGAAGCGCACCTGCGGCCCGAGCAGCACCGCAATGATATCGTTGCCAAAGGTTTGCAGCTCATCACGCAGGTTCTGTTCGGGAATAGCGTAAATCTGGTATTCCAGCCCGCGGGCGGTCGCTTCCTTCTCCATCTTTGTTACCACCAGAGACGTGGACATCCCTGCCGAGCAGGCCAGTACAATCCGTTTCATGTTGCCCCCTATTTATTTTCATCATCCCGTTCAAACTCCAGCACGCCGGCATCGCGCACCCGGCGGAACCAATCCGCCGATTTTTTCGGCCGTCGCTGCCGGTCATGCTCCAGATCGATCTCAATCAATCCGTAGCGGTTTTTGAACGCATTCATCGGAGAAACGTTATCGGTAAAGGCCCACAGCATATAGCCCTGACAGTTGGCCCTTCCTGCCGCGCCCGCAACGTCCAGTACAAATGCTCGACGATGAAGGCGATGCGGTAATCATCCTGCACCACGCCGTCGGCGTCTTTGAACTGGCTTTCGTTTTCGATGCCCATCCCGTTTTCGGCCACAAACCAGGGGATATTGCCGTACTCCAGGCGGAGGCGCTGCGCCATGTCGTAAATGATGCGCGGGTTAATCTCCCAACCACGCGATTTATTCATGCGGCGGCCGGGCAGTTCAAAGTGTTCGTAATAGTAGGCCGGGTGGAACGGCGTGGCGCTGTTCCACGCGCGACTGGGTGCCTTAACCCGGTGCGGGTAGTACAGATTAATGCCCACTTCGTCGACGGTATTGTTGCGGATGATCGTCAGTTCTTCATCGGTGTAGTCCCAGCGGACTTGGTGTTTTTCCAGCAACGCCACCAGCTCCGGCGGGTACTCGCCCTTAATGGCCGGATCCAAAAACACCCGGTTGTAAAACAGATCATAAATACGCGCCGCGTCCACATCGTGCGGTGCGCTGGAGCGGGGATAGGTCACTTCCGGATTCAGGATCACCCCGATGCTGCCGCCCTGCCGGTGATAGCCTTGCGCGCGGAACAGTTGCACCACTTTGGCCGTCGCCAGATTCTTATGGTGATTCCACTGCATCCAGGTATGGGTGTTCTGCTCATAGGGGTAGCGTACCGCATCCAGATAAACGCGGGTCTGCACCACGATCGGCTCGTTAAACGTGAACCAGCGTTTAACCCGGCCCGCATAACGCGCGAACACCGCCGCCGCATACTGTACAAACCACTCAACCACCTGCTTGGACGACCAGCCCTGATACTTTTCGAACAGCACCGCCGGCAGTTCGTAATGCTCAAGGCACAGCATCGGCTCTATCCCCTGGCGCAGCATTTCATCGATCAGATTATCGATGTAACCGGCATACTCTTCGTCCACCACGCCGTTCTCGTAGTCGAGCATGAAGCGCGACCAGTTGATAGACGTGCGGTAGTGCGTGAGCCCCACCTGTTTCATCAGCGCCACATCTTCGCGGTAGCGGTTGTAAAAATCGGTGGCCACCGCCGGGCCGTAGCCGTCATGCCAGACCTGCCGGTCACGCTGGTACCACAGATCCAGGTAGGAATCCTGCCCCGTTTTTTTACCCGACCACCCTTCGGTCTGCCAGGCGGACGCCGCCGCCCCCAGAATGAACCCTTCCGGAAGGGCTATCGATACCTTACTCATGCCTGTCTCCCTCTGAATCATGTCAGTCGATGACGCCCGGCGCCGTTCAGCCCTGCCCGCGGCCGACGGAACCAAGCGCCACAATCAGATACGCCGTCACGCCGGGGTTCCCAGCCCCCGGCATGAGCGATATCACCGTGCCGCCGTGGCTGTCGCTTCGGCCTCCGCTTCGCGCTGCGCCTGTTCCGCCCGACGGGAAGCCACCTTGACGAAAGGCAGGTAGATCAGCGTCGCGGTAATGATGCACACCACCTGCGTCGCCACTGCGCCCATCGAGCCGGCGGTCGACAGCCAGGCGTTGATCAACGGCGGCGTGGTCCAGGGCACCATCACCACCGCCTTGCCGGCGAAGCCCATGCTGGTGGCGATGTAGCCGATGGTGCCGGTCACTAACGGCGTGATGATGAACGGGATCGCCAGAATCGGGTTCAGCATGATCGGCATCCCGAAAATCACCGGTTCATTGATGTTGAAAATGCATGGGCCGAAGGAAATCTTGGCGATCTCTTTCATCTCCCGGCGTTTGGAGGCAATCATCACCGCCAGCAGCAGGCCGATGGTCAGCCCGGAACCGCCGATGCTCATGTACACATCCCAGAACGGCATGGTGATGATGTTGGGGATATCGTGCCCCTGCTCGAACGCCGTCATATTGACCGCGATGGCGCCCAACAGCAGCGGCTCGCGGATCGGTTTGATCATCTGGTTGCCGTGAATGCCGATGACCCAGAACAGCTGCGCCACAAACATCAGCACCAGCAAGCCCGGCAGGCTTTGCACCACCGCTTCCAGCGGCTGCTGCACCACCATATAAATGGCGTCATACAGGTACATACCGGTGACTTTCTGGAAGGTAAAACCAAAGGTCGCCACCAGCGTGACGGTGATGATTGCCGGGATCAGCGCCGAGAAAGAAGCGGACACATTAGGCGGTACGCTGTCCGGCATTTTGATGCGCAATCGATCCATCGATTCCAGTTTCGAGTAGATCTCTACCGAAAGAATGGCGATGAACATGCCGAGGAACAGGCTTTTGGTATCGGTGAACTGCCGGGCCAGCACGTCCTTCACCGGCAGGGTCTGGCCGTTGATCACCATGTCGATGGTGGTGGGGTTTACCGAAACAAAACAGATGATCGCCAGCAACCCCGGAAACAGGCTGCGCGACCCGTTAATGCGCCCTAATTCGATCCCGATCAAAAAAACGGCGCCAATCGTCAGAAAATTCAGCGTGGCATAGTTAATACTGCCCATGATGGGTTTGAGCGGCGCCAGAAACGAAAACAGGGCAAAACTTGCCAGACCGTTTTTAGGATCAAGCACCATGTTGGAGATCAGCACGGAGAAAGCGCCGACGATGATAACCGGCATCAGGGTAATGAATGATGCCTTGATCGCCATGATGTATCTCAGGCTATTGAATCGGTTGGCAAACGATCCTAATGCATCGATTGCCTGGTCCTTGAATGACATAACTCCACCTCTTTGATGTACCTGTGTTTCAGGGGTTGTTGTTATCAGGAGCCGCAGCTCCCGTAGTGGCCGTTACGCGCGGAAGTATGGACAGCAGGTTCAGCGCTCTCGCGTTTGGCATACCAAAAATAAGAACAAGGCGGTTATTTTTCTGTGACATTGTTCTCACATGCCATTATTGGAATTCCAATAGTATCTAAAACGTGATTTTTGGCATACCAAGAGGAGAGTGAGATGGAAATTGATATGGAGCAGACGGTCATGGAACTGCTGATCAACGCCGGCGAAGCGCGATCCAACGCGATGATGGCCATTCAGGCCGCCCGTCAGCAGGAGTGGCAACAGGCGGATGAGCTACTCGGCGCCTCGCAGGATGCGGCCCGCAATGCGCACAAGATCCAAACCCAACTGATCGGTCTGGATGAGGGCGAAGGCAAAGTGCCGGTCAACCTGATTATGGTGCACGCGCAGGATCACCTGATGACCGCCATGCTATGTCGCGATTTGGCAGAAGAGCTCATCCTGCTGCGTCGGGAGCTGTTTCAGCGCCCAAACGCCTGACTCGCACCGACAATCCGGAAGCAACGCTGCGGCCACCGTCATATCGCCCGCAGCAAGCAGACCCGGCGGGCAAAGATGAAAAGACGCTCGCCGTCTCGTCCCATGGTTGCCCTTTTCCTGTTCAGGCTCAGGGCCTGGTTGATCCACCGGGGATCCACATCAGCACCGTGATACATGCTCACCCGCGCAATCTCATGCAAGCGGCAGGCCATGCCCGAACACGCTATGGTAAAATGATGCCATATCTATAATGTCATTCAGTTAAATACGGTTGCATCGGGGACGCGCGGGGAGCAGCTCCCGCTATGCGCCCTCACTCTTGCGGTCGCCTGCCGGCGCCGGGGGTTAACTGACGGGCATTAGCCGGGCTTAGCGCATCACGGCGCGACCGGCCATCTCAACCAATCAAACGGGTGGCTATCCATGATTACCATGCTCGATGTAGCCAAACATGCCAGGGTTTCCAAAGCCACGGTATCGCGGGTGCTGAACGGCACCGGACAAGTGCGGCAAAGCACGCGGGAGGCGGTATTCCGCGCCATGTCGGAACTGGGCTACCGCCCCAACTTTCTGGCGCGTTCGCTGGCGCACCGCAGTTCAAACAGTCTGGGGCTGGTGGTGTCCAACTTTGACGGCCCCTACTTCGGCCGGCTGTTGCGCCGGGCGGCGGAGCGTACCGAAGCCAGCGGCAAGCACCTGATCGTCACCGACGGTCACGACACCCCGGAGGACGAGCAGCAAGCGGTACAGTTGCTGATCGACCGCCGCTGCGACGCCATCGTGCTCTATACCCGTTACATGTCCGACGCCGCG
>NZ_CM001857.1:801673-848501 GCF_000400505.1 Musicola paradisiaca NCPPB 2511 | reverse complement strand
CACCGTCCGCTGATTGTGCTGAACCATCAGTTGCCGATGGCGCGGGAACGTTGCGTCTACTTTGAACAGCAGCAGGCGGCCTATCAGGTAGTGGTCTATCTGATCGCACAAGGGCACCGCGATATCGCCTGCATTACCGGGCCGATCGGCACCCCCACCGCGCAGGCGCGGCTGGCAGGGTACCAGCAGGCGCTGGACGAGCATCGCATTCCGTATGCACCGCAGCGCGTCGCCAACGGCGACAGTCTGGTCTCCGGCGGCTACCGCGCCGCCCGTGAACTGCTGGCGAACGGCGTCACGTTCAGCGCGCTGTTTGCCTGCAATGACGATATGTGCATCGGCGCCATGAAAGCGTTGACCGAAGCCGGGAAACGGCTGCCGCAAGATGTCTCGCTGTTCGGTTTCGACGATGAACCGAGCGCCGCCTACCTGACGCCGTCACTGTCCACGGTCTATCTGCCGATTGAAGAGATGATCAGCGCCGCCATCACGCAGGCGCTTAAACTGGTGGAGGAACAAGTGGTCAGCCCCATCAAACCGTTCACCGGCGAGCTGAAACTGCGCGACTCGGTGATGCCGGGGCCTTATGCCCGCCGCTAAGGACGGGCATGCACAGGCTTACAACCGCTCCAGCGCCAGCAGTTCGTCGAGCGTTTGACGACGGCGGATCAGGCGCGGTTTGCCCTGTTCGAACAGCACTTCCGGCAACAGCGGGCGGCTGTTGTAGTTGGACGACATCGACGCGCCGTAAGCGCCGGTATCATGAAACACCAGATAGTCGCCGACACGGGCGTCCGGCAGCGCAAGGGTTTCCACACCGCCGCCCGCCTGCTGGGTGAACACGTCGCCGGATTCGCACAGCGGGCCGGCGACCACCGTATCGCGACGCGCGGCCGTCGTCAGGTCGCGGCCATCGCCGGCCAGCAGCGTAATATGGTGATAACTGCCGTACATCGCCGGGCGCATCAGGTCGTTAAACCCGGCATCCACCAGCACGAAATGGCGGCTGCCCATGTCTTTCACCGCCCGCACTTCCGCCACCAGCACGCCGGCTTCCGCCACCAGAAAACGCCCCGGTTCGATTTCCAGCGTCACCGCATGGCCCAGATGGGCGGCAATACGTTCCCGCGCCTGATGCCACAGCCCGTAATAGTGGCGGGTATCGATACGCTCGCCGTCGTGGTGATACGGGATAGACAGCCCGCCGCCGGCGGAAATCGCCGTCAGATCCTGCCCGAAGGCAATCACCTGGTTCACCATCGCGTCGCACACCTGTTCCAGATGGCCGTAGTCCACGCCGGAGCCGATATGCATATGAATGCCCACCAGTTTCAGCTGATAACGCTGGATCTCCGCCAGCGCCAGCGGCAAATCGGCATACCAGATGCCGTGTTTGCTGTTTTCGCCGCCGGTGTTGGTCTTCTGGCTATGGCCGTGACCGAAACCCGGGTTGACGCGCAGCCACACTGCATGGCCCGGCGACGCCGCGCCGAGCTGGCTCAGCATATCCACCGAACCGGCGTTGACCGGGATATGCAGCTCATGCACGCGCTGCAACGTGGCGCGATCCAACACATCGGCGGTAAACACGATCTCATGATCAGCGCTGCCCGGCACGAACCCGGCTGCCAGCGCACGCTCGATCTCGCCCAGCGATACCGAATCCACCTTCACGCCCTGCTGACGCATCAGCCGCAGAATATGGATATTGGAGCAGGCCTTTTGGGCGAAACGGATGGTATCGAACTGACGCAGCTGTTCGATGCGGTCAATGATGGTTTGCGCATCGTAAGCCCACACCGGGCAGCCAAACTCCGCCGGCAACGCCCGCAGGCTTTGCGCGTTCAACGCATGGGAAAGGTCATTCAGATCATGTGGCATGGATAGATTACCGGGACGTTAATGAAGATGTCGGCATTGTGCTGGCCCGCAGGCTATAATTCCAATATCCTTTTTCGCAGACTCTATTCATTTTTGATATGGAATAAACCGCCTATGACCGCTGTCTCCCTGCGCCATATTGAGGTTTTTCACGCGGTGATGACCACCGGCAACCTGACGGAAGCCGCCAGCCTGCTTAACACCTCGCAACCCACCGTCAGCCGGGAGTTGGCGCGTTTCGAACATCAGGTACAGATCCCGTTGTTCGAGCGCGTGCGCGGTCGTCTGCATCCCACCGCCCAGGGGTTGCTGCTGTTTGAAGAAGTACAGCGTTCCTATTACGGGCTGGATCGCATCGTCAGCGCGGCGGAAGACATCCGCCACTACCGTCAGGCCCAGTTCTCCATCGCCTGTCTGCCGGTGTTCTCCCAGTCGCTGCTGCCTGCGGTCTGCCGACCGTTATTGGAACATTATCCCGCGTTGAATCTGCATATTGTCCCGCAGGAGTCGCCGCTGCTGGAGGAGTGGCTGTCCGCCCAACGCCACGATCTGGGGCTGACCGAAACCATCACCACGCCGGCCGGCACCGAACGGCAGACGCTGATGCAGCTCAATGAAGTGTGCGTATTGCCGACAGGACACCCGCTGGCGGGCAAGCAGACGCTGACGCCGGAGGATTTTCGCGACCAGCCGTTTATCAGCCTCTCCAGCGCCGACAGTTACCGACAGTTGCTGGATCATCTGTTTCAGGAACGTCGGGTCGCCCGGCGCATGGTGGTGGAAACCCACAGCGCCGCCTCAGTGTGCGCCATGGTGCGCGCCGGGGTGGGGGTGTCGATCGTCAACCCGTTGACCGCGGTGGATTATGCCGGCGACGGCGTGGTGGTGCGGCGCTTGAGTATCGACGTCCCGTTCACCGTCAGTTTGATCCGCCCGCTGCATCGCCCGGCGTCATCGCTGGTCGAACGGTTCACCGACCAGCTGGCGCAGTTCGCGGCGGCATTTCCCGCCCGTCTGCAACAGTGTCTGGCTTAGCCATTGCCGGCGGCGTGACGGCGTCCTCCGGGGACGGCGCCTCGCCCTGCGATTCCAGCACGCTGTAGGCCAGCGCGCAAAACAGCGAGTTGAGCCGCCGCATATCCCCCAGCAGTTCCAGGTGCAGCGAACTGGTTTCCATGCTTTGCGGATTGCGCTGATGCAGCCGCTCTACGTGGGCGTAGGCATAACGTCGGGTTCGCAGGTTGAAACGGTGCTTGGCGCGACGCAGCAGACGCGCGCTCTCCACATCCCGCGACAAAAACACCGACAGCGACAGCCGCAGTTGTTCGTGCAGTTGCGCCAGCAGAGTCTCCAGCTCTTTACGCCCCTGCGGCGAAAACGCGCGGCGGGCGGCCACCGATTTCCCTGCCACATCGCCGCTCATCCGTTCGATGACGTCCCCCGCCTGCTCAAGGTTGAGCGCGGTTTCGATCACCTCCGCCCAGCGACGCGCGTCCGCCGCGGACAGATCATCTTTCGGCATACGGGCCAGATAGAGTTTGATGGCGTTGTAGAGCACATCCACGTCGTCATCGAGGCGGCGCACCGCCTTCTCTTCCCGCCCCGCGCCATGGATCAGCCGCTCAAAGTGATGCAGCATCCGCTCCAATACATCGCCCATGCGCAGTGTCTCGCGTACCGCGTTGGCCAGCGCCAGCGCAGGGCTGTCCAGTACACCGGCATCCAAATGGCGCGGTTTCATGCCGCCTTCCTGCGGCGGCGCATCGGCGATCAACCGCTGGCATAACCGGGCCATCGGGCCGACAAACGGCAGCATCAGCAGGCAGCGCAACAGGTTGTAGAACAGATGGAAAAAGATCGTCAGATCTTCTACCGACAACGGAAACTGCGCCAATCGATTCGCCAGCGCCGGGATCCACGGCAGCACCAGCAGGCCCCCCGCCAGTTTGAACAACAGCCCGCCCAACGCCACCCGGCGTGCGGCTTCATTCATGGCGCTGCTGTTGATCATCGCCAACAGCCCGCTGCCAAGGTTGGCGCCGACCACCAGGCACAACGCCACCTGAAAGGAAATCACCCCGGACGCGGTCAGTGTGGCGGTCAGCAGCACCGCCGCCAAACTGGAATAGCCGATCACCGCGAACAGCGCGCCCAGCAACGCATCCAGCATGACGTCGCCGGTCAGGGACGAGAACAGTACCTTGACCCCGGCGGCCTGCGTGATGGGGTGTGTGGCCGCGACAATCAGTTGCAGCGCCAGCAAAATCAGCCCCAGGCCGATGCCGACCCGCCCCAGTTGCCCGGCACGGCTGGTCTTGCGGCCGAGAAACAGGCTGACGCCGACCACCAACAACAACGGCGATAACCAGGAAAGATCGAAGGTCAGCAGGCGCGCCATCAGCGCGGTGCCGACATCCGCGCCCAAAATCACCACCAACGCCGACGAAAGCCCCACCAGATTCTGGGCGACGAACGACGTCACCAGCAGGGTGGTGGCATTGCTGCTCTGAACCAGTGCGGTGACGCCGACGCCGGACAGAAACGCCAGCCACCGCTGCGCCATGCCATGCCCCAGCACCCGCCGCAGCGACGCGCCGAACACACGCATGATGCCGCTGCGTACAATATGGGTGCCCCATACCAGCAACGCCACGGCGGAAAGCAGGTTAAGCAGCGTCAACATCCGGTTCACCTCCCTCGCCGATCAGGCCACTTCGCGCAGCACACTCGCATCAATCTGCACACCGACGCGGCCGCCGTCCGGGTACAGGCCCGCCACCGATCGGTTAAGCTCGTCCACCGACAGTTCGATACCGTTCACCCGCACCCGGTAACGCACCACGTTTCCCAGCAGGCTGTGGCTGAGCACCTCCCCCGGCATCCCCTGTTCCGGCGCGCACAGCAGAATCGACTCCGGCCGCAACGCTACCTGCCCGGCATAGCGCTCGCCGGTCAGTTGCATCGCTTCTTCCGGGCTCAACAGGTTGTAACTGCCGATAAAACTGGCCGCAAACAGGTTGGCGGGCTGGGTGTAGAGCGCTTCGGCATCGCCGTTCTGTACGATTTCGCCTTTATTCATCAGAACGATACGATCCGACATGGTCAGCGCTTCTTCCTGATCGTGGGTGACGAATATCGCCGTCAGATTCAGTTCCTGCTGAATGCGGCGAATCTGCTCGCGCAGATGCCGGCGGATGCGGGCATCCAGCGCCGACAGCGGCTCATCAAGCAGCAGCAGGCGTGGGCGGGTCACGAGCGAACGCGCCAGCGCCACGCGCTGACACTGCCCGCCGGACAGTTGATGCGGGTAACGGCGGGCGTATTCCCCCAGTTCCACCAGCGCCAGCACCTCGGCGACACGCTGACGAACCGCCTCCGCCCCCAGTTTTTGCATCTTCAGGCCGAACGCCACGTTGCCCTCCACCGTCATGTTGGGAAACAGCGCGTAGTTCTGGAACACCATGCCGATATCGCGCTTTTGCGGCGACAGCGGCACGATGTCGGTGCCCTGCAACAGGATTTGCCCGCTGTCCACCGACGTCAACCCCGCCAGACAGCGCAGCAGCGTGGACTTACCGCAACCGCTTGGCCCCAGCAGGGTGACGAACTCCCCTTCGTCCGCTGAAAAATGGATATCGTGAAAAACCCGGGTCGGCCCGTAATGTTTATTGAGATTTTTGACGTCAAGGTAGGCCATATCAACGTTTCCCTCGGTTCAGGTAATTGGACAACCAGGTGACGAGCAGCACCACCAGGAAATAGGAGATCACCAGCGCGCTGGTAAAGTGCCCGCTGTCGTTGCGTTTGTTGTAGAGGTAGACCTGTAGCGTTTCATAGTTGGTGCCCGCCAGCAGATTGGCGAAGACGAACTCGCCGATCAGGAACGAGAATGACAACAACACCGCGATCATCACGCCCTGGCGCAGGTTGGGCAGCACCACCAGCCACGCCGCCCGCCAAGTGCTGGCTCCCAGCAGATGGGCGGCATCCAGCAGTTCCTGCAAATTGATCGCCTGCATATTGTTGGCGATGGCGCGGTAAATGAACGGCAACGCGATGGTGAAATAGCAGCCGATCAGGATCCACGGCGTTCCGGTGATCGCCACCGGCCCGGAGGCGTACATTTGCAGCAGCCCAACGGAAGAGACCACCGGCGGCACAGAAAACGGCAGCAGGATCAATACGTTCATCAGCGCATCCAGCCGCGGGAACGCCCAGGCGATAACGAACATGGCGGGCAGTACCAGTAGCAGCGAAAACAGCAGCGCGCCGAAGCAGATCAGCATCGAGTGGCCGAGGGAGACCAGAAAGCGCGGATCGCGCCACAGTTCCAGAAACCAGCGCAACGTCAGGCCACGCGGCAGAATGGTGGCGCCCCACTCGGTGGCCAGCGCGTAGCCCAGTGTGGCGAGCAGCGGCAACATCAGGATCAGCAACACCAGCCAGACCACCATCTGGTGGTAACGTTGTTCAAAACGGGACATGGCGCCCTCCGGTCAAGCGGTTAGCAAGCGACAGGTTATCGTGCGACATAGGTATAACTCCGACGCAACAGCCACTGGTGCACCAGGGTGATCAGCGCCATCAACAGCACCAGCAGCATGGAAAGCGCGCTGCCCAGATGGGGATCGAGCGTGATATCGCCGGAAACCAGCGCCGCAATGCGGATCGGCACCACGTTGAAGTTACCGGTAGTCAGCGCGTAGAGGGTGGCATACGCCCCCAGCGCGTTGGCCAGCAGGATCACGAAGGTGCCCAGCAGCGCCGGCATTAGCACCGGAATGCCGATATGCAGCCAATAACGCCAACGGCTGGCGCCCAGCAGCGCCGCCGACTCTTGCCACTCGTCGCGCAGGCCGCCGAAAGCCGGATAGAGCAACAAGATACCCAGCGGGATCTGAAAATAGGTGTAAATCAGAATCAGGCCGTCCCGCGAATACAGGTTGAAACCGTCGATCAGCCCATAATGCTTCAGCAGCAGGGTAAGAAAACCGTTCAGCCCCAGCATGATCACAAAGGCGAACGCCAACGGCACCCCGGCGAAATTGCTGGTCATGTTGGAAAACGCCATCACAAAACGCTGCACGCCGCCATCGCCCAATTGACGCAGCGAATAGCCGCCGACGAGCGCAATGATCAGACCGTACAAGCTGGACCAGAAAGAGATATCCAGCGAGAAACGGATCGCCTGCAGGTAAAACGGCGAGGTCAGAATATCGACATAATTCGCCAGCCCCCAGGCGCTCTCGGTTTCGCTGTAAAAACTGTTGACCGCAATCCAGAGCAGCGGCGCTATCTGGAACGCGAAAAACACCACAAAGAATGGCAGCAGAATCAGTGCCGCCAACCAGCTTTTTCTCACGCCTCAACCTCCATCCCGGCGCCATTCAGCAACGCCCGGCACCAGGGTTTATCGTGTTTCGCCCCCAGCAGTTGGCACACCGTGCCGCACAGTTCGGTCTGCTGCGGGTTGGCGTCCGGCCGCAGTGAAAAACCGCGGCCGAAGACATACAGCGGCACCTGCCGTTCTTCCGGCAGAATACCGCCGTGGGTACGGTCATCGTTCATGCCGTGATCGGACGTCACCAGCACCTGGTACCCCTCTTCCAGCCAGCGCGGCATCCAGTGGGAGAGATAACCGTCCGCCATGCGCGCCCGGTTGCGGTACTGCGGCGTGGACAGCCCGTGGCGGTGGCCGGCGTCGTCGATGTTCATCGGGTGAATCAGCAGAAAGTCCGGCTGATGGCGCAGCCGCAGGCTTTCTGCATCTTCGAACAGATGGGAGTCGGGATAGCTGTCGTCATGGTAGAAATGACCGAACTGAATGGGCAGCGCCGGCTCGGCCGTGTGGCGATCCCGCGCTGCGTCAAACGGCGTGCGGTTATACAGCTCGCTGACCCAATGATAGGCCGCCGCCGCCGTGGTCAAGCCGGCGTCGCGGGCATAATGAAAAATGCTGCGCTCGCGGCTCAACCGGGCAACGCCGTTATGCACAATACCGCTTCGCACCGGCGTAATGCCGGTGAGAATGCACTCATACAACGGGCGCGACAGCGACGGCAGCTCGCACTCCAACTGATAAAGCTGCCCGCGCTCGGCGGCGCATTCCGCCTGCAGATACCCCATCGCCTCGCGCCCAACCTGGAACGAGAGGCCATCCAGCACGACCAAAATCGTTTTCATCCCGTACTCCAGACCGCAATTACTGCTTCATGTTGATAATGACGTTTTCCTGCCACAGACGCGGCAGCGTCTTGACGGTCTTGTCCCAGGCTTCGCCGTCGGCAATCGGACGGGCGCTCTTGTACTGGGCTTCCGGCAGCAGTTTGGCTTTCACGTCATCCGGCAGCGTAATGTGCTGGGCGCGGATCGGGCGGGCGTAACCGCGCGCCAGATTGATCTGACCGGCGTCGGAGAAGATGTACTCGCGCGCCAGTTTGGCGGCGTTCGGGTGCTTGGCGTAGGGGTTGATGATGGTGGTGTAGCCGGAAATCACCGAGCCATCGGACGGGATCAGCACTTCAAAGCGATCCTTGTTGATTTTGTCGCGGTAGTTCAGGCCGTTGAAGTCCCAGACCACGCCCACCTGTACTTCCCCTTTTTCGATATTGGCGATAGCCGGGTTGGTCAGCCCCAGACGCCCTTCCTTCGCCAGTTTGCCGAAAAACGCCAGCGCCGGTTTCAGGTTCTTTTCATCGCCGCCCAGCGCGTAGTTGGCGGCCAGTACGCCGGTGGAAGCCTGAGACGCCGCGCCGACGTCGCCGATAGTGACCACATACTTGCCTTTCAGCAGATCGGCCCAGCTGTGCGGGATCTCTTTCACCTGCTGTTTATCGATGATGAAAGCGATGGAGCCGGTATAGGCCAGCGCCCAGTGGCCATCCTTGTCCTTCGCCCAATCCGGCACCTGATCCCAGGTGGTGGGTTTGTAAGGCTGGGTGACGCCTTTCTGTACCGCGATCGGGCCGAAGGCGATCCCCACATCGCCGATATCGGCGCTGGCGTTCTCTTTTTCGGCGGCAAACTTGGCGATTTCCTGTGCCGAAGACATATCCGTGTCGCTGTGTTTCAGGCCGTATTTGGCGGCAAGGTCACTCCAGGTATCTTTCCAGTTGGCCCAGCTGTCCGGCATCCCGACGCTGTTCACTTCGCCCTCGGCGCGGGCGGCTTTCTCCAGCGCGGCCACATCCTGCGCCAGGGTCACGGAAGAAAACAGCGCGCTGCTGATTAACACGGAAGACAACAATTTTTTCATCATCATGCTCCAGATTGAGAAAATGTTCGCTATTCTGGTCTAGTCCAGCAATAACCAAGCCAATTCATCACACGATGATGAAGTTTTTATGTCAGCGTGGTGACAGCGGCGTTTCAGCCGCGGATCATCCCACGCAGGCAACGGGTTCTCCCGACCCAAAATCCCTGCTATGGTGCAGGCTGCACTAGGTTAAGGCTTTTAGGCGATGACAAAACAACCCACCACCGCCATCACCCAGATTGGCGATGCATTAACGGCGCGGATTCGTCAGGGCGAGTTCGCCAGCGGCCGCCTGCCGTCCGAGCGGACGCTCAGCGAGCAGTTTTCCACCACGCGCATTACCCTGCGCGAAGCACTGACTTTGGTGGAGTCCCAGGGCATCATCTACCGCGAACTGCGGCGCGGTTGGTTCATCTCGCCGCCGCGGCTTAGCTATAATCCGCTGCACAGAAGTCACTTTCATGAAATGGCGGAAAAGCAGGGGCGTCAGGCGCAGACCGACGTGCTGGACGCGGGCGTGATGCCGGCCAGCGCCACCATCGCCCGCCACCTGGAGCTGGAAGAAGGGACGGAAATTTATTGCATCCGCCGTCTGCGCCGCCTCGATGGGCGCGCGGTGTTGTATGTGGAGCACTATCTCAATCCGGCCTATTTTCCGGATCTGCTCAATGGCGACCTCACCCAGTCGCTCACCAATTACTACCTGTCGCAATACGGCATTCGCTACGGGCGAGTGCGTTTCACTATGCTACCCACCCCGTTGCCCGTCGTCGCCGCACCGGTACTAAAGCTGGCGCCCGGCAGCCCGGCGCTGTTCATTACCCGTATCAACCGCGATCAGTACGATCGCATCATCGATTGCGACTGCGAATACTGGCGTTATGATGCGCTGTATGTGGATGTGGAGGCTTGAATCGAAACCATGACGCTCTCCCCAAAACCGGCAAATCACGTTACTATGTCGCCCCTTTATTGCTAGCCAGCCGTGAGTCCGTATCGCCATGAATCCAACGCCAACCATCCCCGACGGCACGCCCCCTTTCTGGCGCGGCCGCTTTTCCGTCGCCCCGATGCTGGATTGGACCGATCGCCACTGCCGTTACTTCCATCGGTTGCTGAGCCACAACGCGCTGCTCTACACCGAGATGGTCACTACCGGCGCCATCCTTCACGGTCGAGGCGATTACCTGGCTTACAACGACGAGGAACATCCGCTGGCGTTACAGTTAGGCGGCAGCGATCCGCAGGCGCTGGCGCAGTGCGCCGAGATAGCGGAACAGCGCGGCTATGACGAAATCAACCTCAACGTCGGCTGCCCATCCGACCGAGTACAAAACGGCCGCTTCGGCGCCTGCCTGATGGCGGAAGCGGAGCTGGTGGCGGACTGCGTGGACGCGATGCGTGGGCGGGTTCGCCTTCCGGTCACGGTCAAAACCCGCATCGGTATCGATGATCAGGACAGTTACGATTTCCTGTGCGCTTTTATCCGCACGGTAGCAGAACGCGGCGGCTGCGATACGTTTATCGTCCATGCCCGCAAAGCCTGGCTGTCCGGCCTCAGCCCCAAAGAAAACCGCGAGATTCCGCCGCTGGACTACCCGCGCGTTTATCAGCTAAAGCGCGATTTCCCCGCGCTGACCATCGCCATCAACGGCGGCATCAAAACGCTGGAACAAGCGCAACAACATTTGCAGCACCTCGATGGCGTCATGGTCGGCCGCGAAGCCTATCAGAACCCCGGCGTGCTGGCGCAGGTTGACAGCCAGTTGTTCGGCGTTACCGCGCCCGTCCCTGATCTGTTCGCCGTCGTCGAAGGCATGTATCCGTATATCGAGCGCGAACTGAGCCGGGGCGCGCAGCTCGGCCATATCACCCGTCATATGCTGGGCCTGTTTCAGGGCCTGCCCGGCGCACGCCAGTGGCGCCGCTTCCTGAGTGAAAACGCCCACCGTCCCGGCGCCGATGTTTCCGTCGTGGAACAGGCGCTGACCCGGGTGCAACGGCCATAACCGTTATTGCCAACTGTTGGTGATTTTCGCCACTTCCTGGTCAGGCGCTTAGATTATCTGGCTTTAAAATCAATAAATTAGCCAAAGTATGAACTGGCACGCTTCTTGTTAACTGTCGAATAGAGGGTGGCACAACGCCGCCCGGCACACGCCACAGGAGCCTGCCATGTTTGAAATTCTGTTCGTTATCGGATTTTTTGTCGTACTGGTCATCACTGGCATTTCGCTGCTGGGGGTGATGGTGGCGCTGGCGATAGCCACGGCAGCTATGCTGTTGGGAGGATTTGTCGCTCTGGTATTCAAACTACTCCCCTGGCTGTTGCTGGCGCTGGCGGTGGCCTGGATTTGGCGGGCCACGCAACAACCGACCGACCGCTACCACAGATAACCGAACATCCTGTGGTAAATCACGCCATTGGCTGCACAGTGTTCGGTCTGAATGCCGAAACTGTGCGCCAGTAAAGATTTTTTTCTTCAACAGGCTGTTATTCTCGACGCGAATCAACGGTACGACGTTGATTCCCTCTATGATTTCATCAATACCACGGAGTAAAAACAACGTCATACAATGACAACGTCCATGGTATTCAACCGCTGTACCCTACAATACGGCCGATGAAAATACCGTTGTAGCAACGCCTCCCATCAGGGAGGCGTTTGTTTTTTACAGCCCTGGAATCAACAGGCTGGAACCGTGCGTTTGGCGGCTTTCCAAGGCCTGGTGGGCGGCTTGCGCGTCTTCCAGCGCAAATTTCTGGCTATCCGGCACATCGACGTTGATCGCACCGCTGGCGATCAGCGCGAACAGCTCTTTGCTGGCGTGTTCCAGCTCCTGACGGTTAGTGATATAGCTGAACAATGACGGCCGGGTCACGTAGAGCGACCCTTTCTGATTCAAGATCCCCAGATTCACGCCCGTTACCGGCCCGGAGGCATTACCGAAGCTGACCATCAGCCCGCGGCGTTTCAGGCAGTTCAACGATGCCTCCCAGGTATCCTTACCGACCGAGTCATACACTACCGACACTTTTTCTTCGTGGGTCAGCTCCAGTACACGCTGGGCGATATCTTCAGTACGGTAATTGATGGTCGCCCAGGCACCGGCTTGCCGGGCTATTTCCGCTTTCCCGGCCGTACCGACGGTACCGATCAGTTTTGCGCCCAGCGCTCTCGCCCACTGGCAGGCAATCAGCCCGACGCCCCCGGCTGCGGCATGAAACAGAAACGTCTCGCCCGGCTTGATTTCATACGTCTGGCGCAACAGGTAGTACACCGTCAACCCTTTCAGAAACGAAGCCGCCGCCTGTTCAAAGCTGATATCGTCCGGCAGCAACGCCACTTTCTCTTCCGGCACGTTATGCCGTTCACTGTAAGCCCCCAATGCAGACTGGGCATACACCACGCGGTCGCCCACTTTCACATGTTTGACGTTAGCCCCCACCTTGCTCACCACCCCGGCAGCCTCAGTGCCCAGCCCCGAAGGCAGTGATGGCGGGGAATAGAGACCGGAACGGAAATAGGTGTCGATATAATTGATGCCGATGGCGCGGTTTTCCACCTGGACTTCATTCAGGCTGGGGTCGCGTGGCGTAAAGTCCACATATTCCAATACCCCCGGGCCGCCGTGCGCGCTGAACTGAATACGCTTGGCCATGCTTTTCTCCTCATTATTCTCATCTTGAGCTGGTGGTTATCGTTACCAGGCTCGGTGTCATTCATATACAATGCCCACACCTCAAAAGGTAAATCAACCAGTAAAAGAACAGGTTTCATGGCAGAAAAAAACCAACCAATAAACCGGCGGATACCCGGGATCGTCAACTCGAAGGGTTAAAACTTCCCCCTCATTCACTGGAGGCGGAACAGTCGGTATTGGGGGGACTGATGCTCGATAACGAGCGCTGGGACAATGTCGCCGAGCGCGTTGTCGCCGCAGACTTCTTCAACCGCGCCCATCGCTTGATCTTCAACGAAATGCAGCGTCTGCTGGAGATGAGCAAACCCATCGACCTGATCACGCTGTCAGAGTCATTAGAACAGAAGGGGGAACTGGACTCTGCCGGCGGTTTCGCCTATCTGGCTGAATTGGCGAAGAATACCCCCAGCGCGGCCAATATCGGCGCGTATGCCGATATCGTGCGGGAACGCGCGGTGGTGCGAGAGATGATCGCCGTTGCCAATGAAATTGCCGACGCCGGTTACGATCCGCAGGGGCGTAGCAGCGAAGATCTCCTTGATCTGGCTGAATCCCGCGTATTCCAGATCGCCGAAAATCGCGCCAGCAAAGATGAAGGGCCAAAAAGCATCGACCGTATCCTGGAAGATACCGTCTCCCGCATCGAACAGCTTTATCAGCGCCCGCACGATGGCGTGACCGGCGTCTCCAGCGGTTATCAGGATCTGGACAAAAAGACCGCCGGGTTGCAGAAATCGGATTTAATCATCGTGGCGGCGCGTCCCTCCATGGGGAAAACCACCTTCGCCATGAACCTATGCGAAAACGCCGCCATGACCCAGGAAAAACCGGTGCTGATCTTCAGCCTGGAAATGCCCGGCGAACAGATCATGATGCGTATGCTGGCCTCGCTCTCGCGCGTGGATCAAACCCGCATCCGTACCGGCCAGCTCGACGACGAAGATTGGGCGCGCATTTCCAGCACCATGGGGTTGCTGTTGGAAAAACGCAATATGTACATCGACGATTCCTCCGGCCTGACGCCGACCGAAGTACGCTCCCGCGCGCGCCGTGTTTTCCGTGAAAACGACGGCCTGAGCCTGATCATGATCGACTACCTGCAATTGATGCGGGTACCGTCGCTGTCAGACAACCGTACGCTGGAAATCGCTGAAATCTCTCGTTCGCTCAAAGCATTGGCAAAAGAATTGCAAGTGCCTGTCATCGCGTTGTCCCAGCTCAACCGCAGCCTGGAACAGCGTGCGGATAAACGTCCGGTCAACTCGGATCTGCGTGAATCCGGCTCTATTGAGCAGGACGCCGACCTGATCATGTTTATCTACCGTGATGAGGTTTATCACGAGAACAGCGATCTGAAAGGCATCGCTGAAATCATTATAGGGAAACAGCGTAACGGGCCGATTGGCACAGTACGCCTGACCTTTAACGGGCAGTGGTCGCGCTTCGATAACTATGCCGGCCCACAATACGATGATGAATAAACGCATTAAGGATTAAGAATGAAAACGGCAACCGCCGTCGTCGATCGCAGCGCCTTGCGCCATAATCTGCAGCTCATCCGACAGATGGCGCCGCAAAGCCGCCTGATCGCCATAGTGAAAGCCAACGCCTACGGGCACGGTGCGCTGGAAGCCGCTCGTGTCTTCTCCGACGCCGACGGTTACGGCGTATCCCGTCTCAGCGAAGCCCTCGCCCTGCGCGCCGGCGGCATCACCAAACCCATTCTACTGTTGGAAGGTTTCTTCTGCGCCGACGAGCTGCCGTTACTGGCTGAACACCAGCTGGAAACCGCAGTCCACTGCGTGGAACAACTGGCCGCACTGGAACAGGCGACGCTGCCGCATCCGCTAAAAGTGTGGATGAAACTGGATACCGGTATGCACCGCCTCGGCGTATTGCCGGCACACGCCGAGGCCTTCTATGCCCGTCTGAGCAGCTGCGCGAATGTCGTGCAGCCGGTGAACGTGATGAGCCACTTTTGCCGCGCCGACGAGCCGGAGTTCGACACCACCCGACGCCAGCTCGACTGTTTCGACGCTTTCACGCGCGGTAAACCGGGCGCCCAATCCATCGCGGCGTCCGGCGGCATCCTGCTGTGGCCGGAAGCGCACCGCGACCAGATTCGCCCCGGCATCATTCTGTACGGTGTGTCGCCGTTGGGGCACGGCGACGCCGGGCAATGGCAGCTCAAACCCGCCATGACGCTAACCTCTCACCTGATCGCCGTGCGTGAACACCATGCCGGCGAACCGGTCGGATACGGCAGTACCTGGAGCAGTACGCGCGACACCCGGCTGGGCGTCGTGGCCATGGGCTATGGCGACGGCTACCCCCGCGGCGCCCGCAGTGGTACGCCAGTGTGGATTAACGGCCGTGAAGTCCCGCTGGTCGGCCGGGTGTCGATGGACATGCTTACCGTCGATCTGGGGCCAGACGCCGACGATCAGGTCGGTAACGAAGTGATTCTATGGGGCGGCCCGTTGCCAGTGGAAAACGTGGCGGCACACAACGACATCAGCGCCTATGAGCTGATCACCCGTCTGACCGCCCGCACCCGGGTGGAATATATCGGCTGACGCGTCTCCATCGACAAAAAAACCCGGTCGAGCCTGTGCTCCACCGGTTTTTTTATTCTCTCGATACAGCAATGGCGTCAGTTATTACGCCATCGCCTGACGAATCATTTGTACAGTTCGGCTACGCCACGCAGTTGCTCACTACCGGTCGCAGAGATAATGCGATAAGACTTGGCGCCGGCCGCATCGGCCTGAGCGGCCAGTTGGGACTGCAATTCGCCCAGACTGCGCGCGGATGCGGAAACGGTACCTACGCGATTTGCCTGAGCGCTCTGGACTTCTGTCGCGGCCAGCGTAGTGAAAGACAGGGTAGACAGGACAACCGCAGCAGCAACTAATTTGATAGAGTTCATGATTATTTCCTTCACTTATTGTTTATAAGGAGGCGTGATTGCCTTCGATGTGAAGAAGAATAGCGCTGTGACAGCGTTGTTAAAATCTAGTTAATTTGCCGCATGAGCTCAAAAAAATTGAATAAAAAAAGCACCAAAAGATAAGTAAAAGCTATCCAATGGTGCGCAATGACGGTTGATTATCCCAAGATATACCGTTAACTATATTTCTTTACATCGCCTTACGATAAAACAATCGAATTTTATTCAGATAAAGCAATCCATTGCGAAATTATATTCCGATACTCTCCGTTCGACTTGGATAAATGTAGCCATTGATCCACATACAGCTTCCAGTTCATGTCGTCGCGCGGCAGCATGTAAGCTTTCTCGCCATATTGCAGCGGCGAAGACGGGTTGACTGCGCACAACTGCGGATAGCGTTTCTGCTGGAACAACGCTTCCGATGCATCGGTAATCATCACGTCCGCCTGCTTGTCCACCAGTTGCTGGAAAATCGTCACATTGTCATGCAACATCAGGTGAGCATTAGGCAAATAGGCGTGGACAAAAGCCTCGTTGGTGCCGCCTGCCGGCTCAATCACCCGCACCGACGGCTGATTAAGCTGCGCCACCGTCCGGTACTTATCCTTGTCTTCACAACGCACCAGAGGGATTTTGCCATCTACGTCTAACATGCTGGAGAAAAAGGCTTTTTTCTGACGCTCCAGCGTCACGGAAATCCCGCCCATGGCGATATCGCACTTTCCGGACTGAAAATCCGGCATTAGGGTCTTCCAACTGGTTTTTACCCACTCCACGTTGACACCCAGGCTTTTCGCCAGGGATCGCGCCATAGAAATATCGATCCCTTCGTAATCACCATCGGCACGCTGCGACGTGTACGGCTTATAGTCGCCGGTGGTACACACTTTCAACACCCCTTGTTCCTGTACCTGATCAAGATGAGATGCGGCGTTGACGCTGCCGGCTCCCCCCAATAACAGAATGAATAAAAAACGTTTTCTCATCATAAAATCCTTGTGATTAACGCCTGCCCGGCAAAAGCGTCACTGTAGCATGTCCCTTCCTGCCCCGGCACGGCTTAAGAGCGCCGGACAACATCGCCTGTCATCCAGGCGGCGATAAAGATTAATAGACTGAATATGTTGGAAATATTCCCCGGCACGTCTCTCACAAATCACGCGAATTTATCGCCGCCATCGTTTAGTTCGTGCATGTAATGACTGAATATGGCATGCCGTCTTCCCGCCCTCCCGATAACGCATCGAAACACGCCCAAAGCGTGCAAGTGTGCGCTTTCGCGTCATCAACGTCTTTCGCAAGATCTCTCGCCACAGGCTTCCGACAGCCCAAAAAGCTGCTAGTCTGTAGCCTTTGTTTTTTCCTTAGCCGGGTAATGGACATGTACAACATCGACGACTTTGATCTAAAAATTCTTATGTTATTACAGGCAAATGGGCGCTTAACGAATCAGGAACTCAGCGCCTTGGTGGGGTTGTCCGCCTCACAGTGTTCACGCCGTCGCATCGCGCTGGAGCAGGCGCAGTTGATCCTCGGCTATCACGCGCGTTTAGCGCCGGACGCCGTCGGCCTCGAAGTGCTGGGGCTGATAGAAGTTCGTCTCATCAACCATACGCAGGAGTGCGTGGATGGGTTCCATCAGATGCTGGGGCAGGAAAGTGCGATTATCGACGCATATAAAACCACCGGTGATGCGGATTACCTGCTGAAAGTCGCGGTGGCTGACCTACATGGACTGAGCGCGCTTATCAGCCAGATTCTGGCGCGTAACAAAAGCGTGGCGCACCTGAAAACATCGGTGGTGCTGAACCGGCTGAAAGAGAATGGCCTGATGCTGCCGATATCCAGCGCGCTCTGATTCAGTGCATAGGTTGCCTCATGATGGTGCACACCAGGGCACGATGCACGCATTGGATGAATAAAAATCACACGAATCAATCCAAAAAATACAAAAATATGCGTATTTCGTGCAATAAAATGCTCGCGATGTTTCAATAAGTTAGCGTTATCCCTGATTAAAAAACGAGAAGGCCTGCGTTGGTTGCAACCCAGCTGGTGCGCTTTTTGCTTGAAAACACAGGTGTTCTTCGATGTTGAGTGTTTTTTCATGGATAACGTTATCTCCACAGACAATATTTCCCACACACGGTTGGAAGATGCGCTGGCGCTGTTGATCGGTACGTTGATGGTGTCATTCGGCGTGGTCATGCTTAAACAGTCGGGTGCGCTGACCGGCGGCACGGCAGGCATGGCGTTTTTGCTGCATTACGTTACGCACGTTTCATTCGGCGCCGCCTTCTTCCTGATAAACCTGCCGTTCTATTATCTGGCCATCCGCCGCATGGGTTGGCCATTCACCCTTAAAACCTTCTGCGCCGTAGGCATGGTGTCATTGTTTTCCGATCTACACCCAATGTTTGTCCACATGGATCGTCTGCAACCCGTCTACGCCACGCTGTTCGGGAACATCATCATGGGCCTGGGGTTCATCGTGCTGTTTCGTCACCGCGCCAGCCTGGGCGGTGTGAACATTTTGGCGCTTTATTTACAGGATAAAAGCGGAATTCGCGCCGGAAAACTGATGATGGCGGTAGATGTAACCATTGTGCTGGCTTCCTTGTTCGTGGTAAGCATACCGATGCTGATCGCTTCCGTGTTAGGCGCCGCCGTGCTGAACCTGATTATCGCCATGAATCACCGCCCCGGACGTTACACCGCGTAAAGCGATCGCCCGTGCGAACAGCCTCATTACTTTATATCTCAGGAGAGTCAAGACCGTGTTCCAGAATGTCGACGCCTATGCCGGCGACCCTATCCTGTCCCTGATGGAGAAATTCAAACAGGACCCGCGTACCGACAAGGTTAACCTCAGCATCGGGCTGTATTACGACGGGCAAGGCGTCATTCCTCAGTTGCAGGCCGTTGCGGCCGCAGAAGCGCAAATGCAGGCCGAACCACAGCACGCCTCGGTCTATCTGCCGATGGAAGGGTTGCAAAGCTACCGCAACGCGATCCAGCACCTGCTCTTCGGTGAACACCACCCGGCGCTGACCGCAGGGCGCATCGCCTCCATTCAGACGTTGGGCGGCTCCGGCGCGTTGAAAGTAGGGGCTGACTTCCTCAAACGTTATTTCCCGGATTCCGAGGTATGGGTGAGCGACCCAACCTGGGAAAACCACATTGCGATTTTTGCCGGCGCCGGTTTCAAGGTGCATACCTATCCCTATTTCGACGCCCAAACGCTGGGAGTGAATATCGAAGGGATGATCGACGCACTCCGGCAGTTGCCGGCGCGCGGCATCGTGCTGCTGCATCCGTGCTGCCATAACCCGACCGGCTCCGACTTGACCCATGCCGAGTGGGATCGCGTCATTGAAGTGCTGATTAGCCGCGAACTGATCCCATTCCTGGATATCGCCTACCAAGGCTTCGGCGGCGGTATGGATGATGATGCTTATGCCATCCGCGCCATCGCTGGCTCAGGCTTACCGGCATTGGTCAGCAACTCGTTCTCCAAGATTTTCTCGCTGTATGGCGAGCGCGTTGGTGGGTTATCCGTCGTGTGCGAAGACAGCGATGCCGCCGCCCGCGTACTGGGCCAATTGAAGGCTACCGTGCGCCGTAACTACTCCAGCCCGCCGAACTTCGGGGCACAGATTGTATCGCGGGTACTGAACGACGCGGCACTCAACGCCAGTTGGAAAGCGGAAGTGGAAGCCATGCGAGTACGCATCCAGGAAATGCGCCAAACGCTGGTTAACACATTGAAAAAGGCCCTGCCGGAACGTGATTTCGATTACCTGCTGACCCAGCGCGGCATGTTCAGCTATACCGGTTTCAGCCCGGAACAGGTCGATCGCCTGCGTGAAGAGTTCGGCGTTTATCTGATCGCCAGCGGTCGGGTTTGCATGGCAGGTCTGAATCACGGCAACGTTCAGCGCGTCGCCGACGCTTTCGCTGCTGTACAGTAATTTCGTTGGTCAATCCTCGTCCCCCGCCGGTTTCCGCTCGGGGGATTTTTTTACCTTTGTACTCTCCCCCATCGATTCCTCTGGCGTTGCTACGCTGTTGAATCAGTAGTGAACATCGCCCTATCCGCCATCCCACTCGATTCCATTTCTTCGCAACCAGCACGTAGTGCCCCCTCTCCCAGCACCACGCAACGCACCGACCATCTCTAAGCTGCCTACTCGGCAGTGAACACAGCCAGCCAGCCTGACAAAGTTCAGCAGGTTTTCTAAGCTGCCTACTCGGCAGTGAACTGCTGACGCTATCGTGCGTCGCGGTCGTGCCTTTTCTAAGCTGCCTACTCGGCAGTGAACCGCTGGAGTGTTGCAAAACCCTGACATAAATCTTTCTAAGCTGCCTACTCGGCAGTGAACTTCTGATATTGCTCGAAGGCGTTCTTCGCTACTTTCTAAGCTGCCTACTCGGCAGTGAACGATGACGAGCAGTTCCCCGCCGCATCTGTCGTTTTCTAAGCTGCCTACTCGGCAGTGAACATCGATGAATGGCTTGCTGAAAACCGCGATAATTTCTAAGCTGCCTACTCGGCAGTGAACTTGATGGAGATCCAGCCGGTGACCACCACAACTTTCTAAGCTGCCTACTCGGCAGTGAACGCTACGGCACCGGGCTTAAATCCATTGGCGATTTTCTAAGCTGCCTACTCGGCAGTGAACTTTACTTCATCTGCTGGAATGTCGAGCAGATCTTTCTAAGCTGCCTACTCGGCAGTGAACATCTATCGAAGCATTTGAGAGGCATGGAATTATTTCTAAGCTGCCTACTCGGCAGTGAACACGGTGCTAACCAATACCTTAAGGCGCTGACATTTCTAAGCTGCCTACTCGGCAGTGAACCTGAGGACAATATGTTGGGCGGTGGAAGCAATTTTCTAAGCTGCCTACTCGGCAGTGAACTTCCGTCAACTTCCGCACGGCTGAGCGCTTCGTTTCTAAGCTGCCTACTCGGCAGTGAACAGCGCCCTATCCTGTCTTTCACATCCTCTTTTTTCTAAGCTGCCTACTCGGCAGTGAACGCGGCATACCCTGCATCACTTCCGGCGGCGGCTTTCTAAGCTGCCTACTCGGCAGTGAACGTGTTGATAGCGAGAGCTAAGCGCGCCCCCTTTTTCTAAGCTGCCTACTCGGCAGTGAACAGAAATATTCAACAATAGACTGGCAGTACTCATTTCTAAGCTGCCTACTCGGCAGTGAACGAGTTTTGGGTTCCCCTTCTTTCCAGGGTTGCTTTCTAAGCTGCCTACTCGGCAGTGAACCGCTACGTAAGTATCTGGCACCTGGCGGTTACTTTCTAAGCTGCCTACTCGGCAGTGAACTACCGCAAGATGGACATTTCTTTTTGGTTCGCTTTCTAAGCTGCCTACTCGGCAGTGAACTCTACTGAAATCATGCTCACGCCATACGCATTTTTCTAAGCTGCCTACTCGGCAGTGAACCGCCTCGTCGGGCAAGTCTTCATCCGCCAACATTTCTAAGCTGCCTACTCGGCAGTGAACGGTGGCCCGAAGAGACTCCACATAGTCCTCAGTTTCTAAGCTGCCTACTCGGCAGTGAACGCGCTTATCACTAGTTTCTGTGTGCTCGCTACTTTCTAAGCTGCCTACTCGGCAGTGAACGATACTGTAGCCCCAGCAATTTTTGAGTAACATTTCTAAGCTGCCTACTCGGCAGTGAACAAGAATTTAGGCGGCAGATTGCCTTTCAAACGTTTCTAAGCTGCCTACTCGGCAGTGAACAATGCGCTGGCGCAGGATTGGGCGTCGAGACTTTTCTAAGCTGCCTACTCGGCAGTGAACCGTGAAGAGTTTTTAAAACGCTTCTATCCACTTTTCTAAGCTGCCTACTCGGCAGTGAACAAAGCAACAGATCGCGATGGCTGCACCCACTGTTTCTAAGCTGCCTACTCGGCAGTGAACTTATAACGCTGGCCCCAGCGCCGTTGATGGTTTTTCTAAGCTGCCTACTCGGCAGTGAACACAGGGTACGACCTCTACCGCCGTGATCTGCTTTTCTAAGCTGCCTACTCGGCAGTGAACTAAGTGATTGATTCTCATATTCCAGTGCCACATTTCTAAGCTGCCTACTCGGCAGTGAACATATTTGAAAAGCTTTCCAAACTTGGTGTAACTTTCTAAGCTGCCTACTCGGCAGTGAACTATGCAGAATGTGCTGGGGCGCGAGGTGTTTGTTTCTAAGCTGCCTACTCGGCAGTGAACGGCAGGCTGATCACTGTCTCCTTCGCTGACCTTTTCTAAGCTGCCTACTCGGCAGTGAACCCGCGCAAGTGGCAGGAATCGATGCTGAAAGATTTCTAAGCTGCCTACTCGGCAGTGAACAATGCGCTGGCGCAGGATTGGGCGTCGAGACTTTTCTAAGCTGCCTACTCGGCAGTGAACATAAGCCATCTGCCGCGAGTGTTCTGTATGGTTTTCTAAGCTGCCTACTCGGCAGTGAACCAGGATGGTTGCCGTTGGTTTGTAGGCGATAATTTCTAAGCTGCCTACTCGGCAGTGAACTTGTACATCTCGCCGCGCTTGTTTAGCATCTGCTTTCTAAGCTGCCTACTCGGCAGTGAACTACCCGAAAAGCGTGGCCCAAACAAAGAGATTTTTCTAAGCTGCCTACTCGGCAGTGAACATCTGCCACGCCATCAAAAGTCACCTCATCAATTTCTAAGCTGCCTACTCGGCAGTGAACCAGCCAGTGCCGACGGTAACGCCTGACACATTTTTCTAAGCTGCCTACTCGGCAGTGAACGTCGGGTTCCCGAATGCCACCCATATGATTTCTTTCTAAGCTGCCTACTCGGCAGTGAACTTCATTCCCTGTCTGATTTGCTGAGCACGCTCTTTCTAAGCTGCCTACTCGGCAGTGAACGGTTGCAGGCCAGACAATGAAGTCATTTTGCATTTCTAAGCTGCCTACTCGGCAGTGAACTCCATATCACCTCCCCAGCGTAAATTGTGATGTTTCTAAGCTGCCTACTCGGCAGTGAACACGCCTCGACCGGCTGATGCAAAGACATTCCTTTTCTAAGCTGCCTACTCGGCAGTGAACCGGCGAACGCTTCTGTATTGTGCTCAGACCACTTTCTAAGCTGCCTACTCGGCAGTGAACGTTTGATGCCATTTTCCGCGATGCTTTGGGCTTTTCTAAGCTGCCTACTCGGCAGTGAACCCTCCCTGTTTGCATCTCCTGCTGATCGTGGAGTTTCTAAGCTGCCTACTCGGCAGTGAACTTGCTTTCATCGCTCAAGCAGGGATTCGAAGATTTCTAAGCTGCCTACTCGGCAGTGAACGCAACTCGATAATCTTATCGATCTTGCCGTTATTTCTAAGCTGCCTACTCGGCAGTGAACGGCCCAAACCATTCAAAATGAACACGATCTTTTTCTAAGCTGCCTACTCGGCAGTGAACGTCCTGCAACGCCTTGCCGAGATTGACCAGATTTTCTAAGCTGCCTACTCGGCAGTGAACAAACCGAGTTGTTATTGCGGTTGAACCGTCATTTTCTAAGCTGCCTACTCGGCAGTGAACTCATGGCCCGCACTGCGTCCATGCCTTGCTGTTTTCTAAGCTGCCTACTCGGCAGTGAACGATATCCAACGAAGTACCAGACGAGAGATCGCTTTCTAAGCTGCCTACTCGGCAGTGAACGTTCGGTGAAAGGTTTGCTGCTGGCGCCCGGTTTTCTAAGCTGCCTACTCGGCAGTGAACTCCGGTGTTCGGTTTGCTCAGGCCGACATCCTTTTCTAAGCTGCCTACTCGGCAGTGAACATTTACCGGCTGGACTCATGGCGCCGAAAAATTTTCTAAGCTGCCTACTCGGCAGTGAACTGTAGCCCGTTGACTCTAACCCGTTGTATTTCAGCCTGCAATTGTCGATTTTCGCTGTCAGACCCTTTTTTTTCGGCTGTCGGTAACTTATTGATTTTTCAATACTGAGAAAGGTGGCTGAAAAAAAGGGTATTGAAGCGGGAAAAGTGTTTCTGGCGTCATTCATTTTCTGGTTTGGGTTGTGCTAGGCTGATTCTCGTTACTTTCCAGTAGATTACGTATTTCTCAATGAATTATTAGCCTGCGTGTTATTACGTAGGATGGGATTGTTTTATCGCTACCTAAGAGAAACGGTTTTATGGATAACGTATTCAGCCCGTCGGATTTAAAAACCATTCTGCACTCCAAACGCGCCAATATTTATTACCTCCAGCATTGCCGTATTTTGGTGAATGGCGGACGGGTGGAATATGTCACTGAAGAAGGAAATCAGTCGCTGTACTGGAATATCCCTATCGCTAATACCAGCGTGGTAATGCTCGGCACCGGCACCTCGGTGACGCAGGCGGCGATGCGGGAATTTGCTCGCGCCGGGGTGATGGTCGGGTTTTGCGGCAGTGGAGGTACGCCATTGTTCGCCGCCAACGAGGCCGAAGTGGCGGTATCGTGGCTGTCGCCGCAAAGTGAATACCGCCCTACTGAGTATTTGCAGGATTGGGTCAGCTTCTGGTTTAACGAACAGCAGCGGCTGGCGGCGGCGATTGCCTTTCAACAGGTGCGCATTGGGCAGATTCGTCAGCACTGGCTGGGTGGGCGACTGGCGCGTGAATCACGTTTCACCATCAAACCCGAACATGTGGAAGCGTTGCTTAACCGCTATCAGCAGGGACTGGTCGACTGCCGCACCAGTAACGATGTGCTGGTACAGGAAGCGATGATGACCAAAGCGTTATATCGGCTGGCGGCCAACGCCGTGAGCTACGGTGATTTTACCCGCGCCAAACGCGGCGGCGGCACCGATTTGGCGAACCGTTTTCTCGACCACGGCAACTATCTGGCTTACGGGCTGGCGGCAGTAGCATTGTGGGTGCTGGGCCTGCCGCATGGCCTGGCGGTGCTGCACGGCAAGACCCGACGCGGCGGGCTGGTGTTCGATGTGGCGGATTTGATCAAAGACGCGCTGATTTTGCCGCAGGCGTTTATCGCCGCGATGGAAGGCGAAGACGAGCAGGATTTCCGCCAGCGTTGCCTGACGGCGTTTCGACAGGCCGAGGCGTTGGATGTAATGATCGACAGCCTGCAACAGGTGGCTCAGCAATTAAGCCAGGTGGCGAAAACCGGCAGCCAGGTGGCGCGATGAATATTTTGCTGGTTTCCGAATGCAACAAGCGGGCGCTGGTGGAAACCCGTCGGGTATTGGATCAGTTCGCTGAGCGTAAAGGCGAACGCACCTGGCAGACCGCCATCACCGAAGAAGGGCTGAAAATGCTGCGCCAGTTGCTGCGGAAAACCGCGCGGCGCAACACCGCCGTCGCCTGCCACTGGATTCGCAGCGCCAATCACACCGAACTGCTGTGGATTGTCGGCAATCTGCGGCGTTTCAACCTGCAGGGCAGCGTACCGACCAACCGCACCGAGCGCGATATTCTGCGCAGCAACGATGAAAACCCGTGGCATAGTGCCGAAGCCTTCAGTCTGCTGGCGGCGATTGCCGGGCTGTTTCACGATATCGGCAAGGCCAATGCGCTGTTTCAGGCGGGGTTACAGGGTAATGGGCCGCGCAGCCAGCCTTATCGCCATGAGTGGGTATCACTGCGGCTGTTTCAGGCGTTTGTCGGCAAGCAGGACGATACCGACTGGCTGACAACGCTGGCTGCCGTCGGCCCAGATGCCGAAGCGGCGCTGCTGGCGCGGTTGCAGCAGGACGCGAAAATCCCCAAGCCGTCGCCGTTTAACAGCTTGCCGCCATTGGCGCAGGTGGTGGGTTGGCTGATTGTGTCGCACCACCGCTTGCCGCTGTTTCATACCCCGACGGACGGCGAATCGAGCGGTGCGCCGCAACTGGAATTTATCGACCATTGGCTCAATGACCATCTATCACCGCGCTGGAATGCCATTAACCACCTGCGCCCGGATATCAGCACGCAAGAATGGCAACAGGTGTGGCAATTCCCACACGGCACGCCGCTGCAAAGCCGTATTTGGTGCGAAAAGGCGCGCAAGTTCGCCACCCGTGCGCTGAAGTTACCCTCGCTGATGACCGTCGGTCAGTTGGATCAGCGGCTGACGGTGCATCTGGCACGGCTGGTGTTGATGCTGGCGGATCACCACTATTCCTCTGCTGCCGCCACGACCGGCTGGCAGGATCCCCGCTATGGGGTATGGGCCAACACGGACAGGAAGACCGGCAAGCTCAAGCAGCAACTGGACGAACACTGCGTCGGCGTTGGGCAAAACGCGCTGTTGCTGGGGCGCAGCTTACCGCACCTGCGCGACACGCTGCCCGCCATCACCCGGCACAAAGGCTTTCGCCAGCGCAGTACCGATGCGCGTTTTCGCTGGCAGGATAAAGCGTTTGACAAGGTTTGCGCGATACGTGAGCAGGCCGCCCGCCACGGCTTCTTTGGCGTCAACATGGCGTCCACCGGTCGCGGCAAAACACTGGCCAATGCCCGCATCATGTACGCGCTGGCAGACGAATCCACCGGGTGTCGCTTTTCGGTAGCGCTCGGCCTACGCACCCTGACATTGCAAACCGGCGACGCGCTGCGCCAGCGCCTGACGCTGGATGAGGACGATCTGGCGGTGTTGATAGGCTCCCAGGCAGTGCAGGAACTGCATGAGCTGCGCCAGCAGGAAGCGGGGGCAGCGCGGACTGGCAGTGAATCCGCCGAGTCGCTGTTTAGCGAACATCAGTACGTCAGCTACCAGGGCTCGCTGGATGATGGTCGGCTGAAAACCTGGCTGGAAAAATCGCCGACGCTGCATCAACTGCTGAGCGCGCCGGTGCTGGTGACGACGATTGATCATCTGATGCCCGCTACCGAAAGCCTGCGCGGCGGCCACCAGATTGCGCCGATGCTACGGTTGCTGACCTCTGATCTGGTGTTGGATGAACCGGACGATTTCGGGCTGGAAGACCTGCCCGCGTTGTGTCGGCTGGTGAATTGGGCGGGGATGCTTGGCTCACGGGTGCTGCTGTCATCCGCCACGCTGCCGCCCGCGCTGATTCGGGCACTGTTCGAAGCCTACCTGAATGGCCGTGCCGCCTGGCAGCAGGCGTATGGCGAACCGGGTACGCCGCTGACTGTCTGCTGTGGCTGGTTTGATGAGTTCGACAGCCAGTGTCAGACCATAGCCGATACCCTGGCTTTTGCCGACCAGCATCAGGCGTTTGTCGCCGGGCGCATCAGTAAGCTGCAACAGCAGGAACAGCGGCTGCGCTGGGCAGAGATTGAACCGGTCGTCAGCACTGAGCGAGGGGCGAGTGCGGTGTGTCAGGCGGTGGCGCAAACCCTGCACCCACGGCTGTTCGCGCTGCACCAGCAACACCACCAGACGCATTCGTCGGGGAAAACCGTGTCGCTGGGGTTGATTCGTATGGCCAACATCAACCCGCTGGTGGCGGTGGCGCGCGCACTGATGGCGATGCCCTCGCCGCCGGACTGCTGCGTGCATTACTGCGTCTATCACAGCCAGCACCCGCTGGCGATGCGTTCCCACATCGAAGCGCGGCTGGATGCGGCCCTGATGCGCAAACACCCGGAGGCACTGTGGCAGGTGGCGGAAATTCGTCATGCCATCGAACAGCAGCCGCAACAGCATCATGTGTTTGTGGTGCTGGCCACCTCGGTGGCGGAAGTGGGTCGCGATCACGATTATGACTGGGCCATTGCCGAACCCAGTTCGATGCGTTCGCTGATCCAACTGGCCGGGCGTATTCTGCGCCACCGCCAGCGTGACGAGTTTGTGCCGTCCTCGCCCAATTTTTATTTGCTAAGCCATAACGTGCGGGCGTTGAAAGGGGAGCTGCTAGCGTTTTGCCGCCCCGGTTTTGAAGCGAAAGACGGCTTCACCCTCGCCAGCCACGATCTGCGGGAGATCCTCAAACCGGAGGATTATCAGAGCATTAGTGCTGCGCCACGTATTACCGAGCCAACGCCACCGATAGACCTCAAAAACCTGACGCTGATAAGCCTTGAGCACGCGGCATTAAAGCTGGTGTTGTTGGGGAGGAAAAAACCAAAACCCGCAGATAAACCTGCGGCGGTGTGGTGGTGGCGCAAACCGCTGCACTGGAACGGCGAACTGCAACGGCACACGATGTTTCGCCGGTCAGAGCCACAGCTGCGCTACAGCCTGTGGCTGGAAGAGGAAGACGGCGAACCAGGCTTTATGGTGCAAGACGATGGGCCGAGCGGCTGGAAAAAAATCGATGTGATTCGCCCGGTACAACAAGCCATGGCCGATGGCGTCAGCCAGTGGGTAGCGATGGATTACACCGCGCTTTACCTGCAACTGGCCGAGGAGAAACAGCGGGAACTGGCGTGGATCAGCGCCCGCTTCGGTGAAATCAGCCTGAGAAAACAAGATAACTCATGGTGCTGGCACCCGCTGTTAGGGGTATTTGGAGAAAAATCATGATGACAGGAGGAGGCATGGAAGAGAGTGAATTAACGCAGTTTATTGTCAGTTATATCAACGATAAAGAGAAATCTAAGCAGGATGATCTCGATAAAGTCGCCGACAACCAGCGAATGTCGTTAAGCGGCGAAGCGCTGGCTGCGATGGAATTGAAGCTGGAACAAGAACGGCTTGAAATAGTGCGCACTTGGCTGACGGATAACGCGCCGAAAGCGTACCAAATAAAACGAGCAACGCATGTTTTGAAATTTACTCACAGTTCAGCAAAAGGAAGTAGCCGATTAGATTTGTTCAAGGATCTGTCGCTACCTTTTTTATCCACGGCATCATTAAGTCACCCAGTTTTAGATACTGCGGTTGATAATGCGGCGGTTCTTGGTATTGCAAAATTATTGACCGAAGAGCATCAGGGCGATTCGCTGTTGGCGGCGCTACAGCGTGGTGACTACCGGGCGCTGGAAGCGCTGGCGGAAAGCCCGGAGCAGCTTGCGCAGTGGCTGGCTGGGTTTAAGCAAGTGCTGAGCGATAAGCAGCCCAGTTCTCATTCCCTCGCTAAACAGATCTACTTCCCGGTGGGGGACGGGCAATACCACTTACTCAGTCCGCTTTATTCCTCTTCACTGTCGCAGGCGCTGGACCAACGCCTGAACGCGGTGCGCTTTGGTGAGCAAGCTAAAGCCATCCGTGAGGCCCGGCGGCAGAAGCGCTGGCACGATGAGGTTGATGTCAGCTACCCCGGTATTGCGGTGCAGAATATGGGCGGTGATAACAAGCAAAATGTCTCTGCACTGAATGTCAAACGTAATGGTCGCTCCTATCTGTTCAACTGTTCGCCGCCACAGTGGCGCAGTCAGGATAAACCGCCGCTTAAGCATGACACTATCTTTCGTAACAGTGGTGAGCTGTATACACGGACTCGCGATCAACTCAGTGCGATGCGAAAATTTTTGCTCAGCGTCAAAGACGTGGACAACAACCGCGATATTCGCAATCAGCGTCGGCGTTACCTCGACCAGTTGATCGACACCTTATTCGACTATGTCGTTACGGTACAAAACCAGTACCCGGCGGGCTGGAGCGTTGATTCTTGTCTGAAACGCCACCTGCAATTGTGGCTTGACCCACAGCGTGGCTCTCGGGACTCCGCTTTTCTGCGTGAGCGTGATATGGGTGACTGGCAGCAGGACGTCGCCCATGAATTTGGCCAGTGGCTGAATGCGCGCTTAAAGCACGAAAAACTGATTTTCGGCGAGGTGGAGCGCCGTGAGTGGTCAACCGCCGCGCTGTTTAAGCAGCGGTTGCGGGAAACCGAACGTGCGCTGAAGGAGGAACGGGCATGAGCAGCCTGATTATTCTGCGGCGTATTCAGGTGGAAAACGCCAACGCCATCGCCGGACACACCTACGGCTTTCCCGCTATCAGCCAGTTTCTCGGCTTTACCCATGCGTTGTCGCGCCAGTTGCAGGCATCTCACGGTTTGACGCTGGAAGGCTGCGGCGTGGTGTGCCATCAGCACCAGTTGCACGCTTACGGCAGCGGCTGGAATCGCAGCTTTGCGCTGACACGCAACCCGCTGACCAAAGAAGAAAAAACCGCCGCCTTTAATGAAGAGGGGCGGATGCACCTCAGTGTGTCACTGCTGATGGAGTGCCACGGCATGTTGCCCGGTGAAGACGGGCTTGAGGCGTTAAAACAGCGGTTGCAGCAACTGGCGCTGCGCCAGCGGCTGGCGGGCGGGCTGATTGTGGATATCGAACAGGTAAACGTCCATGACATGCCTGCCGACGAGGGCACGACCCGTGTCCTAATGCGTCGTTTGCTACCGGGGTTTGTCTTACTGGATCGCACCGCGCTATTGCAACCGCACTTTGCAACCCTACAACAGAGCGACCCGCAGGCAGAGATGCTGGATGCCTGGCTGGATTTCGCCGCCTTGAAACATCACGCGGTGCGCGCCTCTGGTGATGAGGTGAGCTGGCAGCCGCTGCCGAAACCGGAGGAGGGCTATCTGGTGCCGCTGATGACCGGCTACCGCGCCATTTCGCCGCTGTACGCCCCCGGCGAGGTGGAGAAAACCCGCGACCCGTCCACCCCGTTCTGTTTTGCCGAGGCCATTTACGGCGTTGGCGAATGGCGCGGTGCACACCGTATTGACGACATCAACCGTATTTTCTGGCGTTACCTCTATCAACGCGACAATCAACACCACACCTACCGCTGCCTGCAAGCCGCAGACGAGCTGGACAATGCGGCGGATGATTACCCGGAACTTGAATTCAACTACTGAGACAAGGATTGAAACCATGGCAAAAGCAGCAACCACCTTGAAAACCCCAACGGTACTGGCGTTTGAGCGCAAACTGGCGAATTCCGATGCGCTGATGCTGGCGGGCAACTGGCAGCAGGAGAACTGGCAGCCGGTGGTGATTCAGGAAAAATCGGTACGCGGCACCATATCCAACCGACAGTCTGGCGCGTTGGTTAGTGATCCGGGCAAATTCATGAAAAGTATTGAGAATCCTAATATACAGCCCGTCGATGTCGCCGCGCTGCCGTTTGAGGCCGATACGCTGAAAGTGGTTTTTACACTGCGGGTACTGGGTAACCTGGCGCTGCCGTCGGTGTGTAACAATCAGGATTACCAGCAGGCGCTGACGGAACTGATTAACGGCTACGCCCGCGAACCGGGCTTTGGCGTGCTGGCAGCGCGTTACGCCGAGAATATCGCCAGCGGCCGTTTCCTGTGGCGTAACCGTATCGGCGCGGAAGCGGTGCAGGTGGTGGTGACACATAACGATAAGCGTTGGGTATTCAACGGCGAAGATTACTCGCTGCGCCAGTTTAGCCAACCGTCGGGCGCACTGGCTGAACTGGCTCAAGCTATCGAGCAGGCACTGGCCGGGAACGATTCGGCGTTTTTCCGCGTGGAAGCGCAGGTGAAGCTGGGCAACGGGCAGGAAGTGTTCCCGTCGCAAGAGCTAGTGCGTTCCAATGAATCTGGTCGTGACCGAAAGAGCAAAGTTCTGTATCAGGTTAACGGTGTGGCGGCGATGCACTCCCAGAAAATCGGCAACGCGCTGCGTACCGTCGATGACTGGCACCCGGAAGCGGCGGAAACCGGGCCGATCGCAGTCGAACCCTATGGCTCTGTCACCAGCCGCGGCCGCGCTTACCGCCAGCCGAAAGATAAAATGGATTTTTACACCCTGCTGGATAACTGGGTGATCAAGGGCAACGTGCCAGAGGTGGCGCAACAACACTACGTGATCGCCACGCTAATTCGCGGTGGGGTGTTCGGCGAGAAAGGCGAGTAACGCTATGGATCACTATATCGAGATTCGGGTGTTGCCCGATCTGGAGTTCAGCGCGGTGCAGTTGCTAAGCGCGCTGTTCGCCAAGCTGCACCGGGCGCTGGGGCAGCGGGCGACGGGCGCCATCGGGGTGAGTTTCCCAGATGTAGACAAAACGTTGGGGGAACGGCTGCGGCTGCATGGCAGCGTACAGGAGTTGGCGGCGCTGGAACAAACCGGCTGGCTGAAAGGGCTGCGCGACTATACCGCCATCACCGAACCGCTACCGGTGCCTGCGGGGGCGAAACACCGCACCGTGCGCCGGGTGCAGGTAAAAAGCAGCGCCGAACGCCTGCGCCGCCGCGCGGTGAGCAAGGGCCGGATGACGGAGGATGAGGCCGCTACTCGCATTCCCTATGCGGTAGAAAAACGCAGTTCGCTGCCATATCTGCCGCTGCGCAGCCTTTCCAGCGGACAAACGTTTTTATTGTTTGTTGAGCACGGCCCGTTGCAGGACAAACCGGTCGCCGGAGCGTTCTCCAGCTACGGGTTAAGCGCTACCACCACCATCCCGTGGTTTTGACCCTTTTTTTGCGGCCAGTTCTAACGTATTGATTTTTAATACCGCAATCTGGCCGCCAGAAAAAAGGGGTTTTCCGGAAAAACGGCGGTTTTTCTTTAACAATCAGGTGATAAACGATAATTCGCTACAGGTTCACTGCCGCGTAGGCAGCTTAGAAAATTGTCCCGGCAAAGTCTTTTGCCTGTTCATTGGTTCACTGCCGCGTAGGCAGCTTAGAAATGATCCCGTTCCAGTTCAACATGGAGCAGACCGTTCACTGCCGCGTAGGCAGCTTAGAAAATGACGGTTTTGCCTGTGCTGGTGCAGTCTGCGTTCACTGCCGCGTAGGCAGCTTAGAAAAAAACTTCGATTCTGCTTCCTTGCCTGCCGTGTTCACTGCCGCGTAGGCAGCTTAGAAAGTCACAGATATTTGAAGCTATCGAAGCGCTTAGTTCACTGCCGCGTAGGCAGCTTAGAAATGTGTGGCGCTCCAACTCCGTGCCCTTCTCACGTTCACTGCCGCGTAGGCAGCTTAGAAAACTGCGAGGTTGTCATAATGGCAAATCTCACCGTTCACTGCCGCGTAGGCAGCTTAGAAAGCTCGTTCGTCAGCGCGCCGGAACAACTCGGGTGTTCACTGCCGAGTAGGCAGCTTAGAAAAGGTGCAGCCAGACTTCAACGGCCTGCTGACCGTTCACTGCCGCGTAGGCAGCTTAGAAATTGCCGCGGCGATCGCCAGAGATGCGGACGGTGTTCACTGCCGCGTAGGCAGCTTAGAAAGTCAACGTTCAGCTACAGACCAGCGCGGACAAGTTCACTGCCGCGTAGGCAGCTTAGAAAATGACCAGCTGACGCACAGTCATGCGGAATTCGTTCACTGCCGCGTAGGCAGCTTAGAAAGGGAGGCAGAGACGATGACCATCATTCATGACGTTCACTGCCGCGTAGGCAGCTTAGAAAAGGGGCTGCACTGCAAATTGCTCTGGCATGGCGTTCACTGCCGCGTAGGCAGCTTAGAAAGATAGCACTGGCCGCTTTTGCTTCTCCGGCAAGTTCACTGCCGCGTAGGCAGCTTAGAAACGGTGAAAATAAGCTCGCCGGTTGCCACCATTTGTTCACTGCCGCGTAGGCAGCTTAGAAAGAATGCTGCGCCGTTCAGCCCAGCTAGACGCGGTTCACTGCCGCGTAGGCAGCTTAGAAAATTGGCGGGTTTGTTGCCTTATCCAACAACTGGTTCACTGCCGCGTAGGCAGCTTAGAAAGTGAGGGCGCTTACGACGAGAAAGCCGATCAAGTTCACTGCCGCGTAGGCAGCTTAGAAACATCGATGATGCGAGTGTTACGGCGTTCGTTAGTTCACTGCCGCGTAGGCAGCTTAGAAAGACCCCGAAGACAAACCCGCTAAAAAGACTCGGTTCACTGCCGCGTAGGCAGCTTAGAAAATCGGCAACGATGCGAAGTCCCGCCGTGCTAAGTTCACTGCCGCGTAGGCAGCTTAGAAAATAATGGGGTTATATGTTTTCCCTTTACCAAAGTTCACTGCCGCGTAGGCAGCTTAGAAACGCCCCCGCTGCACGTATACGGTAGAGGCCATGTTCACTGCCGCGTAGGCAGCTTAGAAAATAAGTTCTACTGGCTTTTGTGTGGGGTGGAGGTTCACTGCCGCGTAGGCAGCTTAGAAAACTCACTTTTGAGGTCGGGGCTTCTTTTTATTGTTCACTGCCGCGTAGGCAGCTTAGAAAATCAAGGTCGATAAACAGGATTGAGCGCCCGAGTTCACTGCCGCGTAGGCAGCTTAGAAAGATGAAATCTGGCACGTCCAGCACAGTTTTATGTTCACTGCCGCGTAGGCAGCTTAGAAATTTCCCAGCCAGCGTCTTCAGTTGCAGAGCGCGTTCACTGCCGCGTAGGCAGCTTAGAAATCACCATTAGTGTCGAGAAGCCCGCACAACATGTTCACTGCCGCGTAGGCAGCTTAGAAAATCCCCAATCCACACTCCAAGCATGTAGGCATGTTCACTGCCGCGTAGGCAGCTTAGAAAATGACGGTTCAACCGCAATAACAACTCGGTTTGTTCACTGCCGCGTAGGCAGCTTAGAAAATTCATCGATAGAATCCTTTTTCTTATATTGCGTTCACTGCCGCGTAGGCAGCTTAGAAAGGTACGGTCATTCTGTACTGACTACATGCTTCGTTCACTGCCGCGTAGGCAGCTTAGAAATATATCAATAAGAATTCCATGCTGACCATTTTGTTCACTGCCGCGTAGGCAGCTTAGAAAGATATCGGTCACTACGAAGACGATGACCAAATGTTCACTGCCGCGTAGGCAGCTTAGAAAACGTTACTCACTATCTGTGCGTGAGCGTACCAAGTTCACTGCCGCGTAGGCAGCTTAGAAATGTGCGGTCATCTGGTCAACGTAGGTGATATCGTTCACTGCCGCGTAGGCAGCTTAGAAAGCGAGTCTGATTGTCAGTGCAAGCCGTGGCATGTTCACTGCCGCGTAGGCAGCTTAGAAATTTTTGCGGCGACTCAACCAGCACGGCCTTATGTTCACTGCCGCGTAGGCAGCTTAGAAACGCAGTAGAGCAGGTGAATCGCGAATGAATGCGTTCACTGCCGCGTAGGCAGCTTAGAAAACAATCGGCTGAGCACTGCCGTCCACCCTTACGTTCACTGCCGCGTAGGCAGCTTAGAAAAATCGCGGGATGGCGGTACATGAATTGATGACGTTCACTGCCGCATAAGCAATTCAGAACGGTCGAAGTAAAGATCGGAAGCGACTCGCGCAGATGGGCAGGTTAAAGCGTTTAAATCGGCACATGTGCAATACGAGAATATTGCGACCGCACTGGCGGCTTGCAACGCTTCAACCTAAAGCAGGCTGAAAATGGGGCCTTGCGGCCCCGTCAGGATTTAGAACGACGTCCAGTCGTTGGCATCTGATGCAGATGCACGTTTTTCCCTGAACGACGCCGACGGCGTCGCCAATAATACCTGCGGCGCTGGCTGATACGTCTGCGGCTGGCGTTTCTCGCTTTGTTCCATCAAGTGAAATGCGCTGACCGCCTCCGACAACATCGCTGCCTGCGATTGGAGGGAAACTGCAGCCGATGCCGATTCCTCCACCAGCGCGGCGTTTTGCTGCGTGGTGGCGTCAATCTGCCCGACGGCCAGATTGACCTGGTTGATGCCATCACTTTGTTCGTGGCTGGCCTGAGAAATCTCGTTAATAATACTATGTACATCATGCACATAACCGGAGAGCCCTGCCATCGTCTCTTCTGCGGTATCGACCAACTGCATCCCTTCCTGAATCTTGCTGACGGAGTCGTCAATCAATTCTTTAATCTCTTTGGCGGCGGTCGCGCTACGCTGCGCCAGCGAGCGCACCTCGCCAGCGACCACGGCGAAACCACGCCCCTGTTCGCCGGCACGCGCCGCTTCCACCGCCGCATTCAACGCCAGAATATTGGTCTGAAACGCGATCCCATCAATCACGCTGATAATCTCCGCCATACGCTGCGATGCATCGCGGATCCCCCGCATTTTGTGGGTTACAGCCGACATCACTTCACCGCTGTGCTTCGCGGATGTCGACGCTCGATCGGCAATAGACGTCGCCTGTTGAGTGTTTTCCGCCGTGTTTTTGATGGTGGAGGCCAGTTCCTCCATTGAAGACGCCGTCTGTTCCAGCGAGCTGGCCTGCTCTTCCGTACGGGATGACAAATCCTGATTACCCGCCGCAATCTGCGACGCTGCGGAGGAAATAGCCTCGGCGCCGTCACGAACCTGGCCGACGATCTGACGCAGGCTGTCATTCATATGATTAAGCGCCTGTAACAGCCGCCCGGTTTCATCCTTGCGGCGGGTATCGATACGAGAGGTTAAATCCCCTTTCGCCACCCGATCCGCCACCTGCAATGCCTGATTAATCGGAGACGTCACGCTGCGGGTTATCGCCCAGGCGATCCACGCGCCAAACACAAATCCCCCGCCCAACATACCCAGCAACACCAGACGGATACTGTTGTAAGACACAGTCATCGCATCGACCGTGTTCACCATTTTCTGGTTCTGATGCTCAACCAATTGACGCAGCGCCTTGCTGTAATCCCGCTGAATCGGGCCGAGACGATCGGTAAACTCACTCAACGCCTCCTCCCATTTGTTGGTTTTTATCAGCGATATCATGCGTTGCCCAGACGCCAGAAATAACTCTCGAACGTGGTGAATATCCCCGAGGATCTGCTTCGCCTGGTTATCGTTCTGGGCGTCGGCCGCTTTTTCCAGTTTATCAAGCAAGCGACTGATTTCTTTGGAAATAGGTGGTATCTGATTAATAACGGCACTGATCTTGTCGTCACCATTCACCAACAACAAACTCTGGAACACCCGCACGCCTTCATTGACGTTATTGATAAGATCATTGGCATCCACCGTTTGGGGATAAATCTCCTTTACTATATCTTTGGTATTCTCATGAAAGCTGGACAGCTTCATCATGGAAAGCACACCAACAACACACAGCATAATCGCCAGGGTGGAAAATCCAGCCCCTAATCGATAACCAATCCGCCAGTCAGATAATCGCATATTTAGGTTCCTTACCCCATCTTAAGAATAAAACTCCAATGAAGAACGATGTTTATAGGAGATAACAGAGATAAATCCACAAAGATACAGAGTAATATTTTATCGTTATGCCGCATTGCTATCAGCAATGTAACGTAGCCGGGAAATACCTTTATTGTCGAGTCACAACGGAATCGCCGACGCCAGAGCGTCAGGCGAACCACACTGTCATTCCACTGCGTCGAAACTAAGTCATACAAAAAATAAGGAGATAAATGCCGAACGACCTCCTCACTTCCCGTGTATCTTCCGTTTACAGTATCAGTCTGCCCACTCCTGGAAACATTATCGGTTAATCGATGTGTCAGCTTGATTATTCTATTGTTCAGTAACGTTTAAAAAACAAACAATAAAAACGAAAAGCTATCAATAGACAATTTATCTATCGGTCATAGCTACCAATATTGGTCATTTTATTATTTAAAATCAAATAGATAATTATAATGTGGGTTTCATAATGCGGTGTTGACTATTGATATAGTTTCTTTTTATGACTACACCTTCTTCGATATACAGGGTCTGGCAAACAGCAAAGGATGCACACACCAGAGACAACTTTTTTTCCATAATTATCCATCGGGATATGGACAATAAAATTTATGATATGAAAATCAATATATTAAAAAAATGAAATATTCCTCATTTTATCCATAGCTAAAAAACAAGTAACCCACTTAATTTTTATCTTTTTTTCATGATTTAATTTTTCATGCAATCAGGTTGACACCTTTTTGAACATTGACTATTACTCTAGATGCAGGGAATCATTTTTTATTTATCTGTCACATGGAAAACACTCGGCGAATTATCAACCTTGATAACAAGAATAATAAACACAAAATCACAACATGTATGAAAATAAAAAAATACATAAAGTAAAACTTCTACACTTGATATTATTCATATCTATTTTCAGTACATTCATTACGCTATTAAATAGCTATTACTCTATTTATGACGTCCAAAAAAAGTTAATAACCGAGCAATCGTACCGGGTGGATCTTAACTATTCCAACAAACTCGCCTCCACCGTCGATAATTTTATCAACACATCAATAGAGCAGCTCACCTACAGCGCCGGTCTGATAGAACATGATGTTCATTATGGAAACATTTCGTCATTAGAAAAAAATACCCAGAAAATTCATAGAATAAGCAACCGCTTTAACTCTGTTGTGGTCGTCAATCATGATGGGGTCATTCTGGCTACTTCCCCCCCTGAACTGAACCTGGCCGGGATCAGGCTGACGTCATCAGCCAGTAAAACCGCGCTGGAAAGCAAACAACCCTTCGTGAGCCCGCCTTACACCTCCATCGTCGGTAATTACCTTATTTTTATTTCGGTACCGATATATAGCAACAGCGGAGATTATTTAGGATATATCGGTGGGACTATTTACCTCAATAATCGTTACATCATTAATAATTTCATGAGCACGCAGTTCAGTAATGAGGGGCATAACACTTACGTCATTGATAGAGAAGGCGTCATTATTTATCACTATGATACAGCCCGGGTTGGAGGGAAGTTTGACGATATCAATCTATTGGATAACACCTTCCAACAGGATAAAGGGAATTTCATGATGCTCGACGAGCAAAATATCCTTTCTCCTGCCGGATTCGCCCGTTCAAAAAGTACCGGCTGGCTCATCATCACTCAACAATCTTTTCATTCGCTAAAAGAATCATTAAACAGCGTGATGCTTAGCGTATTAAAAACGGGTTTACCACTCGTTTTACTCACACTATTACTCTTAACCGTCCTGGCTGTTTATATTTCCCGTCCGTTACGCCAATTAGCAAAATCAGCCAGCACCATGGAGGATTTTAACGTTATCAGTAAGATTCGCGCCGTGAACTCATGGTATCAGGAAGCAGAACAGTTAAAGCGAGTGCTGTTGATTGGGACGGTTCTGCTGCATAAGCGGATAGGCCGGTTAAGCTCAGAAGCGCATACCGACCCGTTAAACCGCCGCGGCATGCAGGAGAGCATGGAGGAGCTGCGTAACGAATATAAAAAGATTGCGGTCATTGCCGTCGATATCGACCATTTTAAGCAGATAAATGATACGTTTGGGCACGACACCGGTGATGATGTCATTCGCAAACTCAGCCAGTTATTTCGGCAAAACTTCCGAAAGACTGACCTTATCTGCCGAATCGGCGGGGAAGAGTTTTTGATCCTGTTACCTGGCGCAGATATCCATATCGCCACCATCATCGCGGAACGATTGCGAAACAACGTAGCCAACGCATCCTATTTACCCAATGCCCACCCGGTCACAATCTCCATCGGCGTAACCACATTTAACCCGCAAACATCCCCGTTGGATAAGGCCATCAAGATCGCCGATAACGCACTGTACAAGGCTAAAAAAGGCGGCCGCAACAAAGTCATGGTGTCGTTTGCCAAAGAGATATCCTGACTCGCGCCGTTGCAAAAACCCGTTATGACCACGCGGCTAAACGATGATGCATGCAGCGCGTCATCATCCCGTGCGCAAACGTGTCAGTCGGCATCCCCTTGTAATGTCGCCACCAGCGTTCGGCTACCGCCGTGGTTACGGTGTTCGCACAGATAAATGCCCTGCCAGGTACCGATATGCAGACGTCCATCGCGAACCGGCAGGCTCAGATTATTCCCCAACAGGCTGCTTTTCAGATGTGCGGGCATATCGTCGCTACCTTCATAGGTATGACGATAATAGGGCTCGTCTTCCGGCACCAGCCGATTGAAAAAGCTGTCGAAGTCCTGCCGGACGGTCGGATCGGCGTTTTCATTCAGTGTCAAAGACGCCGAGGTATGGCGGAGAAACACATGCAGCAACCCGACGCGAACCAGCCGCAAATCAGGCACCTGCGCCAGCACTTCATCGGTAATCAGGTGAAATCCCCTGGCTTTGGGTTTCAGCCGGATGTCGTATTGCTTCCACATATCGCCTCCCCTGTGGTTATCCGATGCGCGGACTCGGAACATGCGATAAAAAAGCGCGGCACGCCGCGCTTAACAACCTAGCGGGTCTGAAACCGGCTTAACCGCGCTCCAGAATGGGTTTCAGGAAACGCGCGGTATGGGATTTCTCGCACTGCGCCACCGTTTCCGGCGTACCGGATACCAGTATCTCACCGCCGCCGCTACCGCCTTCCGGCCCCAAATCGACAATCCAATCCGCGGTTTTAATCACGTCGAGGTTGTGCTCAATCACCACAATCGTGTTGCCCTGATCACGCAGCTGGTGCAGCACCGCCAACAGTTGCTGAATATCGGCGAAATGCAGGCCGGTGGTGGGTTCATCCAGAATATAGAGCGTCTGGCCGGTACCGCGTTTCGACAACTCGCGCGCCAGCTTCACACGCTGGGCTTCGCCGCCGGACAACGTCGTCGCCGACTGCCCCAGGCGGATATAAGACAAACCGACGTCGATCAGCGTTTGCAACTTACGCGCCAGCGCCGGAATGGCGTCGAAGAATTCACGGGCTTCTTCGATCGTCATCTCCAGCACTTCATGGATGCTTTTGCCCTTGTATTTAATCTCCAGCGTTTCGCGGTTATAGCGTTTGCCTTTGCACTGGTCGCAGGGAACGTAAATATCCGGCAGAAAGTGCATTTCTACCTTAATCACGCCGTCGCCCTGACAAGCTTCACAACGGCCACCGCGCACGTTGAAGCTGAAACGACCGGGGTTGTAACCGCGACTGCGCGCTTCCGGCACCCCGGCGAACAGTTCACGAATCGGGGTGAAGACGCCGGTATAAGTGGCCGGATTAGAGCGCGGAGTGCGGCCGATCGGGCTTTGATCGATATCGATAACCTTGTCGAAATACTCCAGCCCCTGAATTTCCCGGTACGGCGCCGGTTCGTTCAATTCGCCGCCGTTAAGCTGCCGCTGGGCAATCGGGAACAGCGTATCGTTGATCAGCGTGGATTTTCCCGAACCGGAGACCCCGGTAATACAGGTGAACAAACCGACCGGCAGCGTTAGGGTCACGTCCTTCAGATTGTTGCCGCGTGCGCCAATCAGTTTCAGCACTTTGGTCGGATCCGCCGGGATGCGTTGCGGCGGAATATCGATTTTGCGTTGGCCGCTGAGAAACTGCCCGGTCAACGATGCAGGTTCTGCCATAATCTGTGCCGCAGTGCCCTCTGCAATCACCTGACCGCCGTGCACCCCGGCGCCAGGGCCGATATCGATGATGTGATCGGCGGCGCGAATCGCGTCTTCGTCGTGCTCCACCACAATCACCGTATTGCCGAGATCCCGCAAGTGGATCAGGGTATCCAACAGGCGTTCGTTATCGCGCTGGTGCAGGCCGATGGACGGTTCGTCCAGCACATACATGACACCGACCAACCCGGCGCCGATCTGGCTGGCCAGACGAATACGCTGCGCTTCGCCGCCGGACAGAGTCTCCGCCGAGCGGGACAACGACAGATAGTTCAGGCCGACGTTCACCAGGAACCGCAGACGATCGCCAATCTCTTTCAGCACTTTTTCCGCAATTTTCGCCCGTTGCCCGCTCAGCGTCATATTGCCGAAAAACGCCAGCGCGTGGCCGATGCTCATATCGGCAATCTGCGGCAATGTGGTCTGTTCAACGAACACATGGCGTGCTTCCTCGCGCAGACGGGTACCGTGACAGCTGGCGCACGGACGATTACTGATAAATTTCGCCAGTTCTTCGCGCACCGCGGCGGACTCGGTTTCCTTGTAGCGGCGCTCCATATTGTTCAGCACCCCTTCAAACGGATGACGGCGCACCGAAGTATCGCCGCGATCGTTGATGTACTTGAACTCAACGTTTTCCTTGCCGGAACCGTACAAGATCACCTTCTGGGTCGCCGGGCTGAGGCTGTCGTATGGTGCTTCCACGTCAAACTCGTAATGCTCCGCCAGCGAGCGCAGCATCTGAAAATAATAGAAATTACGGCGATCCCAGCCGCGAATAGCGCCTCCCGCCAGCGACAGTTCGCCATTCTGAATCACTCGCGCCGGGTCGAAGAACTGCTGCACACCCAGCCCGTCGCAGCTGGGGCAAGCCCCTGCCGGGTTGTTGAACGAAAACAGACGAGGCTCAAGTTCATGCATGCTGTAGCCGCACACCGGGCAGGCGAAATTGGCGGAAAACAGCAATTCCGGTACGGAATCGTCGTCCATGTCGGCCACAATCGCCGTACCGCCGGACAGTTCCAACGCGGTCTCGAACGATTCGGCCAGGCGCTGAGCCAGATCGTTGCGGACTTTGAAACGATCAATCACCACTTCGATCGTGTGTTTCTTTTGCAGCTCGAGTTTAGGCGGGTCGGACAGATCGCACACCTCGCCGTCGATACGGGCGCGGATATAGCCCTGCGTCGCCAGGTTTTCCAGCGTTTTGGTGTGCTCGCCCTTACGCTCTTTCACGATTGGCGCCAGCAGCATCAGGCGTTTGCCTTCCGGTTGCGACAGCACGCTATCCACCATCTGGCTGACCGTCTGGGCATCCAGCGGAATGTCATGTTCCGGGCAACGCGGCTCCCCCACGCGGGCGAACAGCAGACGCAGATAATCGTGAATTTCGGTAATGGTTCCGACGGTGGAACGCGGGTTGTGCGAGGTGGACTTTTGCTCGATGGAGATGGCGGGCGACAGCCCTTCGATATGGTCGACGTCCGGCTTTTCCATCAGCGACAGAAACTGGCGGGCGTAGGCGGACAGCGACTCCACATAGCGCCGTTGCCCTTCGGCATAAAGCGTATCAAACGCCAGCGACGACTTGCCGGAGCCGGATAGCCCGGTCACGACAATCAGTTTGTCGCGAGGAATGATCAGGTTGATATTTTTAAGATTATGGGTACGGGCACCACGAATTTCGATCTTATCCATTCACACATTTCCCGCAGTAGACGCTGTTTTTTCATCCCCTCGGCACGAGAGAAAAAGAGAAGCGTGCCATTGATAATGGCACGGCGCGGTCGCCGGTTGTGCCGGCGCGCAGCCAACAAGCGGACGATTATGGCACAAAAAAAACTGAATGAATATCCAGTATTCAATGCAACGATTGCAACAAAGGAAAAAAGCATGGAATCCGGCGCGCGGGTATTATCTGCCATACTGGCATGCTAGAATTTATCTCTTAAACTTGTGAAAAAGCGTTATCAGGAGACAAAGCATGGCCAGCAGAGGCGTAAACAAAGTCATACTTCTCGGGCACCTGGGGCAGGATCCCGAAGTCCGCTATATGCCGAACGGTGGTGCGGTTGCCAACATTACGCTGGCCACGTCTGAATCCTGGCGTGACAAGCAGACCGGCGAGCAGAAAGAAAAGACCGAATGGCACCGCGTCGTGCTGTTTGGCAAGTTAGCCGAAGTGGCGGGCGAATACCTGCGCAAAGGCTCTCAGGTTTATATCGAAGGCCAGTTGCAGACCCGTAAATGGCAGGATCAGTCCGGCCAGGATCGCTACACGACGGAAATCGTGGTCAACGTAGGCGGCACCATGCAGATGATCGGCGGTCGCGCCGGCGGTGCCGCGCCGGCTGGCGGCGGTATGGGTAACAATAATACTGGCGGCAACCCGCAGCAGGGCGGCTGGGGCCAGCCGCAACAGCCCGCAGCCTCTTTCAGCGGCGGTGCACAGGCGCCCCGTCCGCAAAGCGCCCCAATGCCGGGCAACGAGCCGCCGATGGACTTCGACGACGACATTCCGTTCTAAGTGCGCCGTTTTGCTTTGTAAATCAAGTGGTTAATTCAAATCATTGAGTTAATCATAGGCTGTTGGAGTGCCTATTGCAAGCCTGACTTATCCTTACCCAGTATGGGTTTGAACCTCGAAAGAGGGAGGGGAGTGTAGCATGTCAGGAAAAGGCTGGTTGCGGGGAAATAACCTACTTTGCGCCAGCCATTGCAAGTCCCATAGGGTTAAGCCTGATTGGTTGAATCATAGTTCATAGTGGGTTTCGGGATATCTATGGCTCACGGTTATTCAGGAGTCATACCAATATTTATAGTAATTATGTGTAGAAGGTTACTATATCCAACAATATTGGCACCTGCTCGGTGAGAGTGGTAATTGAACGTAAGTGGAACCTAAGTGGGATGCACCTTGACTACAAAGAAATACGGGATTACCTAAGTTGGTTAAGTCATTAACCAATACGGTAACGGAGACTCCGTAGTACCCAACGTAGCTCTGTAATGGAGTCGCAATTGGCTAACCAATCTGAAAAATATATATAAGTCGATAAGTAATTATCGGTGAAGTTATATTCGTAAGAGGGAAGGGAGTCAGTTGGATCTATACTAATAGAAGCGAGGTTCGATAGTCAGTGCTATCACAAAGAACACTCAATGCTCTAAGTGGTATAAACAAAGCCAGTACACAAGGCTATAAGATCAAGAAGCTGCACAAAATCATGTGTAGCAATAAAGATCTTTGGGCGCAGGCCTATGCCAATATTTATTCTAATCAGGGAGCCATGACGAGAGGAATAAATAATAATACGATGGATGAAATGAGCGTGGACAGGATTATTAATCTTATTCAGCTTATAAACTCAGATTCGTATAAACCCAAACCTTGCAGGCGCACGCACATACCTAAAGATGCGCGAAAGCCGAATGGAAAGAAACGTCCATTAGGTATTCCAACTGGAGACGATAAATTAATACAGGAAGTAATGAGGATGTTACTGGAAGAAATCTATGAACCGGTTTTTAGCGACTGGAGCTATGGATTTAGACCTAAACGTTCCTGTCATTCTGCATTAAAAGAAATCAGAAACGGTTGGAAAGGAACAAAATGGGTATGTGATGTTGATATCAAAGGTTACTTCGACAACATTGACCACGACCTGCTGCTGAAATTCCTGAGTAAGCGGATCGCTGATAACAAATTTCTGGCGCTTCTCAAGAAGTTCCTGAAAACTGGCTATCTGGACAACTGGCGTTACTTTGGTACCCATAGCGGGACACCGCAAGGTGGTATTATTTCCCCTATTCTTGCCAATGTATTTCTCCATGAACTTGATGAGTTTATGAAAAATAGAATCAGCGAGTTCGGTACAGGGGGACGAAGGAAACCCAATCCCATATACAAAAGAGCGCTACAGAACCGGGCAAATCGTATTAAATGGATCAGGCAAGGCTTCGGCGCTTCAGGAATGCCTGCTGATGAGCAGAAAATCCAAAAATGGAAATACGAAGCGGATGAACTGGAGAAACAATTGCGCACGCTATCCAGTGTTATTATGGATGATACTGAATTCAAAAGAATGCGGTATGTTCGATATGCTGATGATTTTCTGATTGGTGTGATAGGAAGTAAAAGTGAGGCAAAAAAGATAATGAAAGAGGTTGTCGATTTTGTTGAAAATGAACTTCATCTGGAAATATCAAAAGAAAAATCCGGCATTATTGACCCAAAGAAAGGATTCACTTTTCTCGGTTATGAAATTAAAACACGCCGTGAAAGCAAACGGGTCAAATGTGTTGTAGGGCTTAATACAGATGGAAGTAAAACTCATGCGGTAAAACGTACGATAACGGAACATATCCATCTGGGCGTACCGAGGGAAAGAATCCTGAAATTCTGCTCTCTACGTGGCTATGGGAATTACGATGGCGGATATGGTAACAGCGCTGGTCGGCCAGCAATGATGCACATGTCTGACTATGAAATCATTGGTCAGTACAACGCCGAAATGCGCGGCTACGCTAATTACTACAATCTCGCGCCCGTTCTCTATCTCAATAAATTGCATTGGATATGGGAAAATAGTCTTTATAAGACGCTGGCAGGTAAACATCGGACGTCACGCACCAAAATCGCACAGCGATTAAGGCAAGCGGATGGCAGGTATGTTTATCGGGAAAATCGTAATGGAAAGGTATATGAGTTGGAGGTATTTAGACTCAAAAACAGAAGTGCGCCGAAACACAGTTCACCGGATATATTGCCAAATACGCATAAATATTCTGGCAGAACTGAATTGCTGGACAGGATGGCCGCATGCCAATGTGAATATTGCGGTACCAGAACCGGTCCTTTTGAAGTCCACCATGTGAGGAAACTTAAGGATATTAAGTCAGGTACAGATAACTGGAAGAAACTGATGATTGCCCGTAATAGGAAAACATTAGTGCTCTGCCGGACATGTCACGTCAATCTTCACCGAGGAACACTGCCAGACCAAAGAACCTTTGTTTGATTCAATGGAGAGCCGTATGCACAGAAATGTGCACGTACGGTTCGGTGGGGGGGCAACGGCTAACCCGTTCTGGGCGCACGTGCCCTACCCAACGTCGCTCGCCCGAACGAGATGTAATGCCAAAGCAAAAGCCCCGAACCGGGGCTTTTGCTTTAACAGGCGGCCAGACGCTCAATATGCAGGAACAACGCAAAGCAGAGATAACGCAGGCACTGCTGCCCCCCCCCAAACCTTCATGGTCATAGATTCTGATACGCCTCCAGCCTCCCCCAAGAGTGTCGGTATTCCCTCCAATCCACCAACCAGATAACACTCCGCGCCGTCCGGCAAAAACCACCGCTCAACGCCCCAAAGCCGATGTTCTTAGCCGGTAGTTCCTGACCCACATTTATTCGGCCGTTTTTTCATTGGTATCCAACGCCTCGCCAATTGCGTAAAAATGTCCGCCCGCCACATGATGTAAACTGCGCCACTGCGGATCGATATGTTCAAACTGCCAGTGTCCACCACTGAATACGCGGGAATCCGCCCAGGCACCGACAATTTCGCCGATAAACAAATCATAAGTCTGCTGGTTGTGAGGCTCAGATATCAGTTTGCACCATAACCAGGCGGAACACTCGGCCACCAACGGTACAGGCACTCCCTCGAGATGGAACAGTTCCACGCCGCACCGCGCCAGTTTGTTCGGTACATCGTGCAGGCTGATGCTGCCAACCTGATTGGTCAATGCCAGCTGTGCCGCCGTCGGCACCTGAATGACAAAATAACCGTCGTGCTCCAGCAGTTCCCGGGTTTTGGTCGCTTTATCCAACACCACCGTCAGCTTGGGCGGAGCAAAATCCAACCCGCAGCACCAGGCCGCCGCCATTACATCCTCAACCCCGTCATGATAGGCCGATACCAAC
>NZ_CM001857.1:459128-468931 GCF_000400505.1 Musicola paradisiaca NCPPB 2511 | reverse complement strand
TTCGTTCCGAAGTGTCCTGCGAGTGCCCACACAGATTGTCTGATTAATTGTTAAAGAGCGCTGCGACCGGCCTCAGCCTGCTGTCGCGAGGTGGCGTATACTACGCCTTCCTCATTCGGAGTCAACGACTTTTTTTAGCCTTTCTCCGTCCTGAACCGCGCTGGCGTTCCGCCGTTGCCGTCTCAGTGGAAGCGCATTATAGGGATCCGAACGGACAGCACAACCACTTTCTCGATCTTTTCTTCCATTCGCGCATTTTTCCACCCATCCGTTGAGTTATTACGCAGGTAAGGCTATTTTCAGAACGAAAAACTGATCCTTATACGATCCGCCTCTACATGTACTGATATGGAGTTGCTTAAAATGGCTGACATATTTCGCTCAATTCAGGGAAAAAGACCGATTACAGGCGAACGGGTGATGGTTGACTCATCAAGTATCATTATTGGTGATGTTGCACTGGCGGACGATGTCAGTATCTGGCCATTGGTAGTCATCAGAGGGGATGTGAATTTTATCCGTATCGGCGAGCGTAGCAATATTCAGGATGGAAGCGTCTTGCACGTCACCCATCGTTCAGAAAAAAATCCCAATGGGAACCCGCTTATTATAGGAAAAGACGTCACGGTGGGTCATAAGGTGATGCTGCATGGCTGCACTATTGGCAATCGAGTGCTTGTCGGCATGGGTTCTATTTTACTGGACGGGGTTATCATTGAAGATGACGTCATTATTGGCGCGGGAAGTTTGGTATCCCAAGGGAAAACGCTGGAAAAAGGTCACTTATATCTCGGTAGTCCCGCTAAAAAAATCCGACCACTGACAGAAGAAGAGCGGGAAGGGCTGATTTATTCTTCAGACAATTATGTACTCTGGAAGGATAACTATCTGAATCAATAAACCACGAAGCGGCCAGTCTCATCATCCTGCTCATTTAGAATTTGTCGCTCAAACAACTCTTCAATTTCCCAACGGTGTTCGCGGAACAAGGCAATCCACTGTTCCGCATACTCCCCGCCATAACGTGCCTTTAGCCCGCTGGCATACATAACGCACTGCGCTTGAAAACCGTTAATCAACACAGGAAAAATAACGGAATCGGACGCTTCATCCCATTCATCGCGATCGGGAAAATGAATCGTCTGATTCACGACATAAATTCCAATTTCAGTTGTCGAATGACAGGCTCAGTCTGCGGCATGACGCCATGCCACAAGTTAAATGCATGAGCTGCTTGCCAGACCAGCATCCCTAGCCCATCAACGCATTTATCCGCCCCCTGCTGTGTACACCATTGCAAAAACGGAGTCGGTTCCGGTAAATAAAACATGTCGTAACAGCGAACATGAGCATTAATCAACGAGGGGGGAAGATCGGGGATATTGCCGTATACACCTGATGAGGTTGCATTGATGATCAGATCGAACATTTCGCTCGTCAGCGATGATTGCGGCAACGCGCGTATGTTTCCTTGTTCACTGAAATGACTGGCCAGCATTTCTGCTTTATCGAGTGTTCTGTTGGTGACAATCAAAGAACAACCATAAGCTAGCAAAGGTTGGATCACCCCACGCGCGGCACCACCAGCCCCCACCAGCAGTACCCGATCACCAGGCTGTATTAGCCCATTTTGCTGCAAGTCACTCAGCAGACCGATACCATCAGTATTGTCACCAAATAATGTACCATCCGCCATTTTTTTTACGACATTAACCGCACATGCCTCGGCAGCTCGCGGACTCAGAGAATCTACCACGACGCAGGCACGTTCTTTAAATGGTGCGGTAATATTGGCTCCGGCTGCGCCAGATTGAAAATATGCATGGAGGTACAGCTCAAACTCATCAACGGGAGCTTGCAACCGTTCATAGTTCAATAAAATACCCGACTGCTCTGCAAATAACGTATGAATACGCGGAGACTTGCTATGCGCGATAGGGTTACCGAAAACAGCAAAAGATTGATATTCAGACACACGTAACCTCTTGAATTTGCGCTTATCCCCGACGCAATTGCGCACCAGTCAAAGCATCACGAATTTCAGACGGGTTCAGCCTTCCTCCTACTTTTCCCGACAACACTGGGAAGTTCTTACCAAACTGGCTAAGAACATCCTCTGCCGTGCGACACGGCGCCTCGCCACTTAGATTGGCGCTTGTCGACACTAAAGGTTTTCCAAACGCCAGACAAAGTTGTTTTACCAAAGGGTGATCGCTAACCCTAACAGCCAGGGATGAAAACTGCCCGGTTAACCATTTGGGCGTCTGTGCTTTTGCTGGAATTACCCAGGTTACTGGACCGGGCCATGTTGAGAACATCCTTTGCTGCTGTATGTATGAAAGCGCAGAGACGTCAATGTAAGGTTCCACTTGCGCGAAGTCGGCGGCGATCAGGATCAGCCCCTTTTCCCACGGACGCTGTTTCAACTGCAATAAACGATTTACAGCTACTTCGCTGTCAGGATCACAACCGAGTCCAAATACCGCCTCTGTCGGATAAGCAATAACCTGCTCTTCACGAAGTTTTTTTAACAACTCCGATAACTGTTTTGATACTAATTCACTCATCTTGATGCTTTTCTGAGACCATCACCGGTTTTCCACACAATTTACTGGCACAGCAACGTTTAACGCCCTGTGCCGTCTTTTTTTCTATCAGCAACGGGTAATGACAGTATTCACATACTCCAGCCACAGGTCTGTAATTCAATGTGAATTGACACTCCGGGTATCGTTCACAGGAATGAAAGGTTTTTCCATACCTTGATTTTCGCTGCAACAGACGGCCTTTCCGACATTGAGGACAGGTCAGAGTCGTTTCATCCGGCCGGTCAATCATTTCAGTGTGATCACATTCGGGATAATTGCCGCACCCAACGAACATGCCATATCGCCCCTGCCGCAACACCAAAGTCGCCCCGCACTCTGGACAAATCTGTCCATCAAGCACCTTCACGATATGGCCATCGGCATAGGCCTTTAACGGCCGGATATAGTCGCATCCGGGATATGCCGAGCACCCAAGAAAAGCGCCATGAGAACCGTTTCTGATAACGAGAGCGGCGCCGCATTGGGGGCAATCCTGCTGTCGCTCAGCAAAACTCATCGTCTTAATCATGGCTGCCCCGATAATGCCGATTACTGCAGATAGCCTTCATTGGGTTCAAACAAAAGATCTTCCATTTGCTGGTAAGCATTCTCGCAACCAGGCACATTAAACAAGACCATCAGGATAACCCATTTCAGATCTTCAAGATCAAACTCCAGCGTCTCAAGCGCCATAACCCGATCAATCACCATCTCGCGAGTTTCCAGATTCAAAACCTGGATCTGCTCAAGAAACAGCAAAAAACCCCGACATTCCGTGTCCAATCGCTGTACTTCTTCCGCAGTATAAATACGTAGCGCACGCGGATCGTTCGCCAGATTTAAAGGGGCCTGTCCATCCTGCAAATCAGCCAGCTTTTCCAACCACTCCAACGCGCTATAAATATCTTCGCGATCAAAACCAGCCTTGGTGAGGTCATCAGTTAACGTATCCTGATCGACTCGCATTTCAGTTTCGTTGTGGATGTAGGTTTCAAACAAGTACATGAGTACGTCGAACATGGCATGCCCTCCTTATTCGGACATAGCCGCCGGGTACTGCTGCGATCCACCCTGCTAACTCCAGATCCAATAGTTTACTGACTACTTCTGGCACAGGTTGGCCGGCGCGTTCAGCGACAACGTCAACGGGTGTAACCTCGTCCCCTACGTTAGCCAACACGTCAGCAAATGGCAATTCCAGTTCAGCCTCCGGTGAGCAAATAATTTCCTCATCGTTCTCGCTTGAAATATCTGGCAACCATTGGAGTCCATTATGAAGCTGCTCAAGTACATCTTTCGGATGAGTCACCAAATAGGCACCTTGTTGAATCAACCAATGCGTTCCTTCCGTCATCGGATTTCCTACCGGCCCCGGCAGCGCAAAAATATCCCGGTTTTGTTCCAAAGCATAACGCGCCGTTACCAGCGAACCACTGCGCATTGACGCCTCGATAACCAGAACGCCAAGGCACAGCCCACTAATTATTCTATTTCTTCTGGGGAAATTAGCCGCGATCGGTGGCGTTTTTAACAGGAATTCGGAAACAATGGCGCCGCCGTTTTCTACAATAGCGTCCGCCAACGCAGCATGTTTCTTGGGGTAGATTTGCCTCAACCCGCTGCCGAGAACAGCAATGGTTTTTCCCCCGGCATCCAGCGCCGCCTGATGCGCTATTCCGTCAATACCGACAGCAAGCCCACTGGTGATGATAAGTCGATTAGCCGCTAATTCTCGGGAAAAAAATCGTCCCCACTGTTCGCCGTAGTTACTGTTGTCGCGACTGCCGACAACCGCAATCTGGGCTGAAGAAAGGGTGCAGTCATCCCCGCGTACAAAAATAAAAGGAGGGGGAGAACTTATCGAAGCCAACAAAGGCGGATAACTTTCTGAGCCGTATGTCACAAAATGACAATGAGAATCTTCCAGCCAGCGCTCGACATCATCTGACTGGCGACGATCAAAAGCGATGAAACGGGCTGTCTGGCGGTCATCCAAACCGCTGGCTCGCAAAAAATCAACGGCGCTATCTCGTTCACGCATTATTCGTTTGACCAGCCCAACCACTTTGTGGGCGCTCAATCCCTTTATAGATGCCACACGCAACCAGATTTCCGTGTCCGTCATACTGTATCGTTCCCAAGCGCCCAATGAAGGCTGATGCTGTCAATCAGGACTGGATATGTCTAGAATAGAAATCAGAGCTTTTTCACCACTTGGATACAGATCTCAACATATATGTCAGTTTTGCAGGTATTACATTTCCCAGACGAGCGGCTACGCATAACCGCAAAGCCCGTAAAAGAAGTTAATGCAGACATTCAGCGCATCGTGGACGATATGTTCGACACCATGTACGCAGAAGAAGGCATTGGGTTGGCCGCGACACAGGTCAATATTCATCAGCGGATCATCGTGATTGACGTGTCAGAGGAGCGAGATCAGCGCCTCGTTTTGATCAATCCAGAATTGCTTGAAAAAAGCGGTGATACGGGGATTGAGGAAGGATGTTTGTCTATCCCGGAAACCCGGGCATTAGTTCCCCGCGCCGAGCGCGTTAAAATCCGCGCATTAGACAAGGACGGCAAGCCTTTTGAGCTGGAAACCGACGGTTTATTGGCTATTTGCATTCAGCATGAAATGGATCACCTGGTCGGCAAACTGTTTGTGGATTACTTGTCGCCACTAAAACGTCAGCGTATCCGCCAGAAGCTGGAAAAACTTGATAGACAAAATAATCGGATACAGTAACAAACTTATACTCCGGGCAGGAAAATCACGTGGCTTTACGCATTATTTTTGCAGGAACTCCTGACTTTGCAGCGCGTCATCTTGACGCGCTGCTCACATCACGACATGAAATTGTTGGCGTATTTACCCAACCGGACAGACCGGCAGGGCGAGGAAACAAGTTGACGCCAAGCCCGGTGAAAGTGCTGGCAGAATGCAAGGGAATACCTGTTTTTCAGCCCAAGTCACTCCGTCCGGAAGAAAATCAACAGCTCATCGCCGCACTACAAGCCGATGTCATGGTCGTCGTGGCATATGGCCTGATTCTTCCCCAGACCGTATTGGATATACCCAGACTCGGGTGTATCAATGTCCACGGTTCGTTGTTGCCCAAATGGCGTGGCGCCGCACCGATACAGCGTTCGCTCTGGGCCGGAGATGCAGAGACCGGTATTACCATAATGCAGATGGATGCAGGTCTGGATACAGGGGATATGCTTTACAAGATGGAGTGCCCAATCCTGCCGGATGATACCAGCGCAACACTCTACGACAAACTGGCTGAGTTGGGCCCGCAAGGATTACTGATCACTCTGGAGCAGTTAGCTTCCGCTCAAACCAAGCCAGAACCTCAGAACAATGCGCTTGCCACCTATGCGGAGAAACTCAGCAAAGAAGAAGCCCGGCTCGACTGGCAGCTCTCCGCAGCACAATTAGAACGTTGCATACGTGCGTTCAATCCCTGGCCCATGAGCTATTTCACAGTTGATGATCAGCCGCTTAAAGTATGGAAAGCTGAAGCGCTTGATATCAAGCACAACAAGCATCCCGGAACCATCATTGATGCGAATAAGCACGGCATACAGGTTGCAACCACTGACGGTGTTCTGAACATGCAGATGTTGCAACCATCAGGAAAGAAAGCAATGCCGGCGCAAGATCTACTGAACTCCCGTCGGGAATGGTTTGAATCAGGCAAGGTATTGGCCTGATATTGCCTGTGCCGATAATAAAATCGGCACACTCTATACACCCACACCACTCTTATTCTCATGAAAAGCAAATATAATCTTCGCAGTATCGCTGCAGCAGTCATCGCTCAGGTGCTGGATCACGGGCAATCGCTCAGTCAGTCACTTCCGGCCGTTCAACGAGACATTGCGGAAAAGGATCGCGCTTTACTGCAGGAGCTTTGCTTTGGGGTATTGCGCGTATTGCCTCAGCTTGATTGGTGCATCGGTCAGTTGATGGCGAAACCGCTGACAGGCAAACAGAGAGTGCTGCATTACTTGTTGATGGTCGGGCTTTATCAACTCTTATATACCCGTATTCCCCCACACGCGACATTGGCTGAAACCGTAGAAGGCGCAACAGCACTGAAACGCCCACAGCTCAAAGGATTGATCAACGGTGTCCTGCGCCAGTTTCAACGTCAACAGGAAGAACTGGTACAGAAGATGCAGAAGACTTCCGCCCTCCATGCTCATCCCGAATGGTTGCTGACCAGATTAAAAAAAGCCTATCCGGAGACATGGCAGGATATTATCGACGCAAATAACCAACATCCTCCGATGTGGTTACGGGTCAATCGCCAGCACAACGAACGGGATGGCTATATTGCTCTATTGCAGGAACAGGGGATCCCGGCATCGAAGCATCCCGATTATCAAGATGCCATCAAGCTGGACACGCCCTCCCCAGTCACTTCTCTGCCGGGTTTCGAGCAAGGATGGATCACGGTTCAGGATGCATCAGCCCAAGGCTGCGCTTATTGGCTTGATCCACAAAACAATGAAGATATTCTCGATCTCTGCGCCGCTCCTGGGGGGAAAACCACCCACATCCTGGAAATTGCGCCCAAAGCGCGAGTCCTCGCCGTTGACGTAGACGAGCATCGGCTTGCCAGAGTGAAGGAAAATCTTCAGCGTCTACGCCAGCATGCGGACGTGCGGCAGGGAGATGGACGAGTACCGGAAGAATGGTGCGGCGACAGCCAGTTCGATCGCATCCTACTTGATGCGCCATGCTCTGCGACCGGAGTGATTCGACGCCATCCCGATATCAAATGGTTACGTCGAGACAGTGATATCGTCGAACTGGCAAATCTTCAGCGAGAAATTCTTGACGCTATCTGGCCTCGCCTGAAAATCGGTGGAACCTTGGTCTATGCAACCTGTTCCATATTACCGGAAGAAAACCAACAACAAATTATTTCATTCCTGCAACGCCACGCTGATGCTGTACTAAGAGAAACCGGTTCACCAGAAAAACCAGGCGTTCAGAAGTTGCCTTCACCGCAGGATGGTGATGGTTTCTTCTACGCAAAACTGATAAAAATCGAACATTAATGCAACACCTGCGTCAGACGCAGGTGATCCCATACGGCAGAGACAACGATGAAAATAATTATTCTTGGTGCTGGTCAGGTCGGCGGAACTCTGGCAGAAAATCTATCTGGTGAGAATAACGATATTACCGTCGTTGACACCAATACGGCGCGTCTGCGTCAGCTTCAGGATAAATTCGATCTCCGTGTCGTCACCGGTTATGCCTCTCATCCGCGCATTCTGCGCGAAGCCGGCGCCGAAGATGCGGACATGCTGATTGCAGTAACCAATTCAGATGAAACGAATATGATTGCCTGCCAGATTGCCTATTCGCTCTTTAACACGCCCAACCGTATTGCACGTATACGTTCGGCCGAATATATCCGCGAAGAAGAACATTTGTTTCATACCGAAGCAGTGCCTGTCGATCATCTGATCTCACCTGAACAATTAGTCATTGATAATATTTATAAACTCATTGAATACCCCGGCGCTCTGCAAGTTGTAAATTTTGCCCAGGGAAAAGTCAGCATCGCCGCAGTTAATGCTTATTACGGCGGTCCACTAGTTGGAAATGCTATTGCAACTATGCGCGAGCACATGCCGCATATCGAAACCCGCGTCGCGGCAATCTTCAGGCATGATCGACCGATTCGGCCGCAGGGTTCCACAGTGATTGAAGCGGGTGATGAGGTCTTTTTTGTTGCCGCATCACAGCATATCCGGGCGGTAATGAGCGAAATGCAACGTCTTGAAAAACCCTATAAGCGCATCATGATCGTCGGCGGAGGAAATGTTGGTTCAGGGCTGGCGCTAAAACTGGAAAAAGATTACAGCATCAAGCTGATCGAGCGAGATCCACAACGCGCTGCAGATCTGGCCGAACGTTTACAAAATACTATCGTATTCCATGGCGATGCCTCCGATCAGGAATTATTGGCGCAAGAGCACATTGAGCAAATCGATGTATTCATCGCTATAACTAATGACGACGAAGCGAATATTATGTCTGCCATGTTGGCTAAGCGAATGGGGGCCAAAAAAGTCATGGTGCTCATACAACGTCGTGCTTATGTAGATCTGGTGCAAGGGGGAGCCATCGACGTTGCCATATCGCCACAGCAGGCCACTATTTCGGCACTACTCAGCCATGTCAGAAAAGCAGATATCGTGAACGTCTCATCACTGAGAAGAGGTGTCGCTGAAGCTATTGAAGCCATTGCTCATGGTGATGAAGGAACATCTAAAGTGGTAGGCCGCATGATCGAAGACATCAAACTACCGCCTGGCACTATTATTGGGGCGATTGTTCGCGGCGAAGATGTGATTATTGCAAATCGCAATACGCAGATCGAACAAGGCGATCATGTCGTCATGTTCCTGACCGATAAAAAATACGTCTCCGACGTTGAACGACTATTCCAGCCCAGTCCATTCTTCCTTTGAAGTTATAGGGCATTTACCAAAATTTCCCTATTGATAGCAATTTTTCAACCGGCTATTAAAATAATTATTATTGCCATCAGGAGAAATCAGATGAGTATTATCAAAGAATTCCGCGAATTTGCTATGCGTGGCAACGTTGTTGATCTTGCCGTTGGGGTAATCATCGGCGCCGCATTTGGAAAAATTGTTTCATCATTGGTATCGGATATCATCATGCCTCCCTTAGGCTTGCTGATAGGCGGGATAGATTTCAAACAATTTCATTGGGTGTTACGTGAGGCTCAAGGGAATATACCTGCAGTCATCATGAACTATGGCTCATTTATTCAGAACGTCTTTGATTTCATCATTGTTGCTTTTGCTATTTTCATTGCGATCAAATTAATGAATAAGCTGCGCCGCGGCGAGAATGAAAAACTGGATACCCCGCCAAAAACCAGTGCGGAAGAGAAACTGCTTACAGAAATAAGAGACTTATTGAAGCAACAACCGAAATAAATACAACAGTGATTATTTGCATTAGTCGCGACCAGATCTGACATATCAGCTTGAAAGAGTGAGAGTTACCGGTTTTGATATGGGTGTCGAATCCTTATACAAAACACTAGAGGTAACTCTCATGTTGCATACTAACAATCCTGTCATCAAACACAAAGCGGGTTTACTGAATCTGGCCGAAGAACTTGGTAATGTTTCGAAAGCCTGTAAAGTCAT
>NZ_CM001857.1:442585-459028 GCF_000400505.1 Musicola paradisiaca NCPPB 2511 | reverse complement strand
TTTATGAGTCACAAGGCTTGCCGATGCTGAGGATATTAACCGATCGCGGAACGGAATATTGTGGACGGATTGAACATCATGATTACCAGCTTTATCTGGCGATTAATGATATAGACCACACGAAGACCAAAGCGATGTCGCCACAAACCAACGGTATCTGCGAACGGTTCCATAAGACGATATTGCAGGAGTTTTATCAGATGACATTCCGTAAAAAACTGTATGGAGACATTGATACTCTGCAATCGGATCTTGATGAATGGTTGCATTATTACAATAATGAACGAACTCATCAGGGAAAAATGTGCTGTGGGCGGACGCCGATGGAAACATTACTTGATGGAAAACGCATCTGGGCTGAGAAAAATTTAAGCCAGATGTAATCTGACAGACACCTGTATAAATAACCGGTAACTGTCAGATCAAGTCTGAGCTAATACAGATTATTGATTTCCCCCAGCAACTAAAAGACCAGTGGTAAAAAATGAATCTTACCACTGGCCTCCCAGTTTTCCTTCTGTACGTTCCGATGCTTGCCTTTCCTCCGATAGCTACCTTTGCCTTTAGCATTTAATTCGACTCGCTGCCTGAATAAAGGGTCATGTAACAAGGCTTCTATCGCGTTATCCTTTATCGCTCCCTTTTTGTGACCATAATTTGACATATTGCTACCTCTTAAACGCATTTGTTGATAATCACATGTTTGCGAATTACTCATGTTTATCGTCATGACAATGGTTCTTCATTAATCTATCAAATAATGTCTGCTTATAATTACCCCTGAGAAAATCCGTACTCATCCCTGCTTGCTGCAGTCGCAACTCCAAGGTTCTTAGCTGGCGGGATAACTGTGTATATTCTGAATGTTGTGGCGTTATTTGCTCCAATAAATTAGCAAGATTCAATGCTTCTTTACGCTCAAGTAAAACCTAGGGGGAGATAACCGGCATTTTTCATCAGGTGAAAAACCGATCTCAATTCCACGGGAACTAAACTAGTATCATCCAGCAGAAGAGGTTTCCCACTGCCAGAAAAGTTATCTAATTCACCCTTTTTCTGAGCTTCAATGATGTGCCGTTCTGCCCATTCATCTATAGGGAACATAGCCTCTTACTCAATTATTAATTCGGTATGACTCGGGAGGAAAAGATGCAAATAGTCGGATTTCAACGAATGGTACTACCGATGTAAAAAAACCGGGTTTCCCCGGTTTTTTCACTCTGATGCAAATTACTCTGCCGCAGATGCTTCTTCTGTTTGAGAAGCTGCACGATCAACGAGCTCGATGTATGCCATCGGCGCATTGTCGCCTGCACGGAAACCACACTTCAGAATACGAGTGTAACCACCGGCACGGCTCGCGAAACGCGGGCCCAGTTCATTAAACAGTTTAGCCACGATCTCGTTATCACGAGTACGGGCGAATGCCAGACGACGATTAGCAACGCTGTCGGTCTTGGCAAGAGTAATCAGCGGCTCAACAACACGACGCAGCTCTTTCGCTTTCGGCAGGGTTGTCTTGATGATCTCATGACGAACCAAAGAACCAGCCATGTTGCGGAACATAGCTTGGCGATGGCTGCTGTTGCGGTTCAGTTGACGACCACTCTTACGATGGCGCATGACCTTATCCTTCTCAGTAAAACCTTAACCTGTGATCTGGTTACTCATCAGCGATACTTGCCGGCGGCCAGTTTTCCAGGCGCATGCCCAGAGACAGACCACGGGAAGCCAGTACGTCTTTAATCTCAGTAAGAGATTTTTTACCCAGGTTTGGCGTTTTCAGCAACTCAACCTCGGTACGCTGTACCAGATCACCGATGTAGTGGATAGCTTCTGCCTTAAGGCAGTTAGCAGAGCGGACAGTCAATTCAAGATCGTCAACAGGGCGCAGCAGGATCGGATCGAATTCTGGTTTCTCTTCTTTCACTTCCGGCTGACGTACATCACGTAAGTCAACGAAAGCTTCCAATTGTTCAGCCAGAATGGTCGCCGCACGGCGAATTGCCTCTTCAGGATCAATTGTACCGTTGGTTTCCATTTCGATGACCAGCTTATCCAGATCGGTACGCTGTTCGACACGTGCTGCTTCAACATTGTAAGCTATACGCTCAACAGGGCTGTAGCAAGCATCAACTAACAGGCGGCCAATAGGGCGCTCATCTTCTTCCGTATGAATACGGGCAGACGCCGGCACATAACCACGACCACGCTGAACCTTGATACGCATATTGATAGATGCATTCTCATCAGTCAGATGGCAGATTACATGTTGCGGCTTGACGATTTCGACATCACCGTCATGGGTAATATCGGCTGCAGTCACAGGGCCAATGCCAGATTTATTCAGGGTAAGAATAACTTCATCTTTGCCTTGAACTCTCACCGCCAGCCCTTTCAGGTTGAGCAGGATTTCCAGGATATCTTCCTGTACGCCTTCTTTGGTGCTGTACTCGTGCAGTACACCATCAATCTCAACCTCGGTCACCGCGCAACCTGGCATGGATGAAAGCAGAATACGGCGCAGTGCATTACCAAGAGTATGGCCGAAGCCCCGCTCTAATGGCTCAAGGGTCACCTTGGCGTGCGTCGAACTGATTTGCTCGATATCTACCAGGCGCGGTTTTAGAAACTCTGTCACAGAACCCTGCATTGTGTCCTCTCTTTGGTACTAAGCTTTACTTGGAGTAAAGCTCGACGATCAGGTGTTCATTAATGTCCGCAGACAGATCGGTACGTTCAGGAATACGTTTGAACACACCTTCCATCTTGGCAGCATCAACTTCCAGCCAAGTCGGCTTTTCGCGCTGTTCAGCCAGCTCCAAAGCAGCTTTAACACGTGACTGCTTTTTCGCCTTCTCGCGGATGCTGACGACATCATTCGGAGAGACCTGATAAGAAGCGATATTAACAACGCGACCGTTTACCATGACTGCCTTGTGGCCCACTAGCTGACGTGCTTCAGCACGAGTAGCACCGAACCCCATACGATAAACTACGTTGTCCAGACGACCTTCCAGCAACTGCAACAGGTTCGCACCTGTGTTGCCTTTCAGACGAGCAGCTTCTTTATAATAGTTACGGAACTGACGCTCCAGAACACCGTAGATACGGCGAACTTTCTGCTTCTCACGCAACTGTACACCATAGTCAGATAGACGCGGCTTACGCGCACCATGCTGACCAGGAGCTTGTTCAATTTTACACTTGGAATCGATCGCACGAACACCAGACTTTAGGAACAGGTCGGTGCCCTCACGACGGCTCAGCTTGAGCTTAGGACCCAAATATCTTGCCATTTTCTTTCTCCAACAGACCTAAAAGCGGCGTTATACGCGACGCTTTTTCGGCGGACGACAACCGTTATGAGGGATCGGAGTCACATCAGTAATATTAGTGATGCGAAAACCAGCCGCGTTCAGAGCGCGGATAGTAGACTCACGGCCCGGACCAGGTCCTTTAACCATAACTTCCAGATTCTTAATACCGTACTCTTTCACTGCTTCAGCACAGCGCTCTGCTGCAACTTGGGCAGCAAACGGAGTAGATTTACGAGAACCACGGAAACCGGAACCACCGGCTGTTGCCCAACCCAGAGCGTTACCCTGACGATCGGTGATGGTAACGATGGTGTTGTTAAAAGAAGCATGGATATGAGCCACACCGTCAGAAACTTGCTTTCTTACACGCTTACGTGCACGAATAGGTGCCTTTGCCATTATTCAATCACCCCGATTATTTCTTGATCGGTTTACGCGGACCCTTCCGGGTACGGGCGTTAGTCTTGGTACGCTGACCGCGAACCGGCAGACCACGACGATGACGCAAACCGCGATAGCAACCAAGGTCCATCAGACGCTTGATGCTCATGCTGATTTCACGGCGCAGATCACCTTCGACGACGAATTTGGCAACTTCTTCACGCAGCGTTTCGATTTGCTCTTCAGACAGCTCACTGATCTTAACATCTTCAGCGATACCCGCCGCAGCGCAAATGGCTTTGGAACGAGTTTTGCCGACACCATAGATCGAGGTTAATGCGATCACGGCATGTTTCTGATCAGGAATGTTAATGCCTGCTATACGGGCCACTATGCACTCCTATGATTTAATATGCGCGCCCCATGCTGAAAAGCCCGTTTTCAGGATACTCAAATGGAAACGCACAGACATACAAAAGATTGGCTGGCTAATCTAGCCAGCTCAACCCAACTTTGCAAGAAAAATATGCGAGATAATCAGCCTTGACGCTGTTTATGCTTCGGCTCGGCGCTGCAGATGACGCGAACGATACCGTTACGCTTGATGATCTTACAGTTACGACATAATTTCTTGACGGAAGCACGAACTTTCATTTTTACTCTCCGTAACTTCTCTGGCACACGCTGATTAGCGGTTATAGCCTTTCAGGTTAGCCTTCTTCAAGGCAGACTCATACTGACTAGACATCAAAAGAGTTTGCACTTGAGCCATAAAGTCCATGATCACAACAACAACGATCAATAATGACGTACCGCCAAAATAGAAAGGTACTTTCATTGCGTCACGCATGAACTCCGGGATAAGGCAAATAAAAGTAATATACATCGCACCAACGAGTGTCAGGCGAGTCATTACTTTATCGATATACTTCGCCGTTTGTTCTCCCGGACGAATTCCTGGCACGAATGCACCGGACTTCTTCAGGTTATCTGCTGTTTCACGCGGATTAAAAACCAACGCGGTATAGAAGAAACAGAAGAAGATGATTGCAGATGCATAGAGTAGCACATAAAGCGGCTGTCCCGGTTGCAAATACAAAGAAATTGTTGTCAACCAGTTCCAACCCGTACCGCCCCCGAACCATGACGCAATTGTTGCCGGGAACAGAATAATACTGGATGCAAAAATAGCTGGAATAACACCGGCCATATTTACTTTCAGTGGTAAATGCGTACTCTGCGCTGCATAAACGCGGCGACCTTGTTGACGTTTAGCGTAATTAACGACGATGCGACGCTGACCACGCTCCATGAATACAACAAAGAAAGTTACCGCGAATACCAAAACTGCAACCAACAGCAACAGGAGGAAGTGCAAATCGCCTTGCCGCGCTTGCTCGATGGTATGGCCAATGGCCGGCGGCAATCCCGCAACGATACCCGCAAAAATTATGATCGAGATACCATTACCGATACCTCTTTCAGTAATTTGCTCGCCGAGCCACATAAGAAACATCGTTCCTGTAACCAGACTGACAACAGCGGTGAAATAAAACGCAAAGCCTGGATTAATTACCAGACCTTGCATTCCAGGCATATTCGGCAAACCGGTAGCAATACCGATTGACTGAAATACTGCCAACACCAGAGTGCCGTAACGGGTATATTGGCTGATTTTACGTCGGCCAGCTTCCCCTTCCTTCTTAATTTCCGCCAATGCGGGATGAACCACCGTCAATAACTGAATGATGATGGATGCCGAGATATACGGCATAATTCCCAGCGCGAAAATTGAAGCGCGGCTTAAAGCACCACCAGAGAACATGTTAAACATTTCAATGATGGTGCCACGCTGTTGTTCGAGCAATTTGGCAAGCACAGTGGCATCAATACCAGGAATGGGAATAAAAGAGCCAATACGGAAAACAATCAGCGCACCGATTACAAACAACAGTCTGCGCTTCAGCTCGCCAACTCCGCCTTTAGCACTTTGAAAATCTAATCCTGGTTGTTTAGCCATCTGCTACTTATTCCTCAATTTTACCGCCTGCAGCTTCGATAGCAGCACGTGCACCTTTTGTTACACGCAGACCACGAATCGTTACCGGACGAGCAACCTCACCAGACAGAATCACTTTCGCGAATTCAATCTGAACGCCAATGACGTTAGCAGCTTTCAGCGTACTCAGATCAACAACATCGCCTTCTACACGAGCCAGATCAGACAAACGGACTTCTGCCGTGATCATGGCTTTACGAGAAGTGAAACCGAACTTGGGCAGACGACGGTACAAAGGCATTTGACCGCCTTCAAAGCCACGACGTACACCACCGCCAGAACGAGATTTCTGACCCTTGACGCCACGACCACCAGTCTTACCAAGGCCGGAACCGATACCACGACCTAAACGCTTCGGCGCGTGTTTAGCGCCTTCGGCCGGAGACAGAGTATTCAAACGCATCTGTTACTCCTCCACTTTAACCATATAGGAAACCGCGTTGACCATACCACGGATAGCAGGAGTGTCCTCACGCTCAACGGTATGACCAATACGACGCAGACCCAGGCCAAGCAGCGTTGCCTTGTGTTTAGGCAGACGACCGATTGCACTACGGGTTTGAGTAATTTTAATAGTCTTTGCCATGGTTAATTACCCCAGAATTTCTTCAACGGATTTACCACGCTTGGCAGCGACCATTTCCGGGGACTTCATGTTTGCCAAGCCATCAATAGTTGCACGAACCACGTTGATCGGGTTAGTGGAACCATAGGCTTTAGCCAAAACGTTATGAACCCCTGCGACTTCCAGAACGGCGCGCATTGCACCACCGGCGATGATACCGGTACCTTCGGAAGCCGGCTGCATGAATACGCGAGACCCTGTGTGCGCACCTTTAACCGGATGCTGCAGAGTACCGCTATTCAGCGCGACGTTAATCATATTGCGACGGGCTTTTTCCATCGCTTTCTGGATCGCTGCCGGAACTTCACGCGCTTTACCGTAACCAAAACCCACGCGGCCGTTACCATCACCCACTACAGTCAGTGCGGTGAAGCTGAAAATACGACCACCTTTAACAGTTTTAGATACGCGATTAACCGCGATCAGCTTTTCCTGCAGTTCGCCAGCTTGCTTCTCGATGTGAGCCATCTTACACCTCTACCTTAGAACTGAAGGCCAGCTTCACGGGCAGCATCTGCCAGTGCCTGGACACGACCATGATATTGGAACCCGGAACGGTCAAAGGCCACTTCTTTGATGCCTTTTTCCAGAGCACGCTCGGCAACAGCCTTACCAACAGCAGCTGCAGCGTCTTTGTTACCGGTGTACTTCAGTTGTTCAGAGATAGCTTTTTCTACAGTAGAGGCGGCTACCAGGACTTCAGAACCGTTCGGTGCGATAACCTGCGCATAAATATGACGCGGGGTACGATGTACCACCAGACGCGTCGCGCCCAGTTCCTGGAGCTTGCGACGTGCGCGGGTCGCACGACGGATACGAGCTGATTTCTTATCCATAGTGTTACCTTACTTCTTCTTAGCCTCTTTGATACGCACGACTTCGTCGGCGTAACGGACACCTTTACCTTTGTAAGGCTCAGGACGACGGTAAGCGCGCAGATCAGCAGCTACCTGACCGATCAACTGTTTATCAGCACCTTTCAGTACGATTTCAGTTTGAGACGGACATTCAGCAGTAATGCCTGCAGGCAGTTCGTGATCGATAGGATGGGAAAAACCCAGAGCCAAATTCACGACATTACCTTTAACGGCAGCACGATAACCAACACCTACCAGCAGCAGCTTTCTGGTGAAGCCTTCGGTAACACCGACAACCATGCTGTTCAGCAGCGCACGAGTGGTGCCCGCCTGGGCCCAGCCGCTAGCAAAGCCTTCGCGCGGAGCAAAAGTCAGCACGTTATCAGCTTGTTTAACCTCTACGGCTTCATGAACCTGACGGGTCAGTTCACCGTTTTTACCCTTAATCGAAATAACCTGACCGTTGAGTTTTACCTCTACGCCGGCAGGAATGACGACGGGTGCTTTTGCAACACGAGACATTCTTTCCTCCCGATTAAGCTACGTAGCAGATAATCTCGCCACCAAGACCTGCCTGGCGAGCTGCACGATCGGTCATAACACCTCTGGAGGTAGAAACAACCGCGATCCCCAAACCGGCCATAACTTTCGGCAGCTCATCTTTACGTTTATAGATGCGCAGACCAGGGCGGCTTACACGCTGAATGCTTTCTACCACAGCCTTACCCTGGAAGTATTTCAAAGTCACTTCCAGTTCCGGCTTGGCGTCGCCTTCGATTTTGTAATCTTCAATATAACCTTCTTCCTTCAGCACGTTGGCAATTGCCACTTTCAGCTTGGAGGAAGGCATGGTGACCGCAACTTTGTTCGCGGCCTGACCGTTACGGATACGGGTCAGCATATCCGCGATCGGATCTTGCATGCTCATCTGTCTTTACTCCCGTGATTCAATTGGTGACAATTACCAGCTAGCCTTTTTCAGACCCGGAATTTCACCGCGCATAGCGGCTTCACGGACCTTAATACGGCTCAACCCGAACTTCCGCAGGAAAGCGTGCGGACGACCAGTCTGGCGGCAGCGGTTACGCTGACGGGACGGGCTGGAATCACGCGGCAGAGTCTGCAGCTTCAGAACAGCATCCCAACGTTCTTCGTCAGAAGCGTTTACGTCAGAAATGATAGCTTTCAGTTCAGCGCGTTTAGCGAAGAATTTGTTAGCCAGTTTCACGCGCTTAACTTCGCGTGCTTTCATGGATTGCTTAGCCATTAGTAACCCACCTTACTTGCGGAACGGGAAGTTAAAGGCAGCCAGCAGAGCACGGCCTTCATCATCGGTTTTCGCAGTAGTGGTAATGGTAATGTCCAAACCACGAACGCGATCGACTTTGTCATAGTCGATTTCCGGGAAGATGATCTGCTCACGGACACCCATGCTGTAGTTACCACGACCATCGAAAGACTTAGCGGACAAACCGCGGAAGTCACGAATACGTGGAACAGCAATGGAGATCAGGCGCTCAAGAAACTCCCACATGCGTTCGCCACGCAGAGTTACTTTACAGCCGATCGGATAGCCCTGACGGATTTTGAAGCCTGCAACAGATTTGCGTGCTTTGGTGATCAACGGTTTTTGACCGGAGATTGCTGTCAGATCGGCTGCTGCGTTATCCAGCAGTTTCTTGTCAGCGATCGCTTCACCAACACCCATGTTCAGGGTGATCTTCTCGACCCGAGGGACTTGCATGACAGAATGGTAGTTAAACTGAGACATCAGTTTGCTAACTACTTCGTCTTTGTAGTAATCATGCAGTTTCGCCATCGTACTACTCCAAATTACTTGATAGTTTCGCTGTTAGACTTGAAGAAGCGGACTTTTTTACCGTCTTCGAATCTAAAGCCTACACGGTCAGCCTTACCGGTTGCCGCATTGAAGATCGCAACGTTAGAAACCTGAATTGCAGCTTCTTTTTCAACGATGCCGCCTGGCTGATTCAGCGCCGGAACCGGCTTCTGATGTTTCTTAACCAGGTTAATACCTTCAACAATGACCTTGCCGGAAGACAGGACATTTTTTACCTTACCGCGCTTACCTTTATCTTTGCCGGTCAGCACGATAACTTCGTCATCACGACGGATTTTCGCTGCCATGGTTCGCTCCTTAGAGTACTTCTGGTGCCAGAGAGATAATTTTCATGAACTTCTCAGAACGCAGTTCACGAGTTACCGGCCCAAAAATACGCGTACCGATGGGCTGTTCGCTGTTGTTATTCAACAGGACACAAGCATTGCCATCGAAGCGAACGACAGAACCGTCAGGGCGACGAACACCCTTCTTGGTGCGCACCACTACCGCCTTCAGCACATCACCTTTTTTTACTTTACCGCGAGGAATTGCTTCCTTGATGGTAATTTTGATGATGTCGCCGACGCCTGCGTAGCGACGGTGCGAGCCACCCAGAACCTTGATACACATTACGCGACGTGCACCGGAGTTGTCGGCCACGTTCAGCATAGTCTGTTCTTGGATCATGTTAGTGCTCCGCTAATGTCAACTACTACTTGTGAGACCTAAAATCAGGTCGTTAAAAAACCCCATAATTGAGGGCGCAGCATTATAACACCGCTTCCTGGATATGGGTAGAAAAAATAAACGGCCCAATAAATGAGCCGTTTACTTTATTTCGAGCGCGCTTACTGTATTACAGAATCGCTTTCTCTACAACGCGAACCAACGTCCAAGACTTGGTCTTGGAGATCGGACGGCATTCGCGGATTTCCACCACGTCGCCGATACCACATTCGTTGTTCTCGTCATGTACGTGCAGTTTAGTCGTACGTTTGATGAATTTACCGTAGATCGGGTGTTTCACGAAACGTTCAATGGCGACAACAGCAGACTTCTGCATTTTGTCACTCACAACACGACCTTGCAGAGTACGGATTTTATCGGTCATTACGCACCCGCCTTCTCAGTCAGTAAAGTCTTAACACGTGCAACGTTACGACGCACTTGTTTCAACAGGTGAGTTTGTTGCAGCTGGCCGCTGGCAGCCTGCATGCGCAGGTTAAACTGCTCACGCAGCAAACCGAGCAGCTCGGTATTCAGCTCTTCAACACTCTTTTCACGCAGCTCTTTTGCTTTCATTACATCACCGTCTTAGTTACAAAGGTGGTTTTGATCGGCAGTTTCGCTGCTGCCAGTTCGAACGCCTCGCGGGCTAACTCTTCCGGCACACCGTCCATTTCGTACAGGACTTTACCTGGCTGAATCAAGGCAACCCAGTATTCCACGTTACCTTTACCTTTACCCATACGCACTTCGAGCGGTTTTTCAGTGATCGGTTTGTCCGGGAAAACACGGATCCAGATCTTACCCTGACGCTTCACAGCACGGGTCATGGCACGACGAGCAGCTTCGATTTGACGCGCGGTCAGACGACCACGGCCAACAGCTTTCAGACCGAAAGTACCGAAGCTCACATCCGTACCGGCAGCCAGACCACGGTTGCGGCCTTTGTGAATCTTACGGAATTTTGTACGCTTTGGTTGTAACATCAGCGACTCTCCTTACTTGCGGCCTTTACGCTGCTGCTTTTTCGGTTGAGCAGCCGGTTTTTCCGGTTGTTCAACAGCAGCCATACCACCCAGGATCTCACCTTTGAAGATCCACACTTTCACACCGATAACACCATAAGTGGTGTGCGCTTCGGAGGTGTTGTAGTCAATGTCAGCGCGCAGGGTGTGCAACGGAACACGACCTTCGCGATACCATTCGGTACGAGCGATTTCCGCGCCGCCCAGACGGCCACTAACTTCAACTTTGATACCCTTGGCGCCCAGACGCATGGCATTTTGTACAGCACGCTTCATCGCACGACGGAACATGACACGACGTTCCAGCTGAGAAGAGATACTGTCAGCAACCAATTTGGCGTCCAGTTCCGGCTTACGTACTTCAGCGATGTTGATCTGCGCCGGAACACCAGCGATATCAGCTACGCCTTTACGCAGTTTTTCAACGTCTTCACCTTTCTTACCGATAACGATACCCGGGCGAGCAGTGTGAATGGTCACACGAATGCTTTTGGCCGGACGCTCGATAACGATACGGGAAACGGAGGCTTTCTCCAGTTCCTTGTTCAGGTATTGACGAACTTTAAAATCGCTGTCCAGGTTGTCAGCGAATTCTTTGGTATTTGCGTACCAGGTAGAGTTCCAAGTTTTGACAATACCCAGGCGAATACCATTAGGATGTACTTTCTGACCCATTGCTAGTCTCCAGAGTCTCAGCGATCGGACACAACCACAGTAATGTGGCTGGTACGCTTCAGGATGCGATCCGCACGACCTTTAGCACGCGGCATAATGCGCTTCATGCTAGGGCCTTCGTCTACGAAGATTTTCGCAACTTTCAGATCATCAATGTCAGCGCCGTCGTTGTGCTCTGCGTTAGCAATGGCAGACTCCAGCACTTTCTTAACCAGACCAGCAGCTTTCTTGTTGGTATAGGTCAAAATATCCAGAGCCTGCGACACTTTCTTACCGCGAATCAGGTCAGCAACCAGGCGAACCTTCTGAGCAGAAGAACGAGCATGGCGATGCTTAGCAATAGTTTCCATCTCTTCCTCCTACCTTATTTCTTCTTGGCTTTTTTATCAGCCGCGTGACCGCGATAAGTACGAGTCGGCGCGAATTCACCCAGCTTGTGACCAACCATCTCATCAGAGATGAAAACTGGAACGTGCTGACGACCATTATGGACAGCGATGGTCAAACCGATCATGTTTGGAAAGATCGTTGAACGACGGGACCAAGTGCGCAGGGGCTTCTTGTCACCGCTTTCCACCGCTTTCTCTACCTTCTTCAGCAAGTGCAGGTCAATAAAAGGACCTTTCTTGAGAGAACGTGGCATGGTTTATCCTCTAAAATTATTTAGTACGGCGACGTACGATAAATTTATCAGTACGCTTGTTGCTGCGGGTCTTCTTACCTTTGGTCTGAACGCCCCACGGAGTAACCGGGTGCTTACCAAAGTTACGACCTTCACCACCACCGTGCGGGTGGTCCACCGGGTTCATTGCCGTACCACGAACGGTCGGACGAACGCCACGCCAGCGAGCAGCACCAGCTTTACCCAGAACGCGCAGCATGTGCTCGGCATTACCAACTTCGCCCAAAGTCGCGCGGCAATCAGCCTCGACTTTACGCATTTCGCCGGAACGCAGACGCAGGGTAACGTAAGAACCTTCACGGGCGACGATCTGCACATAAGCACCAGCGGAACGAGCCAACTGACCGCCTTTACCCGGTTTCATTTCCACGTTATGAACAGTAGAACCAACCGGAATATTGCGCATCGGCAGGGTGTTGCCGGGCTTGATCGCTGCATCAACGCCGGACTGAATCTGATCGCCAGCTTTCAGGCCTTTCGGCGCCAGGATGTAACGACGTTCGCCGTCTTTGTACAGAACCAGCGCGATGTTCGCAGAACGGTTCGGATCGTACTCCAGACGCTCTACCACAGCCGGAATACCGTCTTTGTTGCGTTTAAAGTCAACAATACGGTACTGCTGCTTGTGTCCACCACCAATGTGACGAGTAGTGATGCGACCATTGTTGTTACGACCACCGGTTTTGCTGTTTTTTTCCAGCAACGGAGCAAAAGGTTTGCCCTTGTGCAGCTCAGGGTTAACCACTTTAACAACGTGGCGACGACCCGGAGATGTCGGTTTACACTTAACAACTGCCATTGTATTACTCCTCCGACTTACTCTGCGCCGCCGACGAAGTCCAGGTTCTGGCCTTCTTTCAGGGTGACGTAAGCTTTTTTCCAGTCGCTACGACGACCGATACGCTGTCCATGACGTTTGACTTTCCCTTTAACAATCAGGGTGCGAACGTCATCAACTTCGACTTCAAACAGTTTCTGTACAGCTGCTTTGATTTCTGCTTTAGTCGCGTCTTTGGCAACTTTGAGCACGATGGTGTTGTTTTTTTCCATCGCAGTAGACGCTTTTTCAGAAACGTGCGGCGCGCGCAAAACTTTCAGCAAACGTTCTTCACGAATCATGCCAGCATCTCCTCAACTTGCTTAACAGCATCAGCAGTCATAACCACTTTGTCGAAGGCGATCAGGCTAACCGGATCAATGCCTGCTACGTCACGCACATCAACCTTGTACAGGTTACGCGCGGCCAGGAACAGGTTCTCATCCAGTTCACCGGTGATGATCAGCACGTCATCCAGCGCCAGTTCTTTCAGCTTCTGTGCCAGCAACTTGGTTTTCGGTGCTTCAACAGAGAACTTCTCGACAACGATCAGACGATCCTGACGTACCAGCTCGGACAGAATGCTTTTCAGCGCGCCACGGTACATCTTCTTGTTTACTTTCTGGCTATGATCCTGAGGCTTGGCCGCGAAGGTCACGCCACCGGAACGCCAGATCGGGCTCTTGATAGAACCAGAACGCGCACGACCGGTGCCTTTCTGACGCCACGGTTTTTTACCGGAACCAGTTACTTCAGCACGGGTCTTCTGAGCGCGAGTACCTTGACGGGCACCTGCTGCATAAGCAACAACAACCTGGTGAACCAGCGCTTCGTTGAAGTCACGACCGAAGGTAGTTTCGGAAACAGTCAGCGCGCTTTGCGCGTCTTTCAATACTAATTCCATTGCTATCTCCTCACGCCTTCACAGCCGGTTTAACGATCAGGTCGCTACCGGTTGCACCCGGAACCGCACCTTTAACCAGCAGCAGGTTGCGCTCAGCGTCAACACGTACTACGTCCAGGCTCTGAACGGTTACGCGCTCATTACCCAGCTGGCCTGCCATCTTCTTACCTTTGAACACTTTGCCCGGAGTCTGGTTCTGACCGATAGAACCCGGAACACGGTGAGACAAGGAGTTACCGTGAGTAGCGTCCTGAGTACGGAAGTTCCAACGCTTAACGGTACCGGCAAAACCTTTACCTTTTGAAGTCCCGGTAACGTCAACCTTCTTGACGTCAGCGAAAATTTCAACGCTGATGTTCTGACCTACAGCGAAATCTTCGCCTTCAGCCAGACGGAATTCACGCAGAGTACGACCAGCCTCAACGCCAGCCTTGGCAAAATGACCTGCTTCCGGCTTGTTTACGCGGTTAGCTTTTTTAGCACCGGTAGTTACCTGGACAGCACGGTATCCGTCGTTCTCCAGGGTTTTAACCTGAGTCACACGGTTTGCTTCAATTTCGATTACGGTTACGGGGATAGAAACGCCATCTTCAGTGAAGATGCGGGTCATGCCCACTTTTTTACCGACTAAACCAATCATTGTTTCAACCTCTCAATCGCTCAATGACCTGATTAACCCAGGCTGATCTGCACGTCTACACCGGCAGCCAGATCCAGACGCATCAGAGCATCAACGGTTTTCTCGGTTGGCTCAACGATGTCAACCAGACGCTTGTGAGTGCGAATCTCGTATTGATCACGCGCGTCTTTGTTGACGTGCGGGGAGATCAGAACGGTAAAGCGCTCTTTGCGGGTCGGCAGCGGGATAGGGCCGCGAACCTGCGCACCAGTACGCTTAGCGGTCTCTACGATTTCCGCGGTTGATTGATCGATCAGACGATGATCAAACGCTTTCAGGCGGATACGGATTCTTTGGTTCTGCATGAGACCAGAGCTCCAATTATTTATAGACGAAAATAATTACTCCTCGCACCCATTACGATTGATGGGGGAGTGTAATCGTTCTGTACATAACTTCCATATCGGAAGTATTGTGCGGCCAAACCCTATTGGTTGGTCATCTGATTCAAGTAGAATCAGGCCCGCCATTTCAGACGAGCCCGCGCATTATACGTAAATTTGGTCAGGAAGCAACCGGAATATGTCAATAAGAGTTCCTCCGCTCAGGCTGTATACATCAGAACCAGAGGAACAATCAGAGGTGTACCGATCTGTAACGGCTATTACTCTTCTTTCAATTGTGTCTGCAGATAATTTTGGATCCCTAAACGCGCGATCAATTCCAGCTCGGTTTCCAACCAGTCAATATGTTCTTCTTCATCTGCAAGCACCGCGATCATCAAATCTCGACTGACATAATCGCGTGCTGAGTCCGCATAGGCTATTCCATCACGCAAATCTTTGGCGCCTTCTAATTCTAAAACCAAATCAGAACGCAGCATCTCCTCAACATCTTCACCGATATTAAGCTTGCCAAGATCTTGCAGATTAGGAATCCCTTCCAGAAACAGAATCCGCTCAATGTAACGATCGGCATGTTTCATTTCGTCAATCGACTCGTGATACTCGCGATCGTTAAGACGTTTGAATCCCCAGTTTTTAAACATGCGGGCATGAAGGAAATACTGGTTGATAGCAACCAGCTCATTGCCCAACAGTTTGTTCAGATGTGTAATGACATTCTTATCACCTTTCATGACGTTGCTCCTCCGCTTCAGTATTAAAAAGTGTAGAAGCGGTCAACGCAGAGTCAAAAGGATGCCCTCGGCACTTATGCGACCTTATTCAGTTTCGCATTTTTTGCTGTTTCTTCTTCCAGAATAAGTCTGGCTTGACGAATGCATTTACCGCATTCGCTCCCGATAGGAACAAACAATTTTAATTGCTTCAAAGACTGAGGGTGATACTGGCGTGCGATTTGCCGAATGACTTTGTCAGATACAGCGTTGCATAGACAAACATACATATGCGGATAACTCATTTTTTAATCAATTAGCCGCATTTTAAATAAGAATGGTTTTTATTTCAATTCTTCTCTGGGGAATAAAAAAAGGGCACCGAAGTACCCTTTTTCTTCATTTCAGCTATCAGCAATTAAGCGATAACTTTAGCAACCACGCCAGCGCCTACTGTACGGCCGCCTTCACGGATAGCGAAACGCAGACCGTCGTCCATCGCGATCGGCGCGATAAGGTTTACGACCATCTTGATGTTGTCGCCCGGCATCACCATTTCCACGCCTTCCGGCAGTTCGATGGTGCCTGTCACGTCAGTGGTACGGAAGTAGAACTGCGGACGGTAGCCTTTAAAGAACGGCGTATGACGGCCACCTTCATCTTTGCTCAGAATATACACTTCAGATTCGAACTGAGTGTGCGGCTTGATTGAGCCCGGTTTAGCCAGTACCTGACCACGTTCAACTTCATCACGTTGGTACCACGCAGCAGAACACCTACGTTCTCGCCCGCA
>NZ_CM001857.1:347489-442485 GCF_000400505.1 Musicola paradisiaca NCPPB 2511 | reverse complement strand
GTTTTTTCACGTAGTCGGCGTGCCCTGGGCAGTCAACGTGTGCGTAGTGACGAGTCGGGGTATCGTATTCAACGTGAGAGGTGTTGATGGTGATACCACGCGCTTTTTCTTCCGGCGCGTTGTCGATCTGGTCGAATGCGCGAGCCTGACCACCGTAGGTTTTAGCCAAAACGGTGGTGATGGCAGCGGTCAGCGTTGTTTTACCATGGTCAACGTGGCCGATAGTACCGACGTTAACGTGCGGTTTTGTACGTTCAAATTTTTCTTTAGACACGGCTATATTCCTTACTCAAATGCTCTTTCCTGACAGAGAGAGCACGGGATCAATGTGTTGTTAAACCCGAATTACTTACCACGGGCTTCAATAACGGCCTGGGCAACGTTGTTCGGCGCATCATCGTACTTCAGGAACTCCATGGAGTAAGAAGCACGACCTTTGGTCAGAGAACGCAGCTGAGTTGCGTATCCGAACATTTCAGACAACGGAACTTCAGCGTGAATCACAACGCCAGTAACGTTGGATTCTTGACCACGCAGCATACCACGACGGCGGCTCAGGTCACCGATGACGTCGCCAGTGTTCTCTTCCGGCGTTTCTACTTCAACCTTCATGATAGGCTCAAGCAGAACAGGATTCGCTTTACTGAACGCGGCTTTAAAGGCGAGAGAAGCGGCCAGTTTAAACGCCAGTTCAGAGGAGTCAACGTCATGGTAAGAACCGAAGTGCAGACGCACGCCGAGATCAACCACCGGGAAGCCAGCCAGCGGACCGGCTTTCAGCTGTTCCTGGATGCCTTTATCAACGGCCGGGATGTATTCGCCAGGAATCACACCACCTTTGATATCGTTGACGAACTCATAACCTTTCGGGTTTGAGCCCGGCTCCAGCGGATACATATCGATAACGACATGACCATACTGACCACGACCACCAGACTGCTTGGCATGTTTACCTTCAATATCGGTAACTTTGGCGCGAATCGCTTCACGGTAAGCAACCTGCGGTTTACCCACGTTTGCTTCCACGTTGAATTCACGCTTCATGCGGTCAACGATGATGTCGAGGTGCAGCTCACCCATGCCCGCGATGATGGTCTGGTTAGATTCTTCGTCAGTCCATACACGGAAAGACGGGTCTTCCTTCGCCAGACGGCCCAGAGCCAGACCCATTTTCTCTTGGTCAGCTTTGGTTTTCGGCTCTACCGCGATGGAGATAACCGGCTCCGGGAATTCCATACGTTCCAGAATGATCGGGTTGTCCGGGTCACACAAGGTGTCACCGGTGATCACATCTTTCAGACCGATAGCAGCTGCGATATCGCCCGCACGAACTTCTTTGATCTCTTCACGTTTGTTGGCGTGCATCTGAACGATACGGCCAAAACGCTCACGCTCAGATTTTACTGAGTTCAGTACGGTGTCACCGGAATTAACCACACCAGAGTACACACGGAAGAACGTCAGGTTCCCCACAAACGGGTCGGTTGCGATTTTGAACGCCAATGCAGAGAAAGGCTCATCATCGCTAGCGTGACGCTCAGCCGGCGTATCTTTACCGTCGTCCAGCATACCGTTGATTGCCGGTACGTCAGTCGGAGCCGGCAGGTAATCGATGACGGCGTCCAGCATTGCCTGTACGCCCTTGTTCTTGAACGCAGAACCACAGGTTACCAGGATGATTTCGTTGTTCAGAACGCGCTGACGCAAAGCACCTTTGATTTCAGCTTCAGTCAGTTCCTCACCGCCCAGATATTTCTCCATCAGCTCTTCTGAAGCTTCTGCGGCAGACTCGATCAAATTCTGGTGCCATTCAGCGGCCAGATCCTGCATATCAGCAGGAATATCTTCATAAGTGAAGGTAACGCCCTGATCAGCTTCATTCCAGTTGATGGCTTTCATTTTCACCAGGTCAACCACACCGGTGAAGTGTTCTTCTGCGCCGATAGCCAACTGCAACGGAACCGGGTTCGCACCCAAGCGCACTTTAATCTGATCAACAACTTTCAGGAAGTTCGCGCCCATACGATCCATTTTGTTAACGAACGCAATACGCGGAACTTTATATTTGTTTGCCTGACGCCATACGGTTTCAGACTGCGGCTGAACACCACCTACTGCACAGTAAACCATCACTGCGCCATCCAGAACACGCATGGAACGTTCTACTTCAATAGTGAAGTCAACGTGCCCCGGGGTGTCGATGATGTTGATACGGTGCGGTTCATACTGCTTAGCCATACCAGACCAGAAAGCAGTGGTCGCAGCGGAGGTAATAGTGATACCACGCTCCTGTTCCTGCTCCATCCAGTCCATGGTGGCGGCGCCATCATGAACTTCACCGATTTTGTGGTTCACACCGGTGTAGAACAGGATACGTTCAGTAGTAGTGGTCTTACCGGCGTCGATGTGTGCGCTGATACCGATGTTACGATAGCGCGCAATGGGTGTTGTACGAGCCATTTGTTTCCTCTATTCCTAGGGCGTTCAAAGTAGTAAACCCAGGCGGGTCAGCCTTTGAAGCGCCCGCCGGGTTATTAACGTCTACGCAGGGATTACCAGCGGTAGTGAGCGAACGCCTTGTTGGCTTCAGCCATACGGTGAACGTCTTCACGTTTCTTCACAGCAGTACCTTTATTGTCTGCTGCATCAGAAAGTTCGTTCGCCAGGCGCAAAGCCATGGATTTATCACCGCGTTTACGAGCAGCTTCAACGATCCAACGCATAGCCAGTGCATTGCGACGAACCGGACGAACTTCAACTGGAACCTGATAAGTAGAACCACCAACACGGCGCGACTTCACTTCGACAGTCGGGCGCACGTTGTCCAGCGCTGCTTCAAAGGCTTCCAGGTGGTCTTTACCAGAACGCTGAGCCAGGGTCTCCAGCGCGGTATAGACGATTGTTTCTGCAGTAGATTTTTTACCATCTACCATCAGGATATTGACAAATTTAGCCAGCAGTTCTGATCCGAACTTCGGATCCGGCAGAATTTTACGCTGACCAATGACGCGACGACGTGGCATGGAAATACTCCGTTGTTAATTCAGGATTGTCCAAAACTCTACGAGTTTAGTTTGACATTAAAGTTAAAACGTTTGGCCTTACTTAACGGAGAACCATTAAGCCTTGGGCTTCTTCACGCCGTATTTGGAGCGGGATTGCTTACGGTCTTTAACACCAGAGCAGTCCAGCGCGCCACGTACAGTGTGGTAACGCACACCTGGCAAGTCTTTAACACGACCGCCACGGATCAGGATCACGGAGTGTTCCTGCAGGTTATGACCTTCACCACCGATATAGGAGGTAACTTCAAAACCATTGGTTAAACGAACACGACATACTTTACGCAGTGCGGAGTTCGGTTTTTTCGGAGTGGTGGTATATACGCGAGTACATACGCCACGTTTCTGCGGGCAAGCTTCCAGCGCAGGGACGTTGCTCTTAGCAACCTTCCTGGCGCGTGGTTTGCGTACCAGCTGGTTAATTGTTGCCATTAAAAACTCCTGGTTTTTGCATTTTGCTTCGTAAACACGTAATAAATCGACCCATATCAGCCCAAAGGCGGAATATAGGGACGCAGAATTTTAGGGCTGGCCGGATAAGGAGTCAAGAAATATACAAAAATGGAATTACCAGGCCAGTTGCCGGGCGTGTTTAACCGTTAATTGCACAAATTCAGTATAGTCGATGAGCTGAATTTCAGTTGAAATTTGGTTCCCCAAACCACGCGCGTCAACATCAGACCGCAACGCATAAACTCGCACGCCGGACTGCTGTAATCGGGACAAAACCGATGCCGCGCCAAGCGCCGCGATCACGCCATCCTGCAACAACAGCACCGCATCACCAACACCCAGACTGTCCAGCAGGGCATCAATATCGGTTTGGTAGGGGGAGTGAGAAAACGTATGCAACATGTCGGGCCCTTAGAATGTCAACACGGCATCATAGGTATTCAATGCGGAGCGCCAGGCGTCCGGCGTCAATAACTCCACGTCCAGCACCCAATTGGTATTTTCCGGAATTCCACGCCGTTGCAGCGATGAACGACAGAGATAACAACGCTCGACATCATACAATGGCAGAACGCCAAAAGTGGCGATGTAGTTACGCATCAGAATGAGATCCGGCTGTTGATGCGGCAGCAGTTGCAACACGCCGTCCGAAATAAAGAACACGCCTATCTCGTCCGTCAACGCCGACATCGCCAGCAACGCATCCAGACCTTCTCGTCCTGCAGCGCTGCCGTGGGGAGGTTGGGTAAAAACGAACGCAACACGCTTCATCGTCAGAGGGCCTCTTCTGGTCAGAACTGGACGACGCGATCGCAGGTCAGCACCGACTGCGACAACTCGCCCAACCCGCTCAACACAAACCCCGGCTGCAGATTATCTGCGGGAAGTCGCAGTTGATCCGCCTGTTGACGATCGGTGACACCGCGCCGCAGCGCCGCCGCCACACACACATTCAACGTAACCGAATGTTCGCTGGCCAGTTGTCGCCAGGCTCGCACGAGATCAAACTCATCATTGGCCGGAGAAGTGAGTTGATTGGCATTCAACACGCCTTCTTGATAGAAAAAAACGCTTTGTAATGCATGCCCCGACGCCAGCAACGCTTGTGCAAACTGAAAAGCACTACTGGCCTGCTGGGTGCCATAGGCAGGGCCGGTGACCAGCAGACAATAGCTCAGCATCAGCGGTCGTGCCCGCTGAAATCGCCGCTTTTGAATTGGCGGATATAGAGGTAGACCGTGTGCTTGGAAATGTTCAGACGATCGGCGACCTGATTAATAGCATCCTTGATATCGAAAATACCTTTTTCGTAAAGGTTCAGCACAATCTGCCGGTTCTTGGCATTGTTGGACACATTACGGTCGGCATTGACCTCTTCGATAGTGAACTCCAGCGTCTGAGCGACCAGGTCATCCACCGAAGAGGCAAAATTGACTGACGAAGCCACTTCCTTGATTTCCGGTGGCATAAAGGTCTGCATGATCTGCGAAAAAGGCACATCCAGATTCATATTGATGCACAACAGCCCAATCACACGTTGCTCGCGGTTACGAATGGCAATCGTGACCGATTTCATCAGTACGCCGCTTTTAGCTCGGGTGAAATAGGCTTTTGAAACGCTACTGTCCTCCCCCGCCATATCATGCAGCATACGCAGCGCCAAATCGGTAATTGGCGAACCAATCTTACGGCCAGTGTGTTCACCATTGGCGATACGAATTGCCGAACACTTAAGGTCATCAAGCGAATGCAACACTATCTCGCAATGATCGCCGATCAGCATCGCCAGACCATCGACCACCGCCTCATAGGATTTCAGGATTTCGTAATCCGTTTGCGTAAACGGACGCTCATCCAGCATATCAAGATCACCGGATTCGCCGTTAACAAGCGAAGTAGACATGGCAGACACCACCCTCAACGTCATCATAATCAATCGTCCCGACAGGCCTGCCAGTCTAACAAAGAAGCCTGACGTCGTCCCTGTATTTCATGGCGGATGATTTTACCGCGCAGGTATACATTTCTTAAGGTTGACTTAATTTATGCTCCCCAAAATGCTCTACAATTCTCTTTTTCTGCATGGATGTCATGGTTGTAATGCGTAAATTTCCTTTCTCTTTCGTTCGTCCCACCTGGAGCAGCCTCACCTACAATCTGGTGTTCACTGCCTTTATCACTGCCATACAAAACATCGCTTATTATCGTCAGGTTATGCATCTGGTCGCCATCGACTCCTGGCGTGAAGTGGTTTTCGTCATGACCATGCCGACCGTCATCTTCGCCGTGCTGAATATTCTGCTGACGCTGATCTTTCTGCCCTGGCTACGCCAGGGCGTACTGGCGATATTGTTGATTGCCGGGGCTGCCGCCCAATATTTCATGATCAGCTACGGCATCATTATTGATCGCACCATGATGCAAAATATCTTTGAAACCAATCTGGCGGAGTCCATGGCACTGGTGACGCCGCAATATATTATCTGGCTGCTGCTGACCGGTATCCTTCCCGCTCTGCTCGCACTGTGGATCCGGATAAAACCGGCATCGCTGACTTGGCTTACTGTCGGCGCTCGCCTCTTTAGCATCATGGTTTCGGTCATCACCATCCTGCTGGTCGCCACTTTCTTCTACAAAGATTACGCTTCGCTGATGCGCAATAATAAAGAGCTGGTGAAATCCCTGACGCCCAGCAACCTGATTTTGGCGAATATTTCCTACTATAAACATCGCGCAGAGGCCAACCTACCGCTGGTGCAAATCGGTCTGGACGCACATCAAAAACCGGCGGCGGCCAATGCAGCGAAAAAGAACCTGCTCATCCTTATCGTTGGAGAAACATCCCGGGCCGGTAATTTTTCACTGGGTGGCTATGCCAGGCCCACCAACCCCCTGTTGAGCAAAGACAACGTCATCTACTTCGGGCAGACGTCCTCTTGCGGCACATCTACCGGCGTATCGGTTCCTTGCATGTTTTCCAATATGCCGCGCTCTGGCTACGACGAACAACTCGCCAGCCATCAGGAAGGGTTGCTCGATATTCTGCAACATGCGGGGGTTAATGTGCTGTGGCAGGAGAACGACGGCGGCTGCAAAGGCGCCTGCGATCGCGTGCCCAATCGTGACGTCACCAAATTGAATACGCCGGGGCTGTGCAGCGGCGGCGACTGCTACGACGATATCCTGTTTGATGGGCTGCAACCAGTTGAACAGCGACGGCATTATCGTCCTGCACACCATGGGCAGCCACGGGCCGACTTATTACCAACGCTATCCGGACGCATTCCGAAAATTCACGCCGACCTGTGACACTAATCAAATCCAGACCTGTTCGCAGGAAGAATTAATCAACACCTACGACAATACCGTGCTTTACGTAGACTATATTGTTGATAAGGCGATAAACACGCTGAAAACGCATCAGGATAAATTTAACACTGCGCTGGTCTATCTTTCCGACCATGGCGAATCGCTGGGAGAAAACGGGGTTTACCTGCACAGCATGCCGTATTCGGTAGCCCCCGAACAACAGACCCATGTTCCCATGTTGATGTGGCTGTCCGGCGATTACCAGCAACAGTTTGCCATCAATGATACCTGCATGCGGAGTAACGCCAACCAGCAGCGCTTTTCTCAGGACAACCTATTTCATACCGTTCTGGGGATGTTTGACATCGAGACTACCGAATATCAGGGCCGGCTTGATATTCTCCAACCGTGTCGGGGCCATTCATGAAACTTTTGATTGTTGAAGACGATGCATTGTTACAGGAAGGATTACTGCAGGCGATGCGCAACGAGGGTTACACCTGTGATTGCGCCACCACCGCCAAAGAGGCCGATGCGCTGATCAACAGTGCCCACTACAGCCTTATTGTGCTTGACCTGGGGCTGCCGGATGGCGACGGACTGACATTGCTGACGCGCTGGCGCAACAATCAACATTCTCAGCCGGTGCTGATCCTCACCGCGCGCGATACGGTGGACGAACGAGTCACCGGCCTCAACATCGGCGCGGACGATTACATGATCAAACCCTTTGCGCTCTCGGAACTGCTGGCGCGGATTCGCGCCCTGATCCGTCGCCATCAGGGTTCCAGCGAAAACCTGATTCAGGTCGACAACATCACGCTCGACCTGAACAGCCAACAGGTCATGCTCGACAGCAAACCGGTTATTCTCACCCCGAAAGAGTTCGCCATTCTGTCCCGTCTGATTCTGAAAGCCGGCTCGCAGGTGCATCGCGAGGTACTGCATCAGGACATCTACAACTGGGATGACGATCCGTCGTCCAACTCGCTGGAAGTTCATATTCATAACCTACGCCAGAAAATCGGTAAAAACCGCATCAAAACGCTGCGCGGCTTCGGGTATCTGTTGACCAAGGATGACCAGCAATGACCCCCGTCCCTGAAGGACAGACCGCCAGCATCCGCACCCGGTTGATTCTGACGCTGGGCAGTATCCTGCTGGTGTGTCAGGTATTAAGCGTGGTCTGGCTTTGGCATGAAAGTGAAGAGCATATTCAATTGCTGGTAGAACAAACGCTGACGGCAAAAGATCTCAACCATGACATTCAGTTTGAAATCAACGAAGCCATCGCCTCGTTAACCATCCCCAGCCTGGTGATGATTATCGCTGCGCTGGTGATGAGCACCCATGCCATCAACCGCATCACCCAGCCATTGCTGACGTTACAGGATGAGCTGCAACAACGTTCTTCAGAAAATCTGGAGCCGCTAAAACAGCGCAGCGATGTCACCGAAATTGCCGCGGTCATCACCAGCATGAACCAGCTTTTTGTCCGTTTCAGCGAATCCTTGCGCCGCGACCGACAATTCGCCTCGAACGTTGCGCACGAACTGCGCACCCCGCTGGCCGGCGTCCGGTTGAGCCTGGAACTGCACGAACAATTGCACCATATCGACTGCCAACCATTGATAAAGCGCGTCGACTACCTGACCAAAGTCATCGAACAGCTTCTGTTGCTGGCCAGAGTCGGAAACGCGCTTGCCGCCGGGCATTACGACAACGTATCGCTGGTCAACGATGTGATTACACCCAAACAGGAAGAACTGCTGGAAATGGCGGCGCTGCGGCATCAGCAGCTTGACTGGCAATGGGATACCGCGGCGGGAACGGTGCCGGGCAATACAACCCTGCTCCAACTGCTACTGCGAAATCTGGTGGAAAACGCTTATCGCTACAGCCCGGAAAGCAGCACCATCCGGGTACGGATCATTCATCTTGACGACGATAGCTGCGAATTGCGGGTAGAAGATGAGGGCCCCGGCATTGACGAAGCCCAGGTAGGCGAACTGACCAAAGCGTTTGTCCGCATGGACACGCGCTACGGTGGGATCGGGCTGGGCTTGAGCATCGTCACTCGTATCGTCCAACTGCACCACGGCGAATTCTTTCTTGAAAACCGGAAGGATTGCAGCGGCACCTGCGCCCGCGTGGTGCTGCCTACGCATCTCTGATTCTGGGCCGAGCCCCACCAAACGGCGGTGAGCATGATTGGCCAACGCGGAAGAACTTCCGGCCCGCCGATATTGTCTTGACCAACGCTATCAACAGGCCGGAAGTGGACACACCCGGAGTCAACCGATATCCCGGCTCAGATAAAACGACTAAGGAACGCCTGAGTACGCGGGTGGCGAGGATTACTCAGCACCGCTTCGGCGCTGCCTTGCTCCACCACCACACCCCCATCCATAAATACCACCCGATCGGCCGCTTCCCTGGCGAAACCAATTTCATGGGTAACGACGATCATCGTCAGTCCCTGCTCCGCCAACGTGCGCATGGTGGCCAAAACCTCCCCCACCAGCTCCGGATCAAGCGCCGACGTCGGTTCGTCAAACAGCATCAACCGCGGTTTGACTGCCAGCGCGCGGGCGATCGCCACCCGTTGCTGCTGGCCGCCGGACAAATGGCGAGGCCAGGCGTCAATCTTATCGCTCAGCCCAACGGTGGTTAGCAGCTCTTTCGCATAACGAACCGCTTCCTCTCTGGGCTGTTTATGCACGCCGATCGGCGCTTCGATAATATTCTGCAGCACTGTCATATGGGGATACAGATTGAACTGCTGAAACACCATGCCGATCTCCTGGCGCTGCCGTGCGATACGGCGGGGCGACAAACGATGCAGGCGGCCGTGTTTCAGTTCGTAGCCAATTTGTTCTTCCCCCACCATGATCGAACCGGCGTCCATATCCTCCAGGTGATTGATACAACGTAAAAACGTCGATTTACCCGAGCCGGAAGGCCCCAGAATCACCACCACTTCACCTGGATAGACATCCAGATCGATCCCTTTCAGGACATCATTATCGCCATAACTTTTCTGGACATTGCGGGCACGTACCAACGGCGTGATATCGCTCATGCCTCCTCCTTCTTCATCCAGGGCTGCCCGGCGACGGCAGACACGCGCTCCTGTTCCTGGCCCGACGTTTGTCGCCGTTTGCCGACCGACACCGTGCGGCGCGAGCCGCGGGCGTAATAACGTTCGATCGCCGACTGGCCGACATTCAGTATCGAAGTAATCAGCAGATACCAGATCACCGCCACCATCAGCATCGGAATAATTTCGAAGGTTCGGTTATAGATGGCCTGCACCGAATACAGCAGGTCGCCCATAGCGATGACGCTCACTAACGAGGTCGCTTTGATCATGCTGATTAACTGGTTGCCGGTCGGTGGGATAATGGCGCGCATCGCCTGGGGAATAATAATGCGACGCAGCGCCCGCACCCGGCTCATACCGAACGCCTGCGTGGTTTCTATCTGCCCTTGATCGACCGACAACAGCCCAGCGCGGATAATCTCCGCCATGTAAGCCGCTTCGTTCAACGCCAGACCGGCGATAGCAGCGGTCAGCGGCGTAATCAGATCATTGGTTTTCCAGCTGATGAACGTTGGGCCGGTAATGGGGATCGCCAACGAAATGGTCGGAAACAGCGTGGACAGGTTGTACCAGAAAATCAGTTGCACCAGCAGCGGCGTCCCCCGGAAGAACCAGATATACAAACCAGACAACCCACTCAGCAACCGGTTGTCCGACAAGCGGGCCACCGCCAACAGCAACCCCAACGCAACACCGAGCAGCATGGCGATAACCGTCAGCCCCAGCGTGACCTCCAGCCCTTTCATCACCGAACCTTCGGTAAACCACTGCACCACGACTTGCCATTCAAAGTTGGGGTTGGTCGCCACCAGCCAAAAAAAGTCGGCGGCGACCAGCGAAACCACAATCCAGGAAACCAGACGCCCATAGCGCGGCGCGCTGTGGGCAAACGCCACGTCACGCGCCTTTACATCAGCATTTTCGCTGGTTCGAGAATCCGTGGCGTCGTCAATCATTTTGCCGCCCCCTTCGCCAGATTCACTCCCGGTTCGGCGATAGTGTTATTGTCCAGCTTCCACTTTTTCATGATGGCGGCGTAAGTGCCGTTTTTAAACAGTTCCTTATAGGTGTCCAGCAGCACTTTCCCCAGTTGCGAATCCTTCGGTACGACCGAGCCCTGGAAAATATCGCCGAAACCGTTTTTCTTGCCGACGGCGGTCAGTTCAAGCTGGCCATTGGCCTGATCCACGAAATACACCAGCGGAGCCTGAGAAGAGAAAAATGCATCAGAGCGCTTGGATCTTACGGCCAAAATCGACGAAGGCTGATCCGTAAACGACTGCACCGTTACCGCGGGTTTACCGGCATCGGTACATACTTTGGACTGCTGGCGGATGACCTGTTCAGCGGAACCGCCAGCCATCACCGCGATACTTTTGCCACAGGTGTCATCCAACCCATTAATTTTTTGTGGATTGCCCTTCTGCACGGCAAACACCACGAACTCCTGTACGTAGTCGATGAAGTCATTCTCTTTTTGACGATCCGGGTAATCACCCACCGGGCCAATCGCCATCTGATACCGGCCGGACTTAATCCCCGCCAGTACCCCGGACAGACCGCTTACCGTCGCATGTTCAATCTTGACCCCCAGCAATTGTCCCACCGCTTCGGCCAGATCGGCGCTGGCGCCATCCATCTCGGTCGGGCTTTTGACAATCTCATACGGAGGGAAAGAACCATTATTAACCGCAACGATTTTCCCGGCTTGTTTGATATCGTCCGGCAGACGGTCGTGCAACGCCTGATCCACCTTCTGTACCGGAATACTTTCGGCGGCATAACCGACGCCAGTCACCATTCCCAGAGCCAAAGCCAGTGCGTAGGCACTCTTCTTCATCATAAATATCTCCCTGTCTATTATTGAGTGTTTAATTCAGGACGAGCAAAACGACGATTCTTCAAAACCGGCAGCGCATCACGCGCCGAGGCGATACGTGCCGGGTCAAGCTCAGCCATCACCAACGCCGAACCTTCAGCAGCTTTAGCGATAGACACGCCCAGCGGATCCACCACCATACTATTACCAATATTGCGCGGCCCGCACTCACCGACCGCCACCATATAACAGGTGTTCTCCAGCGCGCGAGCCGTGACCAATACGTCCCAGTGCATCTCTTTAAGCGGCCCTTTTACCCAGGCGGCCGGCAGCACCAACACATCGGCGCCGTCCAGCACCAGCCGGCGAGCCAGTTCAGGGAAACGCACGTCATAACAGGTCATCAATCCCACTTTCATCCCCGCGACATCCACCAACGGCGGCACCACATCGCCCGGCGTCACTCGTTGCGACTCCTGCATGGAGAAGGCGTCGTAAAGATGCAATTTGTCGTAGCGAGCGACAATCTCACCATCACGGATGGCAATCAGCACATTCAACGCGCGCTGATTCTCCGTCGGCACATGCACGCTCATCATGGTCGTCAGCTTATTGCCGCGGCTGGCCGCCAACAGCTGGCTAACGAACGGGCCATCCAACGGTTGTGCCGCTTTCAGCACCAAATCCGGATCGGCGATATCGCGCGCCAGCACGCCTTCCGGCATCACCAGCAGATCGGCGCCGGCCTCAAGCGAACGGGCCATCAGCGACAAACAGATATCGGCGTTTTCTTGCCATTCGCGACTGACGGCAAATTGTCCCATGGCTACTTTCATGTTTTAGGCTCCCTGAGAGGCAAAGGCCGGGAATATGACTTCCGGCGTCAGCAATGTAGCGGTGATCTCTTGCTCGTAGAGTTCACGGGCGAAATCGGCAATCATGTTGCGGTTGGCGTCAAAACCGTTGTCATTCCAGTTAGCCGGCAGATCCTGCGCGGTGCGGCGCAGGTCGTCCAACAGCCATGGCGTGGTGTCCGCATACTTCTCACGCTTCTGTTGCCAAACCTGGGCGGACTGCTCGATAAGCTGGCTCAGTTCCCCCGGCAGCCACGGCAGCGATTCAACCAACGCCGGCTTGATCCCCAACATATGGATACCCGGCACATAGCCTACGCGGCGAAAATAGGCCAGTTCGGCCTGACGGAAATCAGCCTGTACCTGACGTAACCCGGACGCCGGCAGGAAGAACCCCTGCGGCATGAACGGGGTGAAGACGGCGTCCAACTCGCCGGCGTGCAGCAATTCGATCAGCGGACGCTCACCCGGCGCAGCTTCAATACGACCGGGACGGCCAAACCGCCCCAGCCGATCGACAATAGGATGATCCTCCGTCAGTCGCCCTGCATACCAGTGCACATCCTCAATACCCACGCCGACTTCCCGCAGCAAGGCGCGCGTCCAGGTATTGCCGGAATCCTGCCAACCGGTCACGCCGATGCGCCCGCCTTTCAACTGCTCCAGCGAGGTAACGGGATTCTCTGCAGTGGTGATAATGCAGCGCTGACGAAACCCCCGCATCAAAAAATGGGGTACGCCCAGCAATGACGTATCACCTTTAGCGCGTGCCTGTGCATAACGGCTAAAAGACACTTCACCGGCGTCGTAATGCTCGCTGGTGGCCAGATCGTCCACCAGCGTATTCACCCGGTGTACCTCGATATGGAACCTTTCCGACCTGACGTCGCCGAGCGCCAGTGGCGTGAAATAGTCCCAATCCCGAACTGCCAATCTGATTGTTATCATTATATTTTTTCCTTACTTTCCCGGTGTTGCGCACAACCCACATTTAAGCAGATCGTTTTGCATCCAAATATCGCTTGAATTTGATACTATGGCGATAGCATTATCTGTACAATAATTTATTTGTTACTGAACAAAGTTTTTTCTTATGACAAACACACTGGATTCAGCCTGGCTGGCAGAACAGATTGATGATGCCTCGACCAAAGGGATCGCTCAGATTACCGCCACCCTGATTCGCGAAGGGCGCATTCCTATCGGCACTCAACTCCCTGCAGTGCGGGAGCTGGCGGAGCGCCTGGGGGTTAGCCCGGCGACGATTTCCGCCGCCTGGGGGCAGTTAAAACGGCAAAAAACAATCGCCGGGAAAGGGCGCAGCGGTGTCTGGGTTTGTGGCGATCACGCCACGCCCCGACCAGTACGCTTCGAGAAGATCGGTAATTACGGCTGTGGTATTCAGGCTGATCTGGCGATGGCATGCCCAGATCCGCAATTACTGCCCGATTTGCAGGAGGCCATGCAACAGGGGGTTCGCTCCGGCAAGTTGAACAGCTATCAACGCGATCTGATCACGCCGACGTTGCGTCAAGCGCTGGCGCCGCGCTGGCCGTTTCAGGCACAGGCTTTCATGGCTACCGACGGCGGCTTCGACGCCATGAACCTCATCATCCAGACACTGGTGTCGCCGGGCGACAAAGTCATGATTGAGGATCCCACCGCGACCCGGCTGCTGGATATGCTGGATAACGTCGGCGCCGAGTTGCTGCCATTGGCCTGCGACGAGCAAGGGCCACAGCCCGAGATCCTGGAAATGCAGTTGAAGAAATCGCCGGTCATGTTTATCTACCAGCCCCGCACCCACTCCGCCGCCGGGCATACCGTCAGCGAAAGCCGCAGCGCCGAACTGGCGCGCCTGCTTGCCGATAGCGCCACCCTGGTGGTAGAAGACGACGGCATCGGCGAACTGTCCGCCTGGCCGGTCTGGAGCCTCGGGCGTTACTATCCGGAAAGAACACTGCACGTCCGTTCGTTTTCCAAAGCCTACGGCCCTGATTTGCGGCTGGCGGTACTGTCCGGCCCGGAATCGCTGGTCAAACGTCTGCAATCGTTTCGCAACTTCGGCGCCAGCTGGACCAGCCGCATTCTGCAGGACGCCGTCGCCTGGATGCTGACCGACCCGGCAACCCAACGCAAACTGCAACGGGCCCGCGACTGCTACGCCGATCGCCGCCGCCAACTGCTGAACGCGCTGGCCCAGCGCGGCATGCCCCTGCCCGACCGCGACGGATTAAGCATTTATCTTCCGGTCGCATCCGAACAGTTCGCCATGATTACCCTGGCCGCACGCGGCATTGCCGTCTTGCCGGGCGAGCGTTGCCGCTGCGGCAGCGCACAGTTTATTCGCGTCAGCACCTCGATGCTGAACAAGGAGCAGGTGGAAAGCATTGCCGATGCGCTCGTCCTCGCCGCCGGCATGGAAATAGGCGGGCACCACGCCGACCTCTGATCGCGTTGCGATACGCCGCGCGTGTTGGGCCACATATAACGAACGCGCTGTCAGATGACGAGCATCAGCCATATCGCGTGGTTTTTTCAACGACGCTAACGTCAGCCCGCAGAACGACGGGTGGAATCCCTGCCATAAAAAAACCGCAGACTTTCCTGCGGTTTTGTTCCAACGTCCAGGCTCATTACTGGGCGCTTTTCTTGGCTTTGGCATCAGCCGGTTTTTCACCTTTGGCATCAGCCGCCTTGTTCGCCGTATCGGACTTGATATCCAGCAACTCAACGTCAAACACCAATGTGGAGTTGGCTGGAATGCCCGGAACGCCGGATTCGCCGTAAGCCAGTGACGGCGGGATGACCAGCTTGATCTTGCCGCCTTTCTTCACATGTTTCAGGCCTTCGGTCCAGCCCGGGATCACGCCATCCAAACGGAAGGACAACGGCTCGCCGCGTTTGTAGGAGTTATCGAACTCGGTGCCGTCCACCAGCGTACCTTTATAGTTTACAACCACGGTATCGCTGTCTTTCGGCGCTGCGCCGGTACCTTCTTTATCCACCTGATACAGCAGGCCGGATTCGGTTTTCTTCACGCCTTTGTCTTTAGCGAATTCATCACGGAACTTGGTGCCTTTATCCGCATTGTCCTTGGCGTCCTGCTTCATCTTGGCCTGTGCCGCTTCTTTCACACGGCCTTCGAACGATTGCAGGGTCTTTTCGATATCTTCGTCGGACAGCTTGCTCTTATCAGCAAACGCATCCTGAACCCCTTGAATCAGCAGTTGTTTGTCCAGCTTGATGCCGAGTTTTTCTTGTTCTTTCAGAGAATTATCCATATAACGCCCCAGAGAGGCGCCCAGAGCGTAGGCCGCAGCCTCTTCATCGCTCTTAAATTGTGCAGCTGGCGCTTTCGCGGCATCCGTGGCGGCAGCGACAGGTTTTGCGGCTTCTTCAGCCATCGCGCCGGTATTCAGAGCCAGGGTCATGGCCGTTGCCAACAAAGTGACTTTAAACAGTGATTTCATCCATCTCTCCAACATCCGGAGCAATGTTCTCCGGCAAGCATTGACATTCCGACAGCTACTATAAAGTCGCGCACAAAGACAATACAACGACTGTCGGCATTATAGGGAGAAATCCGTGATCGCGCCTCATACAGACCGGTTTTGCTACCAGAAATTTACGCTTTCTGACAAACTCTGGCGGTAAAAATGAAGAGAGGTATTCAGGATGTCGCAACAACAGCTGGAACAGCGAATAGAACTACTGGAAAGCCGCCTGGCGTTTCAGGAGCTCACTATTGACGAGCTCAACCAGACGGTGGTGCAGCACGAGCTGGAAATGACCCGTCTGCGGGAGCAACTGCGCATGTTGGTGGAAAAACTACAGGCGGCGTCGACATCCATGATCGCCTCGCAATCCGAAGAAACACCGCCGCCGCACTATTGACGCTCAACCCGCCCGCGCCGGGCATCACGCCTTGCGCCACTGCCGCGGGCTGATGCCGAACCAACGGCGAAATGCGCGGGAAAACGCGCTGACTTCGGAGTACCCCAGCAAAAACGCCATTTCAGAGATAGAAAGCTGGCGCTGCTGGAGATAGTGGGTCGCCATCTCACACCGCACCTTCTCCACCAGCTGGGTAAAGTTGATACCCTCCTCTTTCAGCCGGCGTTGCAGCGACCAGCTGGACAGGCCGATATTTTCCGCCACCTCATCCAGCGAAGGCTCCCCTTGCGGCAATATCTGGCGCAAGCGGGCGCGCGCCATATCCACCACGCTCTGCTGATGCACATCGCCATTCAACTGACGCAGCGCATCCTGAACCAACAATTGCAGCAATGGATCGTGATCCGGCATGGTTCGTAGCAGATCGCGTTTGGGTATCAACAGCGAATTAAACGGCTGATCGAAATAAACCGGCGCATCAAACACCTTACAGTGCTCATGCCACTGTTCCGGACGAGGATGCTCGAAATGTACCTCTCTCGGCGCCCAGGACTTGCCCGCCGCGTGGCGAATCAGGTTGAGGATCATCCCCAGCGTCAGCTCGGCATCCTGACGGCAGTGCAGAATGGCGCCGTGCCGCACCTGATAGTCGAAACGCCAGCAGTCCCCTTTGTCCACCAGGCGAATCAGGGTGTCATGCTGATGCAGGGGAAAGGCATTGACTACGTTATGCAATGCCTGCTCCAGAGTGGCACTGCATAACCCAACATAGCCTATCAACCCGAGCGCCTGCGGCTTGAACTGCCTGCCGTAGTGCAAACCGAAATTATCGCAATCCGAATAGCGAGCCGCTTCCTCCAGCACCCGGCAGTAATTGACCAATCCCAGACTGAGGGTCGGGCAGGCCAACAGTTCAGGGTCGACGCCGCTGACGCCGAGAATACGGTCGGCATCGCCGCCCTTCTCGCCGATGAACCCGGCCAGGCCGGATGCGGCCGCCGCCAGGATACCGCGATGCCCGATGGAAAGATCCGCCATCGGTGGAAGTCGAAAAGACGTGGTTTCCATGATCCCTGCCTCACACAATCAACGGAATAGCAAAAGCTAGCAAGTTCCATACCACTCACAACACATTGATTTTCAAGAATCATAAAAACAAAAAAGCACCACTGCGGGACAGTGGTGCGCTGAAGTGGTGCACAACCGGCGATTCAGGCGCCGACGGGCAACGCACGTCTTTCGAGATAACGCCGGCATAACCGAACGGTATGCGCGCTCCACTGTGCTCCCAGACTGACAGCCTGTTCCGTCTGGCGGTGGGAGCCGGCCCAGGCCATCAGTTGGATGCGGCGCTGGATCAGCAACGACGGAATGACCGCCAGATCGGCATCATTCAGGGAACATACGCGCTGATAGCCGTTGATCCACCCTTCCACCCAGGCCGGTGCGCTGGGATGATGTTCGACAAAACTGATCGCGGCGGCCAGATCGTGCAAATACCAGCCAAATCCGCAATCGTCAAAATCGATCACCCGGGTTTCGCCCCGGTGCAGCAGCAGGTTGGTCAGCCGCAGATCGGCATGGATCAGGCCGTAACGCTGGCTGTCTTTCCCATAAACAGCGACGGCGTCACCCACCTGTTGCAGCGTTTCCTCGATAACGCCGTGATCAGACACGGCCAGATTCGGCGCATCCTGCCAGCGGCCCCAGTGACTTTCCCGCCCCACCATGGTGTCGTGATCCCAGATGATTCGGCGAAAACCGGCCGGTTGCGTCCAGCGACGGCTATGTTGGTGCAGGCGCGCGGTAATCATCCCCAACTGTTCAAAGGCGCCGGCGTCCACCTCCGTGGTGGGCATTTCACCGTCAATCCAGTGGAACAGCACCACGTTACGCTGTGTACCGTCCGCCAGCGTCACCCGTTGCACGGTTTCGCCGTCCAGCCCGCGCAACGGCTCCGGCACCATAATTCCCTCTTCACGCAACGCGGTAAGCCACTGCAGTTCGCAGGCAATCTCCTCGCGCTGGTGATATCCCGGACGGTGAATACGCATCGCATAACGTTTACCGCCCGCCGCCAGACGGTAGGTCGCGTTTTCCGAACGGCACAACAGGGTCAGTTTGCCCTGTAACGCGGGCGGATAACGTTTCATCGCCAGCCCGGCCAGATGATCCAGCGTGGTGTTGTCAAGCGTATCGTACTGTTCTGCCATAGTGTCGTCTCAATCCTGAACTCAATTACGAAGAAGTACCTCACTGTCCCTCAGCATGGAACGGCGGCCCAAACCGCGCTTGACGTCACAAAACCGGGAGTTGACCGCGCATGACATCCCGGCAGGCACGGCATACGGTTTGACCGCAGAACGCAAAAATCACCGTGCAGATGTCAAGTCTCCAGCCTTACCCCGGCGGCATTATCGGAACCTTGCGGAAGTACCGGGCGTGTCCCGTCGCAGAAGAGTCAAAAGAAAAGCGTGTTTTTAAAACTTAAACAATGGGTTACATGAATGCTTACGCTTCTGACCCACCTTTTGTATGGGAGACAGTCATGACAATGCAGTTGAAACCCACCTTGGGGACGCTTCATTTGTGGGGCATTGCCGTCGGCCTGGTCATTTCCGGCGAATATTTTGGCTGGAGCTATGGTTGGGGCGTCGCCGGCACGCTTGGTTTTCTGATCACCACTCTGATCATCGCCGCCATGTATACCTGTTTTATTTTCAGTTTTACCGAGCTGACCACCGCCATTCCTCACGCTGGCGGCCCGTTTGCCTATAGCCGCCGCGCCTTCGGCGAAACCGGCGGCCTGATTGCCGGCATGGCGACGTTGATCGAGTTCGTGTTCGCACCGCCGTCGATCGCCATGGCCATCGGCGCGTATCTCAACGTGCAGTATTCCTCGCTGGATCCGCGTTACGCCGCCGCTGGCGCCTATGTGATCTTCATGACATTGAATATTCTGGGCGTCAGGCTGGCGGCGATGTTCGAGCTGTTTGTCACCGTGCTGGCGGTAATCGAACTGCTGGTGTTTATGGGCGTGGTGGCGCCGGGCTTCAGCATCAGCCACTTTGTGGCCAACGGCTGGGCCGGCAGCGATAGCTTCGACAGCCCGGCCATTTCCGGCATCTTCGCCGCCATTCCTTTCGCCATCTGGTTCTTTCTGGCGATTGAAGGGGCTGCCATGGCGGCCGAGGAAGCCAAAGATCCGCAACGCACCATTCCCAAGGCCTACATCAGCGGCATCATTACACTGGTGGTGCTGGCGCTTGGAGTGATGATCATGGCGGGCGGCGTGGGCGACTGGCGCACCTTGTCCAACATCAACGATCCACTGCCGCAGGCGATGAAAGCGGTGGTAGGTGAAAACTCCGGCTGGATGCACATGCTGGTGTGGATCGGGCTGTTCGGACTGATCGCCAGTTTCCACGGCATCATCCTCGGCTATTCCCGCCAGTTCTTTGCGCTGGCCCGCGCCGGCTATCTGCCCGCCGGGCTGGCGAAACTGTCCCGCTTCCAGACGCCGCATCGCGCCATTCTCACCGGCGGCGTCATCGGTATCGCCACTATCTTCAGCGATAGCTGGATCAACCTGCAGGGACTCAGTCTGACCGCCGCGATGATCACCATGGCGGTATTCGGCGCCAACGTCATGTATCTGATGAGTATGCTGAGCCTGTTCCGCCTGCGCCGTACCGAACCGGGTTTGCATCGTACCTTTTACGCGCCGGGCTATCCCATCATCCCGGCTATCGCACTGGTGCTGTCCGTCGTGTGCCTGTTAGCCATGCTGTGGTTTAACCCGGTGATCGGCGGCCTGTTCATCGTGCTGATGCTGGCGGGTTACAGTTACTTCCTGATGACCCGCAGCCAGCGCGACAACGCGCCGCAGGATGCAATGCTGATGGGAAAAGAGTGATTCCAGCCGTACCGGAGACACAAAAAAGGCCGCGAATGCGGCCTTTTTCATACGTTGCGATGTCGGGCAATCAGTGGCAACCGCAGCCGCCATTACCGCCGCAACCGCCTTTGCCGTGTTCATGACTGTGGTCATGGTCATGACCACCGCAGCAACCATCGTGGTCGCCATGACCGCCGCAGCAGCCGTCGTGATCGTGGTCATGAGCGCCATGAACATGGCCGTGGGCCAGTTCTTCTTCAGTCGCTTCACGAATCGCCACGACTTCCACATTGAATTTCAGGTTCTGGCCGGCCAGCATGTGGTTGCCGTCAACCACAACGTGTTCATCCTGAACTTCGGTGATTTCTACCGGTAAGGGGCCCTGATCGGTTTCCGCCAGAAAACGCATGCCGACTTGCAGCTCATCGACACCCATGAAGACGTCTTTTGGTACGCGCTGTACCATATTTTCATCATATTCGCCGTAGGCGTCGTTCGCGCCGACGCTCACATCGAAACGTTCGCCGACATCACGGCCTTCCAGCGCCTTTTCCAGGCCGGAAATCAACGATCCATGGCCATGCAGATAGTCCAACGGTGCGCTCACCGGAGACTCATCAACTAATACACCATCTTCTGTACGTACCTGATAGGCCAGGCTGACCACCAGGTCTTTTGCTACTTTCATGATATCTCCTAGCGTTGGAAATCGATTTGGCGCAAATTGTAGCGGAAAAATACGCCCATGTACTGTCCGGGGTAAAAAATCACGCGGCTGTCGCACAGGCGACGCTTACTGCGGACGGAAAATCCCGATCAGCCGATCGGAAGCCGCCTCTTCCGGTTTCTGCCCGGCTTCCGGCTGACGCTGGCGGTAGCCGCAACGCACACACACCACCACGTCCTGCTCGTCTTCCCGGCCCACGGCCAGCGTATCCTGCGAGTGGCATTGGGGACACACCGCCCCGGCGATAAAACGTTTTCGCATATCACAATCCGCCTTTGTCTACTTCAGCCCGGTGTCGCACGGGGCGAAACACGGTTTAATACTCATCCCAGTCATCCGGGCGCCAGCGTTCGCGTTGCATCTCGCGTTCGAAAATATCTTCCAGCTCGCGTCGCGCTTCCTTAACGCGGGAAATCTGCGAAACATCACCCATATGCTGGGGCATCAGTTCGCGCAACATACGCATATCCAGCCGTCGAAAGTGCTGTTGGGCACGGTAAGCCTGATGAGGGTGCACGCCAAGCGAAATCAGCGTTTTACGCCCAAGTTCCAGGGCGCTGGAGAATGTCTCGCGCGTGAACTGGGTCACGCCGGCCTGCAGCAGTTCGTGCGCCTCCACACGCCCCCGGGCACGCGCCAGAATGGTCAGGTGCGGAAAATGCTGTTGGCAAAGGCGCACAATGGTCATCAAATGTTCCGGATCGCTGCACGTAATAACCAGCGACTCCGCCTGCTCTGCGCCGGCTGCGCGTAGCAACTCCAGTTGCGTCGCATCGCCGTAATACACCTTATAACCATATGCTCGCATCAGCCGCACTGCGCTGATATCCCGATCAAGTACGGTAATGCGCATCTTGTTCGCCATCAGCAGGCGGGCGACGACTTGCCCGAAACGACCGAATCCCACGACGATCACCTGTGGTTTGTCGTCTTCCACATAATGGGCCTCATCGTCGTGCTCTTCCTGATGGTTGAAGCGACGCTTCAAGATTCGATCGATCACCTGCATCAACAAGGGCGTCACCATCATCGACAGCGTGACTGTCACCAACAGCAACGGCAACTGATTGCCTTTCAAGACGTTATGAGCAGCCGCAGCGGAAAACAGCACAAAGGCGAACTCGCCGCCCTGGCTCAGTACGCCGGCAAACTGCATCCGCTCAGAAGAGCGCAACCCATACATACGCGCCAGCAGGTAGAGAATCGCCCCTTTCACCACCACCAGGATCACCACGGCGGTCAGTACCAGCAAAATATTGGCGTACAACACCCCGAGATTGAGCGACATGCCCACCGAGATAAAAAACAGCCCCAGCAGCAGTCCCTTGAAGGGCTCAATGGCGATTTCCAGCTCGTGACGATATTCGCTTTCCGCCAACAGCACGCCCGCCAGAAACGTCCCCAACGCCATCGACAGACCCAGCGCTTCCATGAACATCGCCGAACCCAGCACCAACAGCAGCGCGGCGGCAGTAAACACTTCCCGTACACCAGAAGCGGCGATAAAACGGAATAACGGACGCACCAGATAACGGCCGCCCACCAGCATGCCGGCAAACGCCATCACCTTGAAGGCTATCTGCCGCCAGTCCCCCAATTCGCCCTGCACGCCAGCCAGTACCGGGATCAACGCCAACGCCGGGATCACCGCCAAGTCCTGAAACAGCAGCACGGAGAAACCCAGTTGCCCCGATTCGCCGCGGTGCATGCTCTTTTCACGCATCAGTTGCAACGCAATCGCAGTGGAGGACATCGCCAGACCGATACCGCCAATCAGCGCCGCCTGCCAGGAAAACTGGTTGACATACAACACGCCACCCAACACCGCCGCGCTAAGCGCCACCTGCGTGGCGCCGGTACCGAAAATGGAACGCCGCAAACGCCACAGTTTGGCGGGCTCCAGCTCCAGACCGATGATAAACATCAGAAATACCACCCCCATTTCGGAGAAATGCAGGATAGCTTCCACATCGCGAATAAACCCCAACCCCCACGGGCCGATGGCGATCCCGGCCATCAGGTACCCCAGCACCGCGCCGATGCCGAGGCGACTGGCCACCGGCACCGCCAATACGGCGGCGAACAGAAACAGAATGATCGCGCTTAATACGGCTGACGACTCCATGATTAACGATCTCCCTGCGGTAAAGGCGACATCAGCCAGTCGCCATAGGCCCTGGCGTGTTCCACCAACACATCGCGCGGTAAACGGCGGGCCCAGTAGATGACCAGCGGCGACAACCAGTGCATATGGCACATGGCTGCGGTCATTTCGAACGGCACTAATGCTTCAGACAGCGTAAAACGGTTCACGCCGGATGGATGGTAAGCGCTCTCCGGCTCGCCGGTGGTGATCACCGAACGCCAGTATTTCCCCGCCAGCGCGTTGCCGCCCACACCATTGGCAAAACCGCGAGTCAACACCCGATCGAACCACTCTTTCAGCAGCGCCGGGCAACTATAGGTATACAGCGGGTGCTGAAACACGATCACCTGATGCTCGCGCAACAGTTGTTGTTCGTAGTGAACGTCGATAAAAAAATCCGGATACTGCGCGTAGAGGTCGTGCACAGTGACATGCCCCAAAGGCCGGGCAGATTGCAGTAACAGCTTATTCGCGATCGAATCCTGTGATTCAGGATGGGCAAACAGCAGCAGAATCTTCGGTGGCTGCAACATCATTCCCCTCCCAAGCGTCGTCATTGCAGGTATTTTCGGCTACCATGCTGCGCAACACTACATGGGCGCAACATCCTGATACCCGAACCGTAATTTAACATAGTTGAGCATTTGGCGCGTTATGATTGTTTTATCCTCCTTACAAATTCGGCGCGGTACGCGGGTACTGCTGGACAACGCCACCGCCACCATCAACCCCGGCCAGAAAGTCGGGCTGGTGGGTAAAAACGGCTGCGGCAAATCGACGCTGCTATCGCTGCTGAAAGGAGAGCTCAGCGCCGACGGCGGCAACCTGACGTTCCCGCAAAATTGGTCGCTGGCCTGGGTCAACCAGGAGACACCGGCGCTTGACCGCTCCGCACTGGATTACGTCATCGACGGCGACCGTGAGTACCGCCAACTGGAAGCCAGTCTGCAACAGGCCAACGCGCATAACGACGGCAACGCCATCGCCACGCTGCACGGCAAGCTCGACGCTATTCACGCCTGGTCGATCAACGCCCGCGCCGCCAGCCTGCTCAACGGTCTCGGTTTCCAGCAAGAACAGTTGCAGCAACCGGTCAGTGCGTTTTCCGGCGGCTGGCGCATGCGGCTCAATCTGGCGCAGGCGCTGATCTGTCGCTCTGATTTACTGCTGCTTGACGAACCGACCAACCATCTGGATCTGGACGCGGTGATCTGGCTGGAAAAGTGGTTGAAGAACTATCCGGGAACGCTGATCCTGATCTCCCACGATCGCGATTTCCTCGACCCCATCGTCAATAAGATCCTGCACATCGAGCAAGAAATCCTGTTCGAGTACACCGGCAACTACACCTCGTTCGAACAGCAACGCATCACGCGGCTGGCCCAGCAACAAGCGCTGTACGAACACCAGCAGGAACGGGTTTCTCACCTGCAAAGCTATATCGACCGTTTTCGCGCCAAGGCCTCCAAAGCCAAGCAGGCGCAAAGCCGCATCAAGATGCTGGAGCGCATGGAGCTGATCGCGCCGGCGCATGTGGACAACCCGTTTCGCTTCAGCTTCCGTGCGCCGGAAGCATTGCCGAACCCACTGCTGCGTATGGAGAAAGTCAGTGCCGGTTACGGCGAACGCCTGATCCTCGACTCGATCAAACTCAATCTGGTGCCCGGTTCGCGCATCGGTTTGCTGGGCCACAACGGCGCGGGCAAATCCACATTGATTAAACTGCTGGCCGGAGAACTCCAGCCGTTCAGCGGCGAAATCGGTCTGGCCAAGGGCGTGCGTCTGGGCTATTTCGCCCAGCACCAACTGGAGTTTCTGCGGGCAGACGAGTCTCCGTTGCAACATCTCACCCGGTTGGCGGATCGGGAAACCGAGCAGCAATTGCGCGACTATCTGGGTGGGTTCGGTTTTCGCGGCGATAAAGTCACCGAAAATACCGAGCGTTTCTCCGGGGGAGAGAAAGCGCGGCTGGTGCTGGCGCTTATCGTCTGGCAGCGCCCCAACCTGCTATTGCTGGACGAACCGACCAACCACCTGGATCTCGACATGCGTCAGGCGCTGACCGAAGCATTGATCGATTTTGACGGCGCGCTGGTGGTGGTTTCGCATGATCGCCACCTGATTCGCTCCACCACTGACGACCTCTATCTGGTACACGATGGCAAAGTCGACCCCTTCGACGGCGACCTGGAGGATTATCAGCGCTGGTTGCTGGATGCACAAAAAACACAGGGCAACGCCGCAGACGACACGAAGGACACCAACGCCAACAACGCTCAGGCCAGAAAAGAGCAGAAACGGCGCGACGCCGAGTTGCGCGCCATGACCCAACCGTTGCGTAAAGAGATCGCCCGGCTGGAGAAGCAGATGGAAACACTGCAGAACACGCTGGCCGGGGTGGAAGCGCGCCTGTCGGACAACGCCATTTACGAGGCGGATCGGAAAAACGAACTGACGGAATGCCTGCAAACGCAGAGTAAAACCAAAGCCGAACTGGAAGAGGTGGAAATGGCCTGGCTCGACGCGCAGGAACAGCTTGAAGCCTTGTCCCGCAGCACGGAAGACTGACTATGACGTATCGCGGCACGCGAAACTCACCGTGCGTGCCGCGCCGTTCTCCCGGCGCTTAATGCCAGATCATCAACACGCAGGCGGCCGTCAGGATCCCCATCGAAATATTAAAGCGCTTCCAGGCGACCGGGCTACGCAGCAGACGGCCGATGGCGGCGCCGAACGCCAGCCAGACGGCGCCCGCGACCGCGTTCACCAGCGCCATCGCCACGCTGATCGACAACACCGACCCGGTATAACCATCGCCCGCCAGACTGAAACCGGCAACCGCGCCCAGCGACATCAGCCACGCCTTGGGATTGAGAAACTGCAACAACCCGCCCTGATACAACGGCATCGGCGCCGACGGCGCGGTGTCCAGATCCAGCCGTTCGTAGGCTGCGGAGGCTATTTTCCACGACAGCCACAACAGATAAGCGCTACCCAACACTTTCAACGCCAGATGCAAAGGCGGATAGAGCAGAATCAAGCTGCCCAGCCCCAGCGATACCAACAGCAGAATGCTCTGCATGCCGATCATGATCCCCAGCATTAACGGCAGAGAGCGCAAAAAACCAAAATTGGCGGCGGATGCGGTGAGTAGCATATTATTGGGGCCGGGAGTAATCGCTGCGACCCACAAGAAACCCAACATAGAAAGAAACAGGCTGACGTGATCCATGAAACGGCAATCCTTTAAAGCCGGAAGGGATTAGCAGAAAGCCATCAACCTAGCAGCGCGACGTCACCCATACAAGTTTTTTGCCATGAATACTTATCCACTACACAACAGCGCTTTTCAGCCGTTGGGCGGGATGCGCAACCCACATCTGCAAACACTGCTGCCGCGGTTGTTTCGCCGACGCCCCAGCCTGACGCCCGTCTGGCAAACGCTGGATACCCCCGACGGCGACTTCGTCGAACTGGCCTGGAGCGAACCGCCGCAACCTGCGGCGCATAAGCCGCGCGTGGTGCTGTTCCACGGCTTGGAGGGGAACTTCCGCAGCCCTTATGCGCACGGTTTGATGGCCGCCTGTCGGGAACGCGGTTGGCTGGCGGTGATCATGCATTTCCGCGGCTGCAGCGGGGTGCCTAATCGCCGGACGCGCATCTATCACTCCGGCGAAACCGGCGATGCCGACTATTTCCTGCAATGGCTGGAAAAAACGCTGGGGCCGGCGCCCACGGCGGCGATCGGCATTTCGCTCGGCGGCAATATGCTGGCCTGCCTGCTGGGCCGTCAGGGGGAGCGCTGTTCGCTCAACGCCGCCGCCGTCGTCTCGGCGCCGTTGTTGCTGGAGCCTTGCAGCCGCCGCATCGAACAGGGGTTTTCCCGCATCTATCAATCTTATCTGGTCAATTCGTTGCGCCAGAGCGCACTGCGCAAACTGGCGGCGTATCCCGGCACCATTCCGGTATCGCCGTCCCGCATCAAACAGGTACGCGGGTTGAGGGAGTTCGACGACCTCATCACCGCCCGTCTTCACGGCTTTCACGACGCCGCGGATTATTACCGGCGTTGCAGCGCCATGCCGCTGCTGCCGCAGATCCGTACTCCAACCCTGATCATCCAGGCAAAGGACGATCCTTTTATGACGCCTGAAGTCATTCCCGATCCCTCGCAGTTACCGCCCTGCGTCGAATACCAACTGACAGAGCATGGCGGGCATGTCGGCTTTGTCAGCGGATCATGGCGCCACCCTGAAATGTGGCTGGAACATCGCATCCCCGATTGGTTCACCCCTTATCTGGAGCAATAAAATGATCATTCCCTGGCAGGCGCTGGCGCCCGACACGCTGGAAAATTTGATTGAATCATTCGTACTGCGGGAAGGCACCGACTACGGCGAACATGAACGCTCGCTGGCGGAAAAGGTGGAAGACGTACACCTGCAACTGCAACGCGGCGAGGTGGTGCTGGTCTGGTCCGAACTGCATGAAACCGTCAACATCATGCCGCGTAACGCCTTGCGCAGCGGCGTGATTCACGACGGCTGACACGCCCGCTGGAAAACGTAAATTGGCGTGTCAGGCCGGAACAAACATGATAACAATAAGGATATTGCGTTATGGTCGATCACGACCCGCGCCGCCTGACCGACCGGAGTTTGCATCATGTCGCATCAACACCCGATTATTGCAGTAACCGGCTCCAGCGGCGCCGGCACTACCACCACCAGCCTGGCGTTTCATAAAATTTTCCAGCAGCTCAATATCCGCGCCGCGCAGGTCGACGGTGACAGCTATCACCGTTATACCCGTCCGGAAATGGACATGGCGATCCGTAAAGCGCGGGATCTGGGCAGGCACATCAGCTACTTCGGCCCGGAAGCCAATGATTTCAGTTTGCTGGAACAGGCGTTTATCGACTATGGTCGCAGCGGCAGCGGTAAAACCCGCAAATATCTCCACACCTACGACGAAGCCATTCCCTACAAGCAGGTACCGGGAACATTCACCCCCTGGGAACCGATGCCGGAACCCACGGATATTCTGTTTTACGAGGGGCTGCACGGCGGCGTCGTGACGGAATCCCATAACGTCGCCCAGCATGTGGACTTACTGGTCGGCGTGGTGCCGATCGTCAACCTGGAGTGGATGCAGAAACTGGTACGGGATATCAACGACCGCGGCCACTCACGCGAAGCGGTGATGGATTCGGTGGTTCGCTCGATGGAGGACTACATCACCTATATCACCCCGCAGTTTTCACGCACGCACATCAACTTCCAGCGCGTCCCGACAGTCGATACCTCCAATCCGTTTGCCGCCAAATCCGTTCCATCCATGGATGAAAGTTTTGTCGTGATCCACTTTCAGGGGATGAGCAACATCGACTACCCCTACTTGCTGGCCATGCTGCAAGGTTCGTTTATTTCGCACATCAATACGCTCGTGGTGCCGGGAGGGAAAATGGGGCTGGCGATGGAGCTGATTATGACGCCGCTGGTACAGCGGCTACTGGCGGGCGATAACATCGGTTAAAGCGTGGCGCGGCAGCCGTACAACCGCCGCGCATGATGTGCAACCGACCGGGTCATTCCAGTTCGACGACTTCATGGCTGTGAGTGATATGTACCGTTTTTCCCAACATCAGCGCGACGGAACAATATTTTTCCGCCGACAGCGCGACGGCGCGCTCAACTGCTTTGTCGGTCAAGCCGCGCCCTTTCACAATGAAATGCAAATTAATCGTGGTGAACATACGCGGCGCTTCTTCGCGGCGCTCCGACGTTAATCGTACTTCGCAATCCGCGACATCCTGACGCCCTTTCTGCAAGATGGATACCACGTCGACGGCGCTGCATCCACCCGCCGCCATCAGCACCATTTCCATCGGACTCGGCGCTTTGTCTCCGGCGTTTCCATCCATCAACACCTGATGCCCGGAGGCGGACTCGCCAAGAAACGTTAACCCTTCAACCCACTTCACCCGCGCCTGCATAACATTGACCCTCAACTATTTTTTAAAAATTACATCGCTTATGTATAAACCCGACTAAAATCAGAGTTTAATCATGCTGAAGCGAGACAACACGAGACACTACACACAACCTGTGTTAAAAACGGGGAAATAATCCGGTGTGTGAGCCTCTACCAGACACATCCTGATTATGACGTCACCCGATAGACAGCCTCAGTATATTCCCTGACGTCATTCCGCCTGAGTGGAATTTAAATATAACTATGTTATCACGCCGTACAGGGAACTCTGAGCCCTGTGATTTGCGCAGTGAATTACAACAGAGGATAACAGCGAATGGTTCTCGGCAAACCGCAAACAGACCCGACTCTCGAATGGTTCCTTTCTCATTGCCATATTCACAAATACCCATCGAAGAGCACGCTTATTCACCAGGGTGAAAAAGCAGAGACGCTTTACTACATCGTGAAAGGCTCGGTCGCCGTGCTGATCAAGGATGAAGAAGGTAAGGAAATGATCCTGTCCTATCTCAACCAGGGAGATTTCATTGGTGAACTCGGCCTGTTTGAAGAAGGTCAGGAACGTAGCGCCTGGGTTCGGGCCAAAACCGCCTGTGAAGTCGCCGAAATTTCCTACAAGAAATTCCGCCAGCTGATTCAGGTCAACCCCGATATTCTTATGCGTCTGTCTTCACAGATGGCGCGCCGTCTACAAGTCACGTCCCAGAAAGTGGGAAATCTGGCGTTTCTTGATGTAACGGGCCGCATCGCCCAAACACTGTTAAACCTGGCCAAGCAACCCGATGCCATGACGCATCCTGACGGCATGCAGATCAAGATTACCCGTCAGGAAATCGGTCAGATCGTCGGATGTTCTCGTGAAACCGTCGGCCGTATTCTGAAGATGCTGGAAGACCAGAATCTGATTTCCGCGCACGGCAAAACCATTGTGGTGTACGGTACACGCTGAGTCATTGCGACGCCGGATCAAAAAGAGCGTGCTGCGGCACGCTCTTTTATTTTCAGCAACAGACGAACTTATTGCTCCACAACCTTCGCGACCGCCTGTTCGAACAGCGCCATGCCTTGATCGATATCGTCCAGTTCAATCACCAGCGACGGCACAAAGCGAATCACATCCGGCCCGGCGACCAGAATCATTAACCCCAGTTCGGCCGACGCCGACAGGAAATCGCGCGCACGACCATGCCACGCTTTCTTGAGTTGTGCGCCAATCAACAGCCCCATACCGCGGACTTCATCAAAAATGCCAAACCGCTCATTGATACGGTGCAACGCCGCCGCAAAACGTTCATGACGAGCTTCCACCCCAGACAGCACTTCCGGCGTATTGATCACATCCAGCGCCGCTTCCGCCACCGCGCAGGCCAGCGGGTTGCCGCCGTAGGTGGTGCCGTGCAAACCGACGCTCATGACGGACGCCACTTCCTCGGTGGTCAGGCAAGCGCTGATGGGGAAACCGCCGCCCAACGCCTTGGCGGTGGTCAGGATATCCGGCCTCACGCCGTAATGCATGTAGGAGAACAGCTTGCCGCTGCGGCCCATGCCGCACTGCACTTCGTCGAACACCAGCAGCGCGTTGTACTGGTCGCACAATTCACGCACACCGGTGAGGAATTCCGGCGTCGCCGGCGTAATACCGCCCTCGCCCTGGATCGGTTCCAACACCACGGCACAGGTATGATCGTCCATCACCGCCTTCACCGCCGCCAGATCATTGAAAGGCACATGGATGATATCCGCCGGTTTCGGCCCGAAGCCGTCGGCGTACTTGGCCTGCCCGCCTACTGAAACCGTGAACAGCGTCCGGCCATGAAACGCCTGATAGAAAGCGATGATCTTGGTTTTATACGGACTATGGCGCTCGATGGCGTAATGACGAGCCAGTTTGAACGCCGCTTCATTGGCTTCCGCCCCCGAGTTGGCAAAAAACACCCGGTCGGCGAACGTGGCGGCAATCAGCTTGGAAGCCAGACGCAAAGCCGGCTCGTTGGTAAACACGTTGCTGGTGTGCCACAGGGTTTCGCCCTGCGTTTTCAACGCCTCAACCAGCGCCGGATGACAATGTCCCAGCGCGGTAACGGCAATACCGCCGGAAAAATCGATGTATTCTTTGCCCTGCTGATCCCAGACACGGCTCCCTTTACCCTTCACCGGCACGAACTGCGCGGGCGCATAAATCGGAAGAATGACCTTGTCGTATGTTTCCCGCGTTACTGCTGATTTTTCTGTCGCCATCTGCTGCCCCGTGATGATATCCCATTGTCCAACATGAAAATATAGTCAATAAATATGCATAAAAAATCACACGAGCGCAATCGATAAATCCGCTCGCCCGTCGACGCTATTCACTATCCGTTTATAAATTCATGAAATTTTTCAACAACTGATGCCCCTGTCGGCTAAGAATACTCTCCGGATGAAACTGTACACCTTCCAACGGCAACGCTCGGTGGCGAATACCCATGATTTCATCCGGTCGCCCATCCCGTTCCGTCCAGGCGGTCACGTCAAAACAGGCCGGCAACGTTTCAGATGCCAGAATCAGCGAGTGATAGCGAGTCACCGTCAACGGATTTTCCAGCCCGAGAAACACCCCTTGTCCGGAATGACGAATCGCCGATGTTTTGCCGTGCATTACCTGCCGGGCCCGGATCACCTGAGCGCCAAACGCTTGCCCTAACGCCTGATGACCAAGGCATACCCCCAGAATCGGCAGTTTGCCGGCAAAGTGACGGATGGCAGCCAGCGAAATCCCGGCGTCGTCCGGCGTACAAGGGCCGGGCGAGATCACCAGCCGCTGCGGCGCCAAACGCTCAATATCCGCCAGCGTCAATTCGTCATTACGCATAACCGTTACCTGCGCGCCCAGCTCGCAAAAATATTGGTAGAGGTTATAGGTAAAGGAGTCGTAGTTATCGATAATCAAAAGGCTCATCGTATTAACCTGTGGATATTATTTATGTAAATCAATGCGGTAACTCCCGTTACCGTACGATGCCCGTCACGGGATAGGAGTATAGCGGGGGTGGCGGAAACGTGTCGACCAGACGGGGCGGATTTCACCTTACCGGAACCCTCCGTTGCGCCATAAACGTCATTTGCCTGCATCAGTTTGGACGAGAACGGTGCGAAGACAACATACAACGCCTGTTCAACGGACAGGGTCATGTTCGCGCCAACGGAACGAATGAGTGCAGCGAGTAAACCGAGGCGTACACGCCGTGCGTGAAGATTTAGGGCGTCACCCTGGGCAATAGAATAGCCTGGCGGGATCGACCGGGCAGCACCATGGCGGTGGCCCGGTACCGGGAATATCGCTACAAAGCTCTCCCCGTCATCATTCAACTTATCGCTATGTTTGCCTCACGACTTCAGGCGCTGATCAGGCAAGACAGGCGCAGATTCTGCCCCCAGCCTTTGCCGCCGTTATCCACGCGCCAGATATTGACGGTAAATCCCGTATTGTTGATGCCAGTGATCGTCAGCGCGAAGGTGTCCGGAATACTGCCCGGCGCATACTCGGAGCCCTGCAACGGCGTCACCGCCACCACCGGCGTCACGCCAGCGGCCAGCGGCTGGGGGAAACTAACCCGCACCTGCTGCGCACCGGCAGTAGTACGATTGGATGAACCAACGCCGGCGACAAACGCCAGAACCTTGGGCATTTCGAGAGATGGCATAGTCATATAACCTCCTGAATAGATTGAATTATACCTGAAGTCAAATTCGCTCAGGTGGTCATATACTGCCGCGGTATTCTTCGGCTGGATTGGCGAAAACCGGGTGTTTTACCGCCAAAATAACGGTGCCATCATCCATGAATTCTCAGCCGTCAGGCGTAGAAAATCCTATCCGTCGTCGAGTGCGGCTCAACGCAGATGCAGACGGTGACGGCAGCGTAGCCAGAATGAAGGCTTCAGGGCCGGACGCGCAGCCGCCAGCGGATAGAAACTGTGCACCCTCAATGGTCCCCTGTCCGACGTCAACCAGAATCGTTGCTGCTCCTGATACAGCCATACTGTCCGTTGCTGCATCGGGTCATGACATTCCAATCGCAGTGCGTCCGATTGCGCGACCAGCAACAATGCCAGGCTTTGCCAGGGCTTGCCGTCGGGAAATACCCGCAACGGCAACCAGCAATGCTGTGCGGCGGCCTGACACAACATAGGCCAGTGCCGCTGCATGGTATCCAGCCCCAGCCGGTCGCCATCCGCCAGCGAGGGCTGCAATGAAACGTCCAGCTCCACCTGCCGGAGCAGCTCGAAGCGCCGCAACCACTGCTGCAACGCCGCGACAACTTGCTGTGCATCGGGGTATACCGGGGAACCGGCAAACTGACAAGCCCACTGAAACCAGAGATCTCCCGCTTCCTGTTCCAGTTCCGGCAGGTCGACGAGGATATCCGCTGGCCAGCGCGGCTGGCGTTTGCCGCCGTGGCACAGCGACCGCCAGAGCACCCAGAGACTCAGTGTCTGTTGATACCAGCGCCCCCAGTGGTCGTTGCAACCGTAACCCTGCCACCACCAGCTACCGTCATACTGTTCAGGATGCTCAAAAAACGCCTGTTCAAGCCGCACTTTCAACGCCGGACGAATCACCTTCCAGCATTGTTGCAGTCGCTGTTCCACCAGGGTCTGCCGGTTCAACACCGAGGGCGGCATGCCCTTCAACCCATAGAAATCCGCGCGGAACATCAGCGCCTCCCGGGAGGCATCGCAGCCAGACGCCGCCGCTCTGCATCGTCGAGGCGAGTATTCAACTGCTCCGCCGCATCCAGCGCGTCGGCGGAACTGGCTCGATCGAGTTCCAGCGTCAGCCCGCAATGCGCGCAGCGCGGGTTGACGCCCTGTTGCAGCAATTGCCAATGTACCGCGATCGGGTGCTGACACCCTGGGCAGGCGATGGAGCCCGCGTCGATAAATTGTTTCCGACTCATGCTTTATTCTCCCCTTCCGGCAACGGGCGGCTATAGCCCGCCTCATCCATCAGCCGTAACAACCGGCTGATACCGTTAGGAAAATCCCCCGGCTGGATTGTCAGCTTGATGCGCATATCCATCTGGGCGCCGCGGTGCTGTCCGCCGTCTCCCGCGTCCATACGCCCCAGCGAGGCTTTCATCTGCAAACGCCGGGGCGCCATAAAGCCGTTTTCTTCCTCGGTCGAGGCCAGGCCGGGAGAGGTGGCAGACAACTCAAAATCATTGATTTTTATACCGAACTCAAGATCGGCATGCTTGGTCTGCATCATCGGGATCGGCATCAGCGACAGAATGGGAATCTGGTGCTCCGTGCGTTCAATCCTGCCGTCCGCACCACACTTCTCCGTAAAAAAGGCGGTGGTTCGCAGCCGTTTTCCCTCGCTGGTGTGCTCGAAACCGAGCTGTTCCACCATTTCCAGCGTCGCTTGCGCCGCCTGATGTTCTGCCTGAACAAACCCAAGCAGCGGGGCGCCAATCAGTTCGTAGAACTCGATGGAGTCTTGTTTTGACATACATCCACTCCTTATTCATGCACCAGTTTCTGCACCAGGGTGCCATCCTGCTGATGACTCTGCGTCCAGACATAGTTTTTGAAACCGCCTTTTAACTTCAATGTCGACAACGTATTCACCGGACGCTCACGTAAACGATCAGCACAAACTTCTACTTCCAGATTGAAATCTTCGCTGCACTCCATCAGAAAACGCACCGAGTTTTCCAGCTCATCCAGCTCGCGATCCGTCACCTGCTTCAGTTCGTTGCGCAGCTCCGGCATCACCAGTCGCAGGCTTTCCGACAGCTCCAGATCCTGGGTCGCTATCTGCACGAAACGGTCAACCAGCAGCGGCGCCGCCTTATCGGACTGAAAATGCCCTTCCTCGTCCACCAGCTGCGCTTCGTTAAGCAGTTGAATCAGCGATTGGCTCAATTTGCTGCGCTCGGAACTATTGCGCAGACGCATCAGCAACGTGCGCACTGCGGGCTGCATGGTGTCGATGCCGTCGCGGTTGGTGAGGTATTGATCGCTGTGCTGGCACATTTTCTCCGCCAGTTGCAAACCACCGCAGGCGTACATGCGTTCCAGTTTAAGTTTGTCGTCGTAATCGTTTTTCCGTACCTTGACCCCGGTGATGGCGAACTGCAGTTCAAACTCGAACGAATCCAGCGCCACCCGGGGGACGGAATAGCTGCGCAGCACCGGATCCTGCTGATAGAAGCGGCTGGTGTCGCGGGAACAGATATCGGATGTCACGCGCGCTTGGGTCAGGTCGGTCAATACCGTGCCTAAAAATTGGTCTAGCTGTGCCATGATGCTCCTCGTGATAGATCAATAGGCGGAACCTCGTTTGAGGTTCCGCCTGGCGACGGATTACGCGCTGGCCGTTGTCGTGGTGGCGCTGGCGGGTTTGCTGGTAATGCACTCCTGCAGAATATTCAGCACCTTGTTCATCCCTGCCGGCATGTCGTCCTGAACCGCATGCAGGTTGATATCCATGGTGTATTCCACGTTGTATTTGGAATCACGCGCGCTGCTGGAGTCCTTCTTGCTGGAATAGGCGGCAGAAAAATTGACTTTCGCCCCCCAGCCAGACCAGGAAGCATTCGCCTTCACATCCAACTGCGAGCTGGAAGAGCTCTTGTCGCTGGTGGTGGTGGAGGCGGAGATGTTGGCCTTGAAGGCGATATCCAGATAATCGATGCGCAGATACGGGATCGGCACGATGGTTAACACGGGGACGGACAGTGTTGCGTTCTGGCCTTCTTTTTCATACTTGAACACCACGGAACGAATCTGCCCATCCTCGCCAATCGCCACCTGGCGGATAAAATCCACACTGCTTTTCGCTGCGTTGGCCTGTGCTTCTACCGCTGCATTCAACGGGCCGCCGATCAGAGTACCAAACGGAATATTACCCAATTGCGCAGTGGCGCTGTCCTGAACACTAGAATCAGCCATGACTTTACTCCATATATAGTAGATGAATTGGAATGCTCATTCAGACTCCGAAGATTCTGCGTGAACATATTCAGTCTATATTTCCATTAATAATAAATATTGTGCTTTCGTGTAGAATAATTGTTGTTTCATCATTATTTGTTCGCATGAAAAATACATGACTGCCTATATTCTCGTGGGGAAATCCCATATTTTAATTTAAATGAATGGCAGAAATTCGCCGCATCTGAAAACCCCAATTCAACGGCAACAAGACAAACTGACATATCAGTGAGATATAACAACTCCGCTGCTTTTTTTAATCGTTGCTCTCGTAACCAGCGGGCCACGCCATAACCACAACGAGCACGAAATAACGCCGAAAGTTTATTTCTATTGGTACCGACAGCCTGACATACATTATCGAGCGATATTTTTTCGCACAAATGTTTAAGCATATAATCACACGCCTGCTGAAAAAGACGATCCTGACAGGAAAGTGGCATTACCGGAGTAAGAATATCTGTTGCTGCTGGAACCATCGCCGACATAATTAAGTATCCTCCCTTACAATAACCGGCTTGAGGGTTTTTCTAAATTCTACCGGTGTGAGGCCGGTATAACGTTTAAACATCTTTTCAAAATGGCTCAGATCGCCGTAACCGCAATCCAGATACAGATTAGTAATCCGGCTTAACGGACGACATTTCAGTTGCTGGCAGGCATAGAAAATACGTATCTGATTCAGGATCTGTTTAAAAGACAACTTCAGGCTGTGCTTCAACAGATAGGAAAGATGCGACGGGCTGATATGGGCTTTTTCCGCCAGCGCCGACAATGTCAGTTCCCGCTGGAAATTTTCCCCCAGAAACAGCAACGCCTTGCTGACGGAGGGATGAAACTGCCGCAACGCCTGCTCATCACACTTGAGTAGCGTGTCGCACAGTACCGGATCCGTCACAGCCAGAGACGCCGAGGCGGACACGGCAGGCAAGCGGATAATCTCCGGCAGAATGCCGTGCGCCTGATTGAGCCCGATTTCCCGATTGTCGCTCAACATCAGCAGACGGGCGATACTGCGTCGCAGTTGCTGGGCATTCCCCGGCCAGTCGTAATGCTGGAGCTGCTGCAACACGTCCGGGTGGATCTGCTGGCTGCCGGACTGACGGAATTCCCGACAGGCGATGTGCAACAGTTCGACGACATCCTGCGGCCGCTCGCGCAATGGCGAGATATACACCTGGTGATAATCAAGATGTCTGCCCAACATCACGCTCAGCCGGCCGCTTTGTTGGCTCTGCGCCAGCGTATGGCGTAAACCGAAAATCAACCGGGCGAAATGCAGCGGCGTGCGGCCGATAAAACGCAGCATCTTCAGCCGGTTCATAATATCCTGCTGTTGATCGGCGGAGAACTCATCGAAATTCTGGAAAAAAAGCGTGAAATTTTGTTGCCGATTTAATTTTCGAATAACGTCATCCAACATGGCTGGCTGGTAGGTTGCATGATGAAATTCAATATACCCGGCTTGCGGTTCTTGCGTCTGCATAAAAATATAGGCGGCGACATCCGATAATTCCGTGCCGGGCTCGCCATAAAGAATAATACTTTTCTTCAATGCGGCGATCTTCTGTATCTGATTACGCAGAGAGGCGGATAAAGAAATAAATTCCGGCAATGCTGTGGCGACCGGGATTTCCCATCGATTTACCTGCCCAGTTCTAAAAACATTAATCTTACTTTTTTTAAAATATTGCCTGCTGTTTTCATGACACCTTCCTTTTTTAGGTTATGGCATTCCCTCCCCTAGGGAAATTCATGCTAAACCGAACTATCACGCATAATGAGAGGTAATTTATTAATAATTACGCTGAAAGAATGGCAATATTTTTACCACAATTGAATAAACAGAAAGGGCATTCGCTGCATCATCCACAATGAAGCAATGACTATCCATACGATTTGCGACAAACCGAAGGGGAAGGAACTATCGCAAGACTACATCCTTATATTTACGCCATTATTACTCAATACGCTTTCAGCATCAGTGATAACGCGATCAGTCCTGGTGTTCATTAAAAACAACAATATGATTTCCGTACTTCCGGCAGTTGCTCTGCCAGTCATTATTTATTTCATCCACAGACCCAGGGACGGCCGCCATACCGCACGGCTCGACGCCGCAGGATGACGACCTGCCGCGAGAAAACGCCTCTTCGCGAGGCCTCCCCTCGCCGGAATAACCTGGATAGGTATTAAAACAGACGTTTGGCTTTTTCCAGATACGCTTTCCGATCCTCCAAACCATTCAGGCCGCCGTTGATACGGCGCGTAATCGCATTCAAATCATCCTGATCCGCCAACACATTGAGTTGGTTCCGGTTCCAGAACCAGATGGCTACCGCCACAGAAATCTCTGGTTTCTGACCGATCACGTCCGGATCGTCGGTCAGCTTGTGGCCAATCGCCTCGCCGCATGTGCGGTAGTTATCCCGCCCGGTCAGTTGGATTAGACCGCGGCCCCGGAACGCCCAACCGTCGCCGGATTCAGTCGCGCCGTTTCCCAGCCGATTAGCGTACACAACATTGGCGATCGCCTCCGGCTTGCGGGCATACTGCTCCGCCATCTGATCGGTGGTGAAGTAGCGTCCGAATACCGCCCGCAACCCTTTGGCACTGTAATTCAGGTTTTCCGAACGGGCGCGCAATTCGGCGCTTTCATGCGCAATCTGGGCAATAAAATGCGCGAAGCGCAACGACGTATTGATGCCCGCCTCAAGACACTCCTGTTGCAGTGCCGGCTGAAACAACGCAATATCCTCCGCGCTGGCGTTAGGCATGAGTTGTTGCAGTTTTTCCTGAGTAATATCAAGAGCCATGATGTCCTCCTCGTTATGTTTGCCATGCCAGTGTGCAGAAGAAACCAAGCGCCATTCTTGGGTAAATGTCGGCAAAAGACAGGGAAAAACCATAAGCCCGGCAAACCTGGCCTCATCATGACAGAAATACCGCCGCAGCCGGTTACTGAAAAGGTGTCCTCATCTCGGTCAGTTCCCAGACCAGGTAACACAGGAACGTACAGCCCACCACCACCAGCACCATGGTCATGCCCTCGGTTCCCATGACATCCATCATCAACCCTATGCCGATCAAGCCGACGATACCGCCCAGCGAATCCATCATGGTGTAACTCATATTGGCGGACATCTGCTGCTGTGGGTGGAACCTGTCGCCAATCAACGATAACCCGATGCTGTAAACGCCGCCCATGCAGCCGCCCCAGACGTAAAGCAGCCCGAGCGTAACGCCATAGTCGGAATACACCGCCAGCGTCAGGAATACCGCGCACACCACCGCGCAGAAAATGCAGGAAACCACGATCCACTGTCGGTTAACCCAATCCGACAACAAGCTCACCAGCATGCCGAGCGTCACGCTGCCTAACATGAACATGGTCATCAGCAACGAGGCGCGCTCCTCCGTGAGCCCATCACTCATCCCGTATAACGTCAGGAAATTGGGCAACCCGTAAAAACTGACGCCGCCCACCAGCGCAGAGACCAAAATGGCGCGAGCGTGACGGTGCACGAACCGAAAGCGTACCGCCGCCATCCCACCGGACTGCGGGCTGACAAACGCCACCCACACCAGCGTCAACTCTCCCAGGCTCAGCAGCGCCGTCAGCCAGAATCGTTCCGCCAGCGTCATCGACAACATTTGCAGCAACACCGGCCCCAGCGCCACCCCCAACGACAGCGCGGCGGAAAACATCCCCATCACCATCCCTCGTCGGCGCAACGGCAACCGGTTAAGCCAGGTCTGCAACAAAATCAGTTGCATCCCGGTACACAGGCCATATCCCAGAATGGCGACCAGCCACCCCAGAAAAAATTGCTGCCACATCATGCTGGCACACAGCGCGGCTCGTAATAACACCAGCAGCAGCGTGACCCACACCAGCCCGACTTTGCTGATCATCAGACTCAACCGCTGGTGGAACAGCAGAACGCCGACGATCTCGCACGCCATGGCGATGCCAATCCACAAATTACTGTTGCCTTGCTGGTTCATGAGCACGGGAATGGTGACGTAATTAATGCCGGAGACCAGTTGCAGTACAAAGGTCTGGAATATCAGTAGCGCGGGCAGGAAACGTTGTATCATAGCGCCTCCTCAAATTTCGGCACCCGCCAGTCAAGGCACAGTTGACCACGCGCCACTTCCCGAATGACGACCTGCTCCGCCGCCGCCTCGCCCTGCCAACGCAGAAAACGATTCCACCAGTCGCGATCGTCATCCGATAAGGCTTCCGGCTCGCAGGTTAACGTCAGACGGATATCCAGCACCCAATGCATCAGGTCTTCGTCTTTCACGCCAACCACAATCGTCAGCGGCTGTCGGGCCAGCTGGCGCCACAGTAAAAAACTGCGCTGCCAGAACGCATGCAGATGTTCCGGCGCAAAACAGGCTTCAGTGGCGTCATTCAGGTTCACGACCAGTTCAGACGCCGCGCAGGGGCGCAGCGACAATGTCTGTGACAACCACCAGTCGCGCAAGCTTGCCTGCCGCACGTCCCGCGTGGCGCCGCCTGGCGAGGCGTCATCCGATGGCAGCGCCTCCATCAGCCTGGGGTAAGCGCCGCCGCGCAGAAACAGCAGCGGCAGCGGCCAGTCATACACCCGTCGCAGTTGCAAAGGCTCGGTCGCCTGTTGCAGCGACTGATAATCCTGTTCGCGGCTGGCCAGCTGTTGCCTCACCTGCTGACTGCTGCGGCGCAGCCAACACACCATCAAACCGACCATCAGGCCGAGAAAGGCGATGGTGACGTTAGCCTTGCTGAAGACACGGTTGATGGCCTCCAGCCGCTGATAGAAGCTCGACAACTCGAGATCCATCGCTAGAATGCCGCTAAACCGCCCTTGTCGATCGTAAAACGGCGCATACGCGCTGATAAAAGTCCCCCACTGATCGCGGTACGGTTCCACCGACACGCCAGTCTGATGTTCACGCAACGCCGTCACCAGTTCCGGCGGCGCATTGTCATACACCTGCATCAACGCCGGCGCAGGATCCGGCAGACCATCGCCGTCGTTGTCATTCTGCGGGCTGGGATTGACCACAAAACGCACCGTATCGCCATCCAGCACGGTGGTATAGATATAACGAACATCCTGAGACGCCTCGCGCATCCGTTCCATCTCCGCGGCCAGTTGCTGATAGACCGGATCATCCGGCGATGTCTGCCCGGTAATGCGCTGATGGAGATCGCCCGAGAGGGTCGACGCCGCCGAACGCACGTTGGACAGCAACCCGATTTTTATCTCCTGTTCCAGCGCATTGATCGATTTGTGGTACACCATGTACGTGGAAAAACCGAGCAGGCCGACAAAAATCAGGCTGGCGAACAGCGCTTCCAGCAACACGGATTGCCATGATGAGTGCCTCATAGCCCCATCCCTCTGACAATCAGCAACCCGCAGAACAGCACCACCGCGACCGGAAATATGACCCGGCAGCGGCGTATCAAGACCCGATCGGGAGTCCCCTCCATTTGGTGGTGATAGGCGAAAATAATCAGCAGGATCGAGGCGAAGATGCTGCCGTAACCGGTGATGATCATCTGATCGATAATGGTGGTGTAAGGCAGACGCGGCAGAATATTGCTGGTGTAGAAGGCATAGGCCACCACCGTCAGCATCAACGTAAAGGCGGTTTGCAGTTGTTCGGAAAAGGACTCCAGCCAGAAAACGCTCCAGGACGCGGCGATAATCAACCCCAGCGGCAAAATGAAACTCCACAGGTAATAAGACGGGTTGCGACGCGCATCAATCTGTACCGTTACCCGCGAGTATTCGTTTTCGCCCGCGTCCAGATGATCGTAATGGACATTACTGATACGAGTGACGGGCGTCCCGGTCATCCACCATTCATCGATATCCTGATTCCCGACATTCTCGTTATAGACCGTTACCTTGCTGAAACGCAGATGCTGGTTGCTGTAGGAAAAGGGTTCCAGCTCCAGCACGAACTGCTGACGATCGAACGGAAAACGTCGGAAATCCATGTCATTGCTGAAGGTGCCCAGAAAGCGGGCGTTGTAGATCACCCGTCCGTCCGGATACAGCACCAACCGTTTGTTGCTGGTATCCGGGCTGCCCACCACATTGATGAATTCCAGCGCGGGAACCCATTGCCCTTTGGCGATGAAAGGATCGATTTGGTTGTTTTCAATGATGAGCGGCTTATTGTTCGGCGTCTTGCGCGGCGCGTCCGTCCACTGGGCCACCATGTAGCCGTCCACCTTGTAGGTCTGCTCCAGCGTGTTCACGCTATAAATTTTGTTGATAAATATACTGACTTCCACGCTCGTCGGCCGCGCGTCAGACTGGCTATTCTGCGGCAGTGACCATGCCGGCAGAGAAATAAAAAACACCATACATAACCATAAGATACGCATATCACTGCCCCCCAACGGATGTAAATGCCCCGGGTTGTTCCAGCCTGCGTACCAGCTCATCAATCAGAGCACGACGACAATGGGGCAATAGCACCAGGTGGCACACCTGCGTCGGCTGTCCCCGCCACATCCGCTGTTCGGTCGACAGCGAGAAGTAGTCGATAACCGCCGGCGACGGCGCCGTAAACTGCACCATCAGTGAACCGCAGACCAGGGGATACAGACAGAGACGCACGCCCATAGGATCCAGCCGGGCAAACAGCTGCTGTAGTTGGCTGTGGGCATATTCCCTCACCGCGAAACAGTGGCGGATTAACGCCTGTTGCCCCTGCTCACCCAGACGGGACAACATTTCCCACAGCACGACGGCGGTCAACCCGGGGCGGGAGCCGGACAAGGTGGCGTCCCGGCTGCCGATGTAGTCCGGTCGCGCGCGCGCCGTTACCTGAAACGCTTCCGATAACATGACCACCCCGCACGGCCACGACATGCCCAGCCATTTGTAGGGGCTACAACAGACGGAGTGCAACGCTGACGCTTTGCCGTGCACCGCCAGATGTCGGCCATCCGGTTCCGGCCAAAACGACAAATAATTCGCGGACAGCGCGCCGTCGATATGTAACCAGTAGTGCCGCTGTTGTTCCGTATTCGGCGGCAACAACCGACGCAGGTGTTCCGTAATTTGCGGCCAGTCATCGCAGGCGCCGCTAAACGTGGTACCGCAGGTCAGGCAGAGGATCACCGGCCGCCCGTGGCGATAAAAAAACGTCGTCAGTCGCATCAGTTCGTCTACCTTGACGCGCCCGGCGGCGTCGCACCCGACCGTGGGCGACCACACGCCGTCGTTCACCGGGCAGCGTCCCAACGTCGGCCCGATATCGGCGGGGGTCGGCAACTGTAAGAGTTGTGCGGCTTTGGCCAGCGAGTAATGGCCGCGATCAGAATAGAGCACCACCGGCGTCGTGGGCGCCGTCGCCGCGCCGCAGAGATATTCACGCGCATTCCATAACGCAAACAGGTTGCCTTCGGTGGACCCCATCGCGGTCAGGTATCCCCAGGCACTCAACGGCATGTTCCACAGGCGGGCATAGTAGTCCAGAACCGCCAGTTCGAAGGCTTTACTGTTCACCTGATAGGCGCCAGGCTCCGTGTTATCACCCAGATTCAGCAAATTCATTTGCAGCAACGGGCGCAGATCCTCCTGAAAACTGCCGGACTGATTAGTCTGAAAGCCGACGAAGTGGCTCCGTCGTTCATGCATGTTGGCCATATAGGCCCGCAGGATGTCTTGCCGTTGCGCATCCGGGATCCCTTCAGGAGGGATCATGAGTGTTTTATCCAGTTTCATTTTCTTTTCCCGCCTATCTTCAAGGTGTTAGCGGCAGCGTACAAAACGAACTGACCGCAGGCGCGGCGGTTAAACGTGGAAATACGGTGAAATGCGTGAGGCGGGCGCGCGTTATCCCAAAAAAACAGGAACAACCGCACAGAAATAGTAAAACAAACTTAACAATTTCATTTGTAAAATAACTGGATGTTCATTCGTCATGGGTTCGTGACAGTGATCAAATCTCTTGTAAATCACACCAATTTAAAGAATGAAATTGCATTTCAACTCTTGAATTGTTCATTTTTTACGCCAAAACTGACAACGGGTTGCGCCGAATACATTGTCCTTATTTATCTATTTTTGCCGGTGCGACCATTAATCTGGGCAACAGGAATGAATATGCCCGATACGTTTTACTCATTTGCAAACAGGAACACTTCCCATGAAATCATTAGTGACCCCGATCGCTACGGGCCTGCTGTTGGCCGTCGGCCTGCCGACGCTCGCCGCCAGCACCGACACCGGCGGCTATGCCACCACCGCCGGCGGTGACATCACCGGTGCCGTCAGCAAGACCGCCACATCGATGCAGGATATCGTGGATATCATTGCCGCCGCCCGTTACAACGACAGCGGCAAGAAGGTCAAAAACGGCGCCTATCCGCTGATTATCACCTATACCGGCAATGAAGATTCGCTGATCAACGCCGCCGCCGCCGACATCTGCAGCCAGTGGAGCAAGGATGCGCGCGGCGTGGAAATCAAAGAGTTCACCAAAGGCATCACTATCATCGGCGCCAACGGTTCTTCCGCCAACTTCGGTATCTGGATTAAAAAATCCTCCGACGTGGTGGTACGGAATATGCGCATCGGGTACCCGCCGGGCGGCGCCAGCGACGGCGACATGATTCGTGTGGACGATTCCCCGAACGTATGGATCGACCATAATGAGCTATTTGCCGCCAATCATGAGTGTGACGGCACGCCGGACGGCGATACCACATTCGAAGCCGCAGTGGACATCAAAGGCGACTCAGAGTACGTCACCGTTTCCTACAACTACATCCACGGCGTCAAGAAGGTTGGTCTGGATGGTTCCAGCTCCAGCGATACCGGTCGTAACGTCACCTATCACCATAATCTCTACAGCGATGTGAACGCCCGTTTGCCGCTGCAACGCGGCGGCCTGGTGCATGCCTACAACAACCTGTACACCGGTGTGACCAGCTCCGGCCTGAACGTTCGACAAAATGGCCTGGCGCTGATCGAAAGTAACTGGTTCGAGAATGCAGTCAATCCGGTGACTTCCCGCTACGACGGCAAAAATTTCGGTACCTGGGAGCTACGCAATAACAACATCACCAGCGCGAGCGACTTCACCACCTACGGCATAACCTGGACATCCGACACCAAGGCTTATGTCAACGCCGATACCTGGACGTCTACCGGCACCTTTCCGACCGTCTCTTACAGCTATAGCCCGGTCAGCGCCCAATGCGTGAAGAACAAACTGGCTAGCTATGCCGGGGTCAGCAAAAATTTGGCGGTGCTGACCAGCTCGGCCTGTAACTGACACTCCGCGACAAACGGGCTGCGGCCCCTTGTCGCTCATCGACAGGAAAATACACAGAGAGGCCCAGAAGGCCTCTCTTCTCTATGCAAACACCCGGGGTGTAGCGCCTCATGGCGCCAAAGACGTCGCCCTGCACCTCGCTCTTCCCACGTTTTTGTTATTAAACGTATTGAACGATAAATAATTAGTTATCAATTAATATTGATGATTGATAATTAGCGAATATGAACTCAGACCACTGAAAGTGACTGCCGTCAAAACTCTGAAAAAAACACCATTCCCTTAATAATGAACCCGTGTTTCATCAATTGAAATATTCCTCTTTTCCGCTAACACTGAGTCAGGGTCATGCTGCATATACGGGTTCTATTTACCCCTTTTTTTATGCGCTCCCCAACCGGGCATCAGGAACAGAACATGCCCACTCATCACTTTTCTTAAACAGGAACACGACGCATGAAAGCACTTATCACACCTATCGCTGCAGGTCTGCTGCTGGCGCTGAGCTTGCCCGCCCTGGCTGCCAGCACGGGGGGCTACGCCACCACTGCCGGCGGCAACATCTCCGGCGCCGTCAGCAAAACCGCCACATCCATGCAGGATATCGTGGATATCATTGCCGCCGCCCGCTACGACTCCAGCGGCAAGAAGGTCAAGAACGGCGCTTACCCGCTGATCATCACCTATACCGGCAATGAAGATTCGCTGATCAACGCCGCCGCCGCCAACATTTGCGCCCAATCCGCCAAGGATGCACGCGGCGTGGAAGTCAAAGACTTCACCAAAGGCATCACCATCATCGGCGCCAACGGGTCTTCCGCTAACTTCGGTATCTGGATCGTTAACTCTTCCGATGTCATCGTTCGCAACATGCGCATCGGTTACTTGCCGGGCGGCGCCAGCGACGGCGATATGGTTCGTATCGATAATTCGCCAAACGTATGGATCGACCACAACGAACTGTTCGCCGCCAACCACGAATGCGACGGCAGCAAAGACGGCGATACCACCTTTGAATCCGCAGTGGATATCAAAAAAGGCGCCACCTACGTGACCGTCTCCTACAACTACATCCACGGCGTGAAAAAGGTTGGGCTGTCGGGCTTTAGCTCTTCCGATACCGCCGAGCGTAATATCACCTATCACCACAACGTCTATAACGATGTGAACGCTCGTCTGCCGTTGCAGCGCGGCGGCAATGTTCACGCCTACAACAACCTGTACACCAACGTCACCAGCTCCGGTCTGAACGTTCGCCAGAGCGGCAAGGCGCTGATCGAAAGCAACTGGTTCCAGGATGCAGTCAACCCGGTCACATCGCGCTACGACGGCAGCAACTTCGGTACCTGGGTATTGAAGAACAACAACATCACCAAACCAGCTGATTTCACCACTTACGGCATCACCTGGACCGCCGACACCAAGGCATACGTCAACGCTGACAGCTGGACGTCTACCGGTACCTACCCGACGGTGTCTTACAGCTACAGCCCGGTTAGCGCCCAGTGCGTGAAGAACAAACTGGCCAACTATGCCGGCGTGAGCAAAAACCTGGCCGAGTTGACCAGTTCATCGTGTAACTGATCCCATCAGCCGACGGGGCAGCGGATTATTCGCGATCCGGCGCCCCATCCATGCCATGGAATGGCTGAAATACCGGTGCAGGTCTGATAGACCTGCACCGTGATATCCGACTCTCCCCCCAGGAAACACACCACCATGAAACGCAATCTTCTGTTTGCCGTACTGTGCGGCGCCAGCGTACTGAGTGCACAGGCTGCCAGCACCGCGGCGCCCGACCTCAAAGGATTCGGCACCGATACCGTTGCCGGCAGCGGCGGAAAAATCATCCGCGTCACCACGCTGGCGGCCAGCGGTTCCGGCTCCCTGCGAGAAGCGCTCGCCACCAAAGGGCCTCGCATTATCGTCTTTGAGGTAGGCGGCGTGATCGACCTTAACGAAGCCGACCTGAAACTCAGCGAGCCATACGTCACCATCGCCGGACAAACCGCGCCGTCACCCGGCATCTCGCTCATTAAAGGCGGTATGGTCATCTCCACACATGACGTGCTGATGCAGCACATCCGCTTTCGCATCGGCGACGCCGGGCACGCCAAAAAGAGCGGCTTTGAAAAAGATGTTTCCCTGTACGGCCCGAACGCCTACAACGTCGTCGTCGACCATTGCAGCTTCGCCTGGGGAACGGATGAAAACCTGTCCGTCTCCGGGCCGCGCTATGATGGCCAGTCAGGTACCGCGCACAACGTCACCTTCTCCAACAACATCATCGCCGAGGGGCTTTATAACGCCAGCCACTCCAAAGGGATCCATTCCATGGGAACCCTGGTGCACGATAACGTTACCAACGCCGCCATCATCGGCAACCTGTATGCACATAACAATGAGCGTAACCCTTGGTTCAAGGGCGGCAGCACCGGCGTTGTTGTCAACAACCTGATTTATAACCCCGGCGTCTGGGCAATTCGCGTCGGCGCGATTCAGAGCGAGTGGGAAGGCAAGACGCTGCCGGAAAACCCGAAAGTGGCGATCGCCGGAAACGTGATGTACTACGGCGCGAATACCCCCTCCGGGCTGGCGCTGGTCGGCAGCAACACCACCGGCGGCAACGTGTGGATGAATGACAATCTCGCCTATAACGCTGCGGGTAAAGCCGTATCGCAGACCTCCGGCACCGACATCACCCAGTTGAAAGCCGCGCCGGTCTGGCCGACCGGTCTGACCGCCATCAGCGCCAGCTCCGTCGCAAGCCAGGTCACGCAGAAAGCCGGCGCACGTCCGAACGATCGCGACAGCGTGGATCAGCGAATTGTGAGCAACTTCCAGAAACGCACCGGCGCCTTCGTCGACAGTCAGGACGATGTGGGCGGCTACCCGACGGCAACCACCGTCAAACGCACGCTGACAGTGCCGTCCAGCAACGTGGATGCCTGGTTACAACAGCTCGCCAAGGCGTTGGAAGAGTAACGCGCGGTCATCTCCTGGCGCTTCCGGCATGGGGGCCTATCATGGCATCCACGGTTTCCGGCGTTTTACCCATGCAAAAGCCGTTGTTGTACAACGCGAAGACGGCGCGTCCAATTTACGGCTGCGCGCGCCTTATGCCGATAAGCTGGCCCGACTCGACACTGCCCTGAAAGGGTAATCACCTAAACAGGTAAGACATTCATTGCAATCAAGGAATTAACATAATGAACGTATTGATGGTTTTAACTTCTCACGATCAATTAGGTCATACCGGCAAGAAAACGGGGTTTTGGCTTGAAGAGTTCGCGGCACCTTATTACACCTTCAAAGACGCCGGGATGAATGTCGTATTGGCCTCGCCGGCTGGTGGACAACCGCCGTTGGATCCGAAAAGCGATTTACCCGATTTTCAGACCGCGTCGACCCATCGTTTCAAAGCCGATGCCGCGTCACAGCATGCGTTGGCCACCACAGTGAAGCTGGATACCGTAAACATGGATGATTTTGATGCGGTGTTCTATCCCGGTGGCCACGGCCCGCTGTGGGATCTGGCGGAATCCGCAGACTCCATCGCACTGATCGAAGCCTTCGAGCGCGCCGGCAAACCCATTGGCTTCGTCTGCCATGCACCTGGCGTACTGCGTCATGTAAAAGCAGCCAACGGCGATCCGTTGATCAAAGGGCGCCATGTCACCGGATTTACGAATAGCGAAGAAGCTGCGGTTGAACTCAGCGCTATCGTCCCCTTTCTGATCGAAGATGAATTCCAGCAGCTGGGTGGGCTGTATACCAAAGGCTCAGACTGGACGCCTTATATCGTTGAAGACGGTAAATTGATTACCGGCCAGAACCCGGCCAGTTCAGAAGGTGTCGCTGAAGCATTGTTAAAACAACTTCAGTGAAAGGGCATCACGATGATGCCTGAGGCTACGTCATTTGAACGAGTCTCGCTCAATATGCGTTCTTTGGTTACTGGAAGCGGCACATATTCCTTATGAATTGATCATCTACCAAAGGAATCAAGACAATCCACTGGCGCCTGATACATTGAAAGCGACCCCTCCGTTGGGAAAATCGCCCGAGCTGGAAGACAACGGAGAAATCATCGTTGAGTCAGGCGCCATCGTTGAATATTGGATAAAACGCTACGCCAGCCAGTTTGCCCCCGCCGAGCACAGTGAAGATAACATTGCTTATTTGCAATGGATTCGCTGTGCGGAAAGCGCAGCAATGACGCCGATGTTATTCATATTATTCAACGGTACGTTAAGCCAACCATGTCATCCTTCTCGGGCTTATTTCTCATCATGACCGCCGCCGGCGGTCATATCATTCATTCTCGAGATGACCTCGCAATGAATTTCCCATATTTCCCTGCCTTGTCTTTCCCTTACGCCAACCAACGACGCCGACATGTCTGTCGAAATGGTGACAAATGAAAACCCATGACGCCACGGTTTCACGAAATAGACAGCGATAAAATCCTGTCACTATTAAGGAATACTCTATCGTTGCGACAATCCATTATCATATTGACAAATTCCATGAGCCCCCCGTATACAGAATGGTATATCCACAGCAATGCTTATCTCTGGCAATATTTCCAGCCGACATATTTCACAGAGATATCATGATGAATACGCCATCCACTATTTTGATAATGCGTAAGTAATGACGGCAATTTTTCCTGTCATGTTGAGGTGATTGCATGCACGCCGATGTTCCAACTATGTTCATGATGATCATCGTTTGCAGCAGTGCACTCGCTATCTGTATGCGCTGGTCGGCTCATGGCATAAAGGATCGCGCGCTGATCATCTGTACCCGGGCTCTGGTCTGTCACGCAACCGCCTATAGCCTGTACGCCTTACGTGGCACGATCCCAGATGTGATTTCTATCGTGGCCGCCAATATTCTGATCGCCACCACCTACTCGACGCTGCTGTTGGCCATTACCCAGTTTCAACAACGCCATATTCGCCCGGTCATTCTCTGGTTGCCGGTGATTTTTACCGCCGGGTTCTTTTCCATCATGCTCGACAACCAGTACGCGCGAACCCTGGCCAGTTCGCTAATCTGCCTATCGCAAGCTATTCTCGTCGTCACTTATCTGATGACCCAGGATCAAAGCCTGCCAACGCGCGGACGCAACTTGATGGTGCTGGGACTGACGATAAACGTCATGGCTTTTATCGTGCGGATTATCCTGTTGATATATACCGGCGCCACCCCGTTTTCCGTACTGTCCAGCTCGACAGCTCAAACCGTCACCTATATGACCAGCTTTATGACGCTGCTGTTTATCGCCAACGGTATGATCATGATGGCCAAAGATCGCGCCGAGCACCTCAACAACCTGATGGCGCGGCAGGACAGCCTAACCGGCTGTTGGAACCGCATTCGTATTCAGGAAATCGCCAGACAGGAAATGGAGCGGCTGGAACGCTACGGGTATCCGGTATCGCTTCTGATGTTCGACCTCGATCACTTCAAGGAGGTGAACGACAAATTCGGACACAGTGTGGGAGATAAAGTATTAAAAGGGTTTTCCGATACCGCGCTCGCCTTGCTACGCACGACTGACGTCTTCGGACGCTGGGGAGGAGAAGAATTCGTCGCCATCCTGCCCGCCACCGGCTTTACCGGCGCAGTGCAAACCGCCGAACGTATCCGGGCCGCGTTGGAGGCTCAAACCTTTCCCGGCGGGGTCAAGATCACGACCAGTATCGGTGTTTCCGTTTGCCAATCCACCGACCATTGGGAAAGCTGGCTTGGCCGCGCCGATGCTGCATTGTACCGGGCCAAGGCCGCGGGAAGAAACCGAACCGAGACGGAAACGTTGGTATCTCAGGGCCATGATGTCTCTCTGCCGGACAGCAACCTGGTCAGACTCATATGGAACGACGCCTACAACATAGGCAACCAAGCCATCGACCAGGAACACCGCCAACTGTTCAACAGGGCTAATCAACTGCTGCAGGTGATCGTCCTAAACGGTTCGCAGACAGCGTTTATGGTGCAATTACGCGAGCTGATCGATGAACTCAGCGATCACATGCAACACGAAGAACAGTTTCTCTGGGACGCCCACCATCCCGACGCCGATCAACACGCCAAAATCCACAACCATCTGTTGTGGCGGGCGGAAGAGATGGTGCAACGCTACGAACAGCAGCAGATAGGGCTCATCGAGCTGTTCCATTACGTCGTTTATGAAGTTATCACCCAGCACATGCTGATCGAAGACCGAAAGCTGAATCTGTCCAGCTATAACGTTGAAGTACATCACGCACTGCAGGAATAAAAACAGCCCTCACCGAATGGCGAGGGCTGCTTACCCGGCAAGAATGCCAGACAAAAAACGTTATTTTTTAATGACTTTGGCAGACTGAATCACAATAGGTTTGATGGGAACGTTCTGGTAAGGCCCAACATTTTCGGTCTGCACCTGAGAAATCTTATCGGCGACGTCCATGCCTTTCACCACTTTGCCAAATACCGCATAGCCGAAATCACGTTGACCGTGATCCAGAAACGCATTGTCGGCTACATTGATGAAAAACTGGCTGGTTGCACTGTCTTTCTCACTGGTACGCGCCATGGCAATGGTGCCGCGCAGGTTACGCAGGCCGTTATCTGCTTCATTTTTAATCGGTGGATTCGGCGACTTTTGTTTCAGGTCGCTGCTGAAGCCCCCGCCTTGCACCATGAAGCCTGGGATCACCCGGTGAAAAATAGTGCCGTTATAAAAACCACTGTTCACGTAATCAACGAAATTTTTTACCGAGCCCGGCGCTTTTTGATCTTCCAGCGCCAACTCGATATTTCCGGCTGACGTAGTCAACAACACATGGGTAGAGCCAGAGGCGGCAAAGGCCGGAGAAAAAGCAGTCAGCGAAAGCACCGTTGCGACGGCTGCCAGTATACGTTTTGACATGGAGAATTCCTTTTGAGGCCTGACTATAGAAAGCGCAATGATTTTAAATAGCGATCTCTTCCTGCGCTACCTATTTACTTTTTTTTACCCATAATTCTCGGTCGCGCTCAATAAAAAAGCACTAATTGCGCGCCATTTTTACAATCGCAGATGTTGCGATTCCCTACTTCACGACGTTTCGTTGCGTAACCACGCGCGGGCGAATGTCTTTATAGCAACGGCTACTGGGGAAATCCCGGGAATTAAGAAAGACTGGAAAGAAAACCAATCAGATACAGCCAACTGGCGTGGAGGACTTCCCCGGCGGATTACCGGGGAATCAGGCAGGCTAGCTCACATTCATGCTTTGCTTATGGTATGAGCGTCAATCCACGCGAAGTTGATGTCTTCACCTAAACCAGGGGCTTGCGGCAAATGAACAAACCCATTTTCATCCATCGGATCAACCAGCGCGTTCAGGTATGCGGCCGGCTCGTCATAGTTCAGGAATGGATGCAGCAGACCACGTTCGTACCAGCGGCAATTTTTGATCGCACCGACCACCGCCAGGTTCGCCGCGCCGTTGCCATGAATTTCGCAGTCCATCCCGAAAGACTCCGCCAGATGCGCCACTTTCACACAGGGAGCTATCCCGCCAACGCCCTGCACGCCGGCACGTAAGATATCGCAGGCGCCTTCCTTCACCCAGTCGGCGCGGCTGAAGTATTTGCCGCCCAGGCTTTCCGGCCCAATCACGTCAATCTCAAGGTTTTTGCTGAGCCAACTGTAGGAAGCCATGCTTTGCTCCTCCATCGGCTCTTCAAACCAGGTGAAGTTCAGCTTCTGCAACTCCCGGCCGATATAGAGCGCATCGCTGCGGCTATACCAGTGATATCCATCCAGCATCAGGCAGATATCAGGCCCGACCGCTTCGCGCACGGCGGCGCAAGCTTTGACGTCCATTTTCGGGCTGGGCGCGAAAGAAACCGGCGGCATCCAGGTGTGCAGCTTGATGGCTTTATAGCCGCGCTGTACCAGTTTTTCAGCAAACAACCCATACTCTTCCGGCGTCGACAGCCCTCCAGACAGTTCATCGCCGCACATGGTGCTGCCATAGGCGGGAACCTTGTCGCGATACCCTCCCAATAATTGATAAACCGGGACATTCAGTTTACGGCCAATCAGATCCCACAATGCCTGTTCGACAATCGCCAACGCCCGATCCGTCAGTTGATGCGCGCTGCCGCGCTGCCAGTGCACCAGATCCTGCCAGAGGCGTTCACGCTGGAAAGGATCCTGCCCAATCAACACTTTACGGAAAAATGCATTCACGACGTAAGGCCGGACAACTTCCACCGGTGAAAACGCATACCCTTTGCTGCCCTCATCTGCCGTAATGGTCAGCAACGCCATAGATGCCTGGTGTTCATCGCCTGGATGAGAATGCCCAGCGCTATCAGAAACCCGACGTGTAGGATAGGTGAAGACGGTGACATCAATAGATTCTATTTTCACGTTAATACCTGCCTGAATGATGGTTTTTCTCAATGAACATTAGCGACACAAAACACAGTAACATTTTTAATAAAATGGTGTTTTATTTATTATCAAGAAGCATAAAGGGCACGTCATCAGGCAATTTGTGCATTTTCAAGAAAATATAGCGTGATAAATTGTGCAATAGACCACATCACAACGTATTGTAAAAACAACAAAGCCCTGTAGCCTCACGGCATACAGGGCTTTTTTATTGCGACGGGCGCATCAAGGGCGGGCAACGAACCCAACGACGTCATACACCTTACGCAGCGTTTCCTGAGCACGGGCGCCGGCTTTGGCTGCGCCGTCACGCATCACCTGCTGCAGGAAGGCTTCGTCATTGCGGAAACGGTAATAACGCTCCTGCAATTCACTCAACATGCCCGAAACGGCATCCGCCACAGCGCCTTTCAAATGCCCGTACATCTGGCCTTCAAACGCCGTCTCCAGTTCCGCAACGGTCTGGCCGGTCACAGCAGAGAGAATATCCAGCAGGTTGGAAACCCCCGGTTTATTCTCCAGATCATAACGCACTACCGGCGGCTCATCAGAATCAGTGACCGCGCGTTTGATCTTCTTCACCACCGATTTCGGATCTTCCAGCAAACCGATCACATTGTTGCGATTGTCGTCCGACTTGGACATCTTTTTGGTCGGCTCCAGCAGCGACATGACACGGGCGCCGGACTTCGGAATAAACGGTTCGGGCACCTTGAAGATATCGCCATAAATCGAGTTGAAACGCTGCGCGACATCGCGGCTCAGCTCCAGATGCTGTTTCTGATCTTCGCCCACCGGCACTTGATTGGTCTGATACAACAGAATGTCCGCCGCCATCAGCACCGGATAATCGAACAGACCGGCGTTGATGTTTTCCGCATAACGGGCGGATTTATCCTTGAACTGGGTCATACGGCTTAATTCACCGAAATAGGTATAACAGTTCAACAACCACCCCAGCTGCGCGTGTTCCGGTACATGGGACTGAACAAAAATCGTGCTTTTTTGTGGATCAATACCGCACGCCAGATAAAGCGCCAGCGTATCCAGCGTCGCTTTTCTCAGTTGCTGCGGATCCTGACGCGCGGTAATGGCATGCTGATCCACAATGCAGTAAATGCAGTCGAACTCATCCTGCATGTTAACCCACTGACGTAACGCACCCATGTAGTTACCAATGGTCAACTCGCCGGACGGCTGTGCGCCGCTAAATACAATGGGCTTACTCATAATGCATCCTGATGGTTTGAAAGTGATGCCCCGACTAAGGGCAATAAATCCGCGAAACGATCGAGCACCACATCAGGGCCGCTCAGGGCGATCGCTTCACCATAGTTATATCCATACGTCATGCCGACACAAGGGCAACCTGCTGCCTGGGAGGCCTGTATATCATTGCGCGAGTCGCCGACAAACAGCAACTCGTTTGCCCGCAGCCCCAGTTTTCCCATTACCAGGTAGAGCGGCGCCGGATGCGGTTTTTTCTGCGGCACATCATCGCCGCCGACGATCAGCGAAAAGTAATGACCGATACCCAGCACCTCCAGCAACGGCGCAACAAACGGCGTCGGTTTGTTCGTCACCACCGCCAGCGGTACGCCCTGAGCAGACAATGCAGCCAGCGTTTCCTCTACGTCGGGAAACAGGCTGCTGCCGCTGTCGACCGTTCGAGCGTAATACTTATCGAACAGTGAACGAGTATCCTGAATCAGCCGCGTCGTTATCTCTCCGCCAGCCCAACGCAAGGCGCGTTCCACCAGCACATCCGCACCGTTGCCGATCCAGGTGATCACCCGCGCTTCTCCCGCCGGAGTGAGCGCCATGGCGCGTAATGCCATATCGACCGCGTCGGCCAGCCCCGGCGCACTATTCACCAACGTACCGTCAAGATCGAACGCTATACCGCGAATCGACGTCAAATCAGCCATGAGACACCTTCGCCAGTTCCTGTCGCATACGCGCAATCACCGCCTGATAATCCGGTTGACCAAAAATGGCGGAGCCAGCAACAAACATATCCGCACCCGCTGCCGCGATGTCGGCAATGTTATCCACCTTCACACCGCCATCCACTTCCAGATGGATATCATAACCACCGTCGTCAATCCGTCTGCGCACCTGGCGCAGTTTGTCCAACGTAGCGGGAATGAAGGATTGCCCGCCGAATCCGGGGTTGACGGACATCAGCAAAATAATGTCCAGCTTGTCCATCACATAGTCGAGGTAACTCAGTGGCGTCGCCGGGTTAAATACCAACCCGGCTTTGCAACCGTTATCTCTGATGAGCTGTAAAGTGCGGTCGACATGTTCGGATGCCTCTGGATGGAAGGTGATGAAATTGGCGCCCGCCTGGGCAAAATCGGGAATCAACCGATCTACCGGCTTCACCATCAAATGAACATCAACCGGGGCCGTTATGCCATAGTCGCGCAGCGACTTGAGCACCAGAGGCCCGATGGTCAGGTTTGGAACATAGTGGTTATCCATTACATCAAAATGAACCACATCCGCTCCCGCCTTCAGCGCTTTCTCAGTGTCTTCGCCAAGCCTTGCGAAATCGGCAGACAAAATAGACGGAGCAATCAAAAACGGTTTCATTCGCTTCTCCAAACTCGTTGAGTCCGCGCTGCCGGGCCTGGCGACCACATAACGACACTCCCGAACAGCAGCTGTTTTCCAGGGGCATCAGTTGCCCATCGGCAGTGGATTTGACTCCACGACCTAACAGTATAAGGCCAGCAGCTCATTCACTTTGCTGCGCCCGGTAATATTACGACTGATGGTTCGACGCGCTCTGACCACATACAGCGAGGAAGCATCCTGATACCACTCACGTGTCAGCAACGTGTCATGATTGGATATCAATACCGGGATCCGGCTTTCCGCCGACAGCCTTAACGCCAGCCGCGCCAGATTCAGTTGATCCTGATTATTGAAATTATTGGTGTGGTAAGCCGTAAAATTGGCCGTTGCCGACAGCGGCGCATAAGGTGGATCGCAATACACCACCGAACCGGCCGCCGCGTTGATCAATGTCTGATGATAATGTTCGCAGACGAAAGTGGCATTCTGGGCTTTTTCCGCAAACCAGTGTAATTCCTCTTCCGGAAAATAAGGCTTTTTATAACGGCCAAATGGTACGTTGAATTCGCCCCGCATGTTGTAACGGCATAAGCCGTTATAGCAATGACGATTGAGGTACAAAAATAGCAACGCCCGTCGATACGCATGTGTGCAAATATTGAACTCGTCCCGTAATAAATAAAACGCATCCGGGGTATTTACGCGATCAATAAAAAGCTGACGGGCATCGCCAATAAATTCGTCCGTTTCATTTTTGACGATGTTATAGAGATTGATGAGATCACTATTAATATCGGCCAAAATATAGTGGCTATAGTCGGTATTGAGAAACACAGAGCCCGCACCGACAAAGGGCTCGATGAGGCACTCTCCCGCTGGCAAATATCGGCGAATCTCTTCTACCAGCGGATATTTCCCACCAGCCCATTTTAAGAAAGCGCGGTTTTTCTTCATGCCGTCGTTAATTACTCATACATTGCAGAGCCGCGGATTGTACTCTGTTTCAGACAGCACATCAGGGCCAATTGAAGTTATTTGGTTAAGTCCTGCTTCACCTGGCGGATTGGCTTGACCCACGGTTTTTTCGCCTGTACATCGGCAGGCAACGATGCAATGGCACGCTTGGCGTCATCGGATGACGCATACACGCCATTCACCAATACATACCAGGGCTTACCATCACGTTTCGTTTCATACACCCAGTAGTTTGCTAACCGCTGGTCGCGAGCATAGGCCTTCAGGGACTCCTCCCGGGAAGCGCTACTCAGTTGCAGCGTGAAAGCGCTAACAGGCGCACTCTGAATTGAGCCGCCGTGACCACTGGCAGCAACAGTCGCCGGTTTAGATACTGCAGCAGGCTTGCTGGCAGGAGCCGGTGTAATCGCCGTCGTCGGCATTTTATGAACATTGTCAACAACATGCCGGGATGTTTCTTTATCGGCTTTGATTTCCGCCGGTTTAGTCGGTTGCCGCATCGTTGGCGATTTATCCATCGATTGAGTATGCCCTTTCCCCGTCGGAACGACGGTGGCTGGAGCGGTTGGCAAACCGGATATAGCGCCATCCCCCATCGCCCCTTGGGACAATGCATTCACTCGATCCTGCTGTTGAGGCTGGGAGAGCGCGTCCGTAATATTGCCGGGCAATTCGATACGTTGTTGGTTGCCATTCGGGCTCGACGGCACGGCTTGCGTCGGCGAACTGGAGATAGGCTGGCCACTGAGCGACTGCGGATCGGCAGCACTCTGATTGCCGGAAGGTACTGACGTAGTCTGGGCAGGGGCGGTCGGCGGCGGCAGCGAACCGCTTTGTTGGCTCTGGGTCATGGAGGATGACAAATCGATATTTTTCGCCGCGCCTGACTGTTGCGTCGGGCCTTGTCCTGGGGACTGTAGGGCAGAACCAATACCGACGATAAGCAGCAGCAATACCACAATACCAATACCGATCATGGTATGTTGCCGGGACAACGACACGCTGGGCATCGAAAAGCCTGCGCTTCTGTTTCTGCTCTGCGGGCGCGTCGGCCGACGATCGCTGGCATCCGGCTTCAATTCTTCTTCCGGATTGAACTCATCCATTTATACCCTCCAACTGAAAGGCCAGTTTCCGCTGACATTTTACGCAACGGAAGACTAAATCATAAGGCATTGTATTTTAAACGTAAACCATCACAGTCCCTCGACTGTGATTTATCTGGGTGGGGGCTGGCGTCAGGGGAGACAATCTGCTATCGACGCCAGAACCAGCTCATGCGGCACGCCGCCACGCATTTCTGACCGTCCAATCGCCGTAGGGAGCACCAAACGCAGTTCGCCCGCCAGAACTTTTTTATCTCTCATCATATGGGGAAGATAGGATTCCGGCGCCATTTCCGCAGGCCCAGTCACCGGTAGACCCGCGCGCAGCAACAACGAGGCGACACGTTCGATATCTTCGACGCTAAACTGACCGAGCCGATGCGCAGTATGGGACGCCATCATCATGCCCGCCGCGACAGCTTCGCCGTGCAGCCAATTGCCATAACCCATTTCCGCTTCAATAGCATGCCCGTAAGTATGGCCCAGATTCAGCAATGCGCGCAGCCCAGATTCACGTTCATCCGCAGCGACAACGTCAGCTTTCAGTTCGCAACAACGACGGATACAGTAAGCCAAAGGCCCTTCCTTCAACGCACGCACCTCTTCAATATGCCCTTCCAGCCATTCAAAGAAAGCGCGATCGAGAATAATCCCATACTTGATGACTTCCGCCAGACCAGAAGACAACTCGCGAGCGGGCAACGTTTTTAGGCAGTTGATATCGATAACGACGGATGCAGGCTGATAGAACGCGCCGATCATATTTTTGCCCAGCGGATGGTTTACCGCCGTCTTGCCGCCGACGGAGGAATCCACCTGAGACAACAGTGTCGTGGGAACCTGAATGAAACGCACGCCCCGCTGATAACAGGCCGCAGCAAAGCCGGTAAGATCGCCAATCACGCCGCCACCCAGCGCTATCAGAGTAGTATCACGACCATGGGGCTTCTCCAGCAGCGCAGAAAACACCTGTTCCATAACCGCCAGCGATTTGTACTGCTCGCCATCCGGCAGAATCACCTGATCAACGCGAATACCGCCTTTTTCCAGCACGCTGCGCACAGTATCCAGGTAGAGAGGCGCCAGTGTTTCATTCGTCACCAGCATCGCCTGATCGCCGGTTTTCAACGGCATAAAAGAACCCGGCTCCTGGAAGAGTCCGGCTGCTATCGTAATGGGGTAGCTGCGCTCCCCAAGAGTGACGGTAATTCTTTCCATGCACGTTCCATGATCGTTCGGAAAACCTGCGACAAGCAGGTATTGTTAAAAAATCAGTTGTTTTCCAGCATGCTGATGATCTGGTTGGCAACTACCTTGGCGCTTTGTTCATCGGTGCGAATAGTGACATCGGCAATCTCTTCGTATAATGGATTACGCTCTCTTGCCAATGCTTCAAGGACTTCGCGTGGAGGGTTTTCTACCTGAAGTAACGGGCGTTTTTTATCCCGTTGCGTGCGAGCCAGTTGCTTTTCGATTGTGGTCTCCAGATAGACCACCACGCCCCGCGCGGAAAGACGATTGCGGGTCTCGCGTGATTTCACCGAGCCACCGCCTGTAGCCAAAACAATTCCTTGTTTTTCCGTCAGCTCATTAATAATTTTCTCTTCGCGCTCGCGGAAACCTTCTTCGCCTTCTAAATCGAATACCCAGCCAACATCAGCCCCGGTACGTCGCTCAATTTCTTGATCGGAGTCGAAGAATTCCATGTTGAGCTGCTGAGCTAACTGACGGCCAATAGTGCTTTTGCCGGCACCCATGGGCCCAACAAGAAAGATATTGCGTTTCTCTGCCATTTTTTTGGTATTACTAAGAAATTCGTTAATGATAACCCGCCCCGCCATAGAACCTGCGGCGGAACCTAAACTGAAACCTCATGAGCGATAGTGCGAGAATCAGACAAAAAATTATCTCAATACTCTGGGTAGTTTGGCAACCGAATAAAATGCCACACGAACCAAGCGGCGGTAAACCATATGCGCTATCAACACCGGGAAGGGACACGCCCGTCGCCAGGTGGCCAATTGGCTACCCTTGTATGCTAAAACCGGGGCATCGTCAAACCATGAAGAACACGATTTAACGAAAAACATTGAGATACCAGAGAAATCGGCAACCGTCGTGTCAGGGCTGTTTCGTCGGCAACGAAGCTTGAATCAACGTCGGCGTGATAAAAATCACCAGTTCTCGTCGTGTATTCTGCCGGTCACTGCTGCTGAATAATCGACCGATACCCGGCAACGCCCCCAGTCCAGGAACTTTCCGCTCAGTCCTGTTCTTTTGCTGCTGAAAAATGCCGCCAAGAACAATGGTCTCCCCATCCTTTACCGTAACCTGCGTCTGGATTTCCTGTTTATCAATCGCCAGCATTTCCCCCTCGCCCTGCTTGATAGAACGCCCTGGCATATTCTGACTAATCAGTAAATTCAGGGTAATAAACCCACCCTGCAAAATTCTGGGGGTGACTTCCATCCCCAGCACCGCCTCTTTGAACTCAATCGATGTGGAACCACTGGCGCCGCTGGAAACCTGATAAGGAATTTCGGTTCCCTGCTTGATACTGGCGGTTTGCTGATGCGCGGTGAACAGACGGGGGCTGGCGATAATTTCCACTTCATCTTCTTGCTCCAGCGCCATGAGTTCGAGATCCAGCAATCGTCCGTTAAGACGAGCAAGATGAAAACCGGCGTTCACGGTCGGCGTTTCCACAGGCAGGTTGATGTTGAAGTTGTTCATCCTTAGCGCCTGTTTCGTTGCATCGCCAGCATCCAGCCCCCAGTTCACACCCAGCGCCTTGAGATGCTCGCTGCTGATGGTGACAATGTGTGCCGCCAGTTGAACCTGAGCGAGGGGCTTGTCCAATACGTCCAGCCACGAACGGATCTGCTCCAGCGCGGAGGAGACATCCCGAACAATCAGAGTATTGGTGCGTTTATCCACGGTGACGCTGCCGCGTTCGGTCAGCAAGGTGCCCCGCTGACTCTGCAAACTGGCGGCCACTTCCGTTGATTCCGCATGCCGCAAGGTCACGGACAAATTCAGTAACGCCTGCTGCTGCTGTTTCCGTTCATCCTCCTCAGCCTGTTGCAGGCGAAGCATTTCAAGATGTTCTCGTGGGTAGACCATCAGAACGCGCCCTTCCCGTTCCAGCGTGAGATCCCCCATACGCAAAATAATATCCAACGCCTGCCGCCACGGTACGCGCTCAAGAGTCAGACTCACATTCCCCTCCACGCCCGGTGCGATCACCAGATTCAGCTGCTGATGCTCAGCCAACGCCTGCAAAACCCGTTGTACCGGCACATCATCGAACGCCAGCGAAACAGGCGTCTCTGCGTTAGCCCACGTATCAGCGCACTGCGCCGCCATGACCAGCGTCATACCGTATATGAACATCCCTTTCATCGTTGTATCCCTATTCCGCGTTTTTTTGCCCAGTTTCATCGATGCTGTGCTGCAACGGTGCTACCAGATAGACATCTTCATTTTTACAGGCAGCATCCCCGCCCTCGGGACGAAAGACACCGCCCTGACGCCCGAGTTGCACGACCCGCCATCCTTCGGGTTGCAGCACATCTCCCAGCCGAATGCGACGCCACGCTTGTTGCGGCTGTTCCAGCCAGCCGCTCCAACGCAATCCATCGCCAATAACGCCTTTTAACCGCCATGATGCGGCCGACTCCTGTTCGCACGCCCGGCTCGCTATAGGCTGAAACGGATCACGCCACTCCGTCGCTTGTGCCCCTGCCAGTAGAAACCCGCAGGCAGCCCCCCAAAGCAACCTCATACCGACCGCTCCGGGCTATCGGGCACTGGCGCTGACAACAGCACCTCAACACGTAATTCATGCTGCATCTTACTGATATGCAGGTGCTCAACGCGCAATGCACCGGGAATGGCATCCATGCTCCGTAAAAAACGTAAAACGCCTTCATAACCGCCCGCAAAGACCAACAACCAGCCGGATGTCACTCCCGACGCATTCTCGACGTCCCGAGACTGCCAACTCACCAGGCTAACGCCGGCGTCGCGTAATGACTGCTCCACAAGCGCCACCACCACCTCCGTCGTTAGCGTGCGTCCGGATACCGAATATTCATCCCGCTGTCGCCGCAGGTCGCTAATCGCAGGCATCGCAATCAGCTTTTGCCGCCATTCGGCAATTTGTCGCATGCCCTCCTCCTGCTGCTGCCGTAGTTCGCGCAATTGATTACGTTCATGGGCCGCCAACAGGATGCCAAAAACGATGGATAACGCCATTACACCCAGCGTTTGTACCGGCAGGGAAACCCGTAACGGTACATGCAGCCAGCGGGAAAACCGTAAAAGAACCCCTTCGATCATGGCTGTCTCTCCGCATCGGTTACAGGTTTCCAGTAAAGGCGCAACGAGAATTGCAGCCTGGATGCATCGCTGTGGTCTCGTTGTGCCTCCTGCAACTCAGCCACTGTAAATACGGGTAATCCGGCAAGTCTTTTCGAAAATTCGACCACAGAAGAATAGTGATTACTCACTCCGGATAATCGTATCGCCGCATTGCTGTCACTGACCGATGTCAACCAAATGACATCGGGGATAACGCGGGGAAGCTGTTCCAGCAACGTAAGATAACGCTGGTTCCGCTGCTGATTCTGACGTTTTTGATCCAACAAAGCCTGCTGGGCGAGCACTTGCCGACGAAGATCAGCGGCCTGAAGGGACAGCCCGGCATACTGTCGTTGTCCATCCGAGATCTGCACGATCAGTTGCCGCAATACATGTTGCTGCTGGCGAAACTGCAACCGCATGGCGAATAACACGATCGATGTCGCCGCAAACTGTATGACCAGTGCGCACACGAGCCGGCGCATACGATATTGCCGCCGCGACTGACGCCAGGGGAGAAGATTGGTCATCGGCATCAGACATCCTCCGGTCTGATGGCCAACCCGCCAGCGATAACGAATGCCGAAGGGAACGCCGGTAAAGGAGGCTGCTGCTGACTAAACGCCGGCAAGGGCGACCACAGCGTGAAAGACGATGAGGCCTCCGGCAGAAAATCAGGAGCAGAGGTGCTCAGATATATTGGCTCAGAAGCCATAGGCTCATAGTGAGCACTAACATACGATAACAATGCGGAGAAGTCCGCAGCGTCATCCACATGCACCGTCCCAAAAGCCAGCGGCGCATTCAGCGACGATATCCATAGCCAGCGATCTTCAAAACGGTGCACCAGCATATTGTCAGAGGCCAGCCCTGCCTGGTGCGCCATACAACGTAGAGCGCAAGGCGTGATATCCACGGCATCCAGCTGTAACCCGGCGTGTCGAAAACAGTCCAACCAAAGAGCCAGCTCAGCCTTACGCGCTGCGGTCACTAGCACAGAATCGGCAACAGCAGGATCGATGCGGTAATCAAAAATCAGAGCGTCGCTGCTGACGGGCAGTTTCTTTGCCGCCATTTTTTCGATGTACCACCCTCGCTCAGGCTCCCGCAGCCGGCCATCTGGTTCGGAAAGTCGCTGTTGCAACACCCGGTCAGCGGGGAAAGCCAGCCGGAGCGACACATAATGCGGCAATTCGCGTTTCCACCGCTGCAGAACCGCACATAACGCCGCCGGATTATGTAAGCTGCCGCCGCGCAGCGTGTCGCCCGGCAAAGGCAACTGCCACCACTGCCGCAGTTGCCAGCCGTGGCGTCGACGCTGTACCGCCAGCGCACGCAAAACACCGTTTTGGACATCCATGCCAATCTGCCAGACGGGATAAGCCATAATCGTTCGATCTCCTTATCGTTTAGCAAAAGAACGTATCCACCTTGCTGGCTTACCTTTATACTAGCGCCCGTCTGTCTATAAACTATTCAAACGCTACTGAATGGAAAATCCCAGGTGAAGTTCGTAAAGTATTTACTCATCCTTGCAGTAAGTTGCATTCTGCTGGGAACCGCCTCGCTCTATGGCCTTTATCGCTATATTGAGCCTCAACTACCCGATGTCGCGACGCTGAAAGATGTTCGTCTGCAAACACCGATGCAGGTCTACACCGCCGATGGCGAGCTGATCGCCCAGTTCGGCGAAAAGCGCCGCATCCCGCTAAAACTCGATCAGATCCCGCCAGTGATGGTACGGGCGTTTATCGCCACAGAGGACAGTCGTTTCTACGAGCACCACGGTATCGATCCGCAGGGCATCATTCGCGCCACGATGATCGCATTGACGTCCGGCCACGCTTCGCAAGGTGCCAGCACCATTACCCAACAGTTGGCGCGCAATTTTTTCCTCAGCCCGGAAAAAACGCTGCTGCGTAAAATAAAAGAGGTTTTTCTGGCGGTTCGCATCGAACAGATGATGACCAAAGATGAAATTCTCGAACTCTATCTGAACAAGATTTATCTGGGGTATCGCGCCTACGGCGTCGGCGCCGCTGCACAGGTTTATTTCGGCCGGACGATCGACCAGTTGACGCTGGGTGAAATGGCGATGATCGCGGGCTTGCCCAAAGCGCCGTCGACATTTAACCCGCTCTATTCCTACGACCGCGCAATTGCCCGCCGCAATGTGGTATTGGCCCGTATGCTGGATGAAAATTACATCACCCAGGCGCAATACGATCAGGCCCGCAATGAAAAACTCAATGCGGACTACCATGCTCCGGAAGTCGCATTTTCCGCGCCTTATATGGCGGAGATGGTACGGCAGGAAATGGTGAAACGTTATGGTGAAGATGCCTATAACGATGGGTACAAGGTCTACACCACCATTACCCGCAAGCTACAGCAGGCTGCGGATGAAGCTGTCCGCAACAATGTGATGGCTTACGACATGCGCCATGGCTATCGCGGCCCGGATCAGGAATTGTGGAAACCGCGCACCGCAGCCTGGCCGCAGGACAAGATCACCGAAGCGTTGAAAAAACTGCCAACCTACGGGCCGCTAATGCCGGCGGCAGTGCTTGATGCTACCGCTGATAAGGCGCATGCCATGCTGCCGAGCGGCGAGAAGATCGAGCTGACGTTGGCGGGTGTGCGTTGGGCGCGAGCCTATCGCTCCGATACCGAACAAGGCCCGACCCCCAAACGTGTCATGGACGTGCTGGATGCCGGCCAACAGATTTGGGTACGTAAAGTCGACAAAGAGTGGTGGCTGGGACAAGTACCGGACGTCAACTCTGCGCTGGTGTCCGTCAATCCTACCAACGGCGCCATACTGGCACTGGTCGGCGGGTTCGATTTCAGCCAGAGCAAATTCAATCGCGCTACCCAGGCGCTGCGTCAGGTCGGCTCCAACATCAAGCCATTCCTTTATACCGCCGCGATGGATAAAGGCCTGACGCTGGCGACCATACTGAATGATGCCCCAATCACCCGTTGGGATCCCGGTGCCGGCTCCGACTGGAGTCCCAAAAACTCGCCGCCGGTTTATGACGGCCCGATTCGTTTGCGTCAAGGTTTGGGACAGTCGAAAAACGTGGTGATGGTGCGTGCGATGCGCGCCATGGGCGTCGATTACGCCGCAGACTATCTGGAGCGTTTTGGTTTCCCGGAGCAGAACATCGTCCATACGGAATCTCTGGCGTTGGGCGCCGCGTCCTTCACGCCATTGCAGGTCGTTCGCGGTTATGCCGTTATGGCGAATGGCGGTTATCTGATCGACCCTTACTTCATCAGCAAGATCGAGAATGAAGCGGGGGCTACGGTATTCAGCGCCAGCCCGAAAATTGTCTGCGATACCTGCAACCTACCGGTGATCTACGGCGAGACGCAGCGATCTGCCGTGCTGTCCGACGACAGTATGGAAAATGTGGCCACCTCGCAGGAAAATCCGGTGCAAACCGCGCCGCAGGCTGACCCGATCACACCATCTGAGGTTGCCAGACAGGCAAATCAGTCTTATGCGCCGCATGTAATCAGCACGCCGTTAGCATTCCTCATTAAGGACGCGCTCAACAGTAACGTGTTCGGCGAACCCGGCTGGATGGGGACAGGTTGGCGGGCAGGCAAAGTGCTGCAACGACATGATATCGGCGGCAAAACCGGGACAACCAATAACTCGAAAGATGCCTGGTTCTCCGGCTATGGGCCCAACATCGTGGCATCGGTATGGATCGGCTTCGATGACCACCGCCGCGATCTGGGCCGTTCGTCCGTTTCCGGCGTCATCCGCGATCAGATCTCAGGTTATGAGGGCGGCGCTAAAACGGCGGAACCGGCTTGGGACGACTTCATGAAAGTTGCGCTGGCCGGCCTCCCTGAACAGAAGACACCGACACCGCCGGGAGTGGTCAGCGTAGTGATCGATCGCAGTAGCGGCAAACTCTCTGATGGCGGGGGTAACAGCCGTCAGGAGTATTTCATCGACGGCACTCAGCCAACGGAAAAAGCAGTCCACGATGCCGGTACGACATTATTCAATACCAGCAGTGGTCAGGCGGAAGAGTTGTTCTGACAGACGGAAGTCAGCAAAAAGGCGCATTCGCGCCTTTTTGTTTTGCTACTTTGTTTTTCTACCAGGGGACATGGTTAGTCATCCCGGCTGAGCCGCTGTTGGGCCAAAAATAGCGCGCTAACGTTGCGAGCCTCGCGAAAATCAGGCTCTTGCAGCAAAGTCATCATGTCCCGCAACGGCCAGCGAACCTGTTGTAACGGTTCCGGCTCATCCCCTTCAAGCTGTTGGGGATAAAGACCCCGGGCTATCACCACATTCATTGTGCTGGAAAAGTAAGACGGCGCCATGGTTAGGGTGGATAACAGCTCGAACTGCTCTGCACCGAACCCGGCTTCTTCCATCAGTTCGCGATTAGCCGCTTCAAACACCGTTTCACCCGGGTCAATCAATCCCTTCGGGAAGCCCAACTCATACTGTTCAATACCCACCGCATATTCACGAATCAGCAATAATTCGTCATCAATGACCGGAACTATCATGACCGCTTCGCGGCCGGATGGCCGCATGCGTTCAAACACCCGGCGAGCGCCATTGCTGAACTCCAGATCAACGGACTCCACGTCGAAAAGACGCGAACGGGCAACCGTCTCAACCTTAAGAATCCTGGGTTTTTGCAGGTTATTATTCATCGTAGCCCCTAAGTAAGGAAACGCTCCGGCATCCGGCTATGCACCTAATGAAAACCACGGAAAGCCGCACAATCGTTCACCTTCCTCACACTATGTTTAATCTTTTACATTGTGCGTTAACATTAACGATTGCCGCAACGTCATCATGATAATTTTACATAACAGCAACAAAGACCATACATTAGTTTTTTTATAAATAATCCGCATTTTTGATTTCCTAAAAACGGAAACCGCCCCCATCTTAAAAATTCGGATTATCCTCATTCCTGATAAAAGTCTTGATTGTTATCATCATGTGTTCCACAGATAATCGTGGGTGAATTCAGTCAGTAAAGGCCACTAACAAAGTTGTATGGATTAACACAAAACGTGCATTTCTGTTAGTATCCGAGCATAACAGAGGGAGCCTTACGCTGTTGGATGGCAATAATATGAGCACAATACTCATCATATTGGCTGTATTGTTTACCACTCTGATCGCGATAGGGGCGTTCATTGGCTATCGCATGCATCGTCGTACTATTTTTGCCAAACGTTTACCAACTACACCTGCGGGGCATCGCCAACTGACCCCGGAAGAGTGTATTGCCGTTGAACATTATCTGGATATGAACGTCCAGAATCGTGCGTCCTCAGCATTCCCCTCTCCGGCTCCATGCCGTCCCCGTCTGCTGCAAAACAGCCGGGTTTATCAGATATCCCACAGCATCAACCGTTACGGATTGGGCACCGATGCGCCCAATCAATGGCGCTATTTCATCGATACACAGGAAATTTATCTTCCCGCTCAGTGGGAACAGTACATCGCGCAGGATAATCAGATCGAACTGATAAAAACCCGTTCTATTCCACTCGTGATCTCGCTGAATGGTCATTCGTTGTCTGAACTCGTCGACAATCTCCATACCACAGCAGGGCGCGACATCCCTGGCGATCGCGCATCCATCAGCGCTGAACAGCACGAGCACACCGAACTGGTTTCCATCCGTAAGGAGACGCAGGAAGAGCACGCGATACACCGTTCCCGCGGCATCAGGGACGCCAGCTTGCTGGGATTGGCATTCCTGCTGCTGGTTTTTAGTCTGAACAGCCCGATAACTATCCTGCCTTGGTTGGCGGGCACAGCGCTCCTTATCGCCATCTGGTGCTGCTGGCAGTTGTTCCGCCCGCCGCTGTCGCGGGAATTGCGAGACGTACATTGCCTGAATGGCACCCCGCAATGCCTGGGATTATTCAGCGATATGGGGCAAACCCCGCTCAAAAACGTCTCACTCGGCAATATCGATCTGATCTATCCGCCACACTGGCAACCTTATATCGGCTACGATCTCGGTAAAAAAACGGATGTTGATATCTATCTCAATCGGCAGGTGGTAAGGCAGGGCAAATATCTGTCGCTGCATAACGAAGTGAAATTCTTCCCGCTGCAACACTGGGGACGCAATCTGGTGCTCGCGTGCGGCTCCCTGATAAGTCTGCTCCTGCTGTTGGTATACATACCGCTCGACCTTCCCCTGAAATTGAGCATGGCCTGGATGCAAGGCGTTGAGAATATTCATGTGTCACAGGTTGACGAGCTGGAGCGTATGACGCTTCATATCGGCGATAAACTGCAGATTCAGGGTTCCGGCATGTGTTACGTGCCGCCGCTCAATCACGATACGCCGGCGCCGAAATCGTCTTCGTTCTCGCCGTTCGACTGTTCGGCCATTTACTGGAACAAGGCAGCCCCCCTGCCATTGCCGGAATCTGAGATTATCGATAAGACCATCGCGTTGAAAAAAACCCTGAACGATCAGTTACACCCGCCGGCGAACAATGACAGTTCGGTGAATTCACCGCTTGCCAACACCATTCAGAAATCGGGCATGATCCTGCTGAATGATTTCTCGGATATCGTATTGAAAACCGATGCGCTCTGTGAAAAAGACGACGATTGTGTACGCCTCAAAAACGCACTGGTAAATCTTGGAAACGCGAAAAACTGGGACATGTTGGTTAAACGCGCACGCACCGGCGCGCTGAAAGGCACCAGCGTCATACTCCGCCCGGTCAGCGCCGAGTCGCTGGAGTCTCTGGTCAATAATGCGGCGGACAGCTTCTACGGCCGGGAAATCAGCGCCGCCACCAACTCATTGAACAGCCCGTCGCCGGGTGGTTTCCTGATTCGTAGCGACGAGGGCCGGCAATTCGTGACCCATCCCTTGCCGGGCACGCCACTACGTGATTTTCCGCCTCAGGAACAGTGGCAGGAGCTGCAACGGCTGTCCTCGTTGTTGCTACGCACACCATTCTCAGCCAATGGCGTAATCACCCAGATTAGCGTTGATGCCAATGGTACCCGCCATCTCTCGCTGCACAGCGAACCCGACGCCGTCACGTTATGGCGTTCGTTGGGCAGTTGCCTGCTGTTGTTGATGTTCGGCGTCATTGTGGTGCTCAACCTGGCGCTGATCATCATCAAATATCGACGCGGCCAGCAACGCATCGCCAATATTCAGCAATATTATGCCCGTCATCTGGCACCAGAAGCGCCAGCCTCCGCCGTCGTTTACGGCAACACGATTCACTCTTAGGCGGCACCCTGCGAATATGCTACCCTGACGCGCGTTGTCTGCCGTCATGCCGGTCTTTCTGGATGACGGCATTTTTTCAGGAGTGCGTATGAGTTCCGAACTAAACTGGAGTGAAATCGACACCGTCCTGCTGGACATGGACGGCACCTTGATCGACCTGGCGTTCGACAGCTATTTCTGGCTGCAACTGGTGCCGCAGACCCTCAGTCACCGGCGGGGCATCAGCCTGGAACAGGCACACCAGTTGGTTGAACGGGAGTATCATGCCGTGCAGCATACGCTGAACTGGTACAGCCTGGATTACTGGAGCAAACAGCTAGAGCTCGATATTTACCAGATGACCAGCGATATCGGTCATCGCGCCAGTTTGCGTCAGGATACCGCGCCCTTTCTCAATGCATTGCGCACCCGCGGTAAAAAAACCATCCTGCTGACCAATGCCCATCCCCATAGCCTGTCAGTCAAGGTGGAACATACCGGACTGGATCAATACCTTGATTTACTGCTTTCCACCCATACTTACGGATATCCGAAAGAAGATCAGCGGTTATGGCATGCCGTTCAAGCTCAAACCGGTTTTAACCCGGCCCGGACGCTGTTTGTAGACGACAGCGAACCGATTCTGGATGCCGCTAAAACCTTCGGTATTCGTTATTGCCTGGGCGTTAGCAACCCAGATTCCACCAGCCGGAAAGAAAAACAGTTCTTCCAGCACCCGTCAATGAACGATTACCGGGGGCTCTTGCCGGCGCTTGGTCAACCCTAACGGAGGCTTCATGAGCAAAAAGCCCGAATCTGATGACGATCACGCGGTTCGTCTGGATAAATGGCTGTGGGCTGCCCGGTTTTACAAAACCCGCGCTATCGCCCGGGAAATGGTGGACGGCGGGAAAGTGCATTACAACGGCCAGCGCAGCAAGCCAAGCAAGCTGGTCGAGCTGGATGCCGAGATCACGCTGCGGCAGGGAAACGACGCACGAACGGTTATCGTATGCGCCATCAGCGATCAACGGCGATCCGCGCAGGAGGCGCAAACCCTGTATCAGGAAACGCCGGCCAGCATCGAAAAGCGAGAGAAACTGGCGCTGGCCAGAAAACTGAATGCGTTATCCATGCCGCATCCGGATCGACGCCCGGATAAAAAAGAGCGCCGGGATCTGATTAAATTTAAATACAGCGACACCGAATAAACCGGTGCCGACGCGAGAGAACCATTATGGCCAATCATGACCAATTACATCGTTATCTGTTCGAAAACTACGCCGTGCGCGGCGAGCTGGCGACAGTCAGCGAAACATTCCAGCATATGCTGGCTAATCACGACTACCCGGCAGCCGTAAAAACCTTGCTGGGAGAACTGCTGGTCGCTACCAGTCTGCTGACCGCCACGTTGAAATTCAGCGGCGACATTACCGTTCAGGTACAAGGCGACGGCCCGCTAAAACTGGCGGTCATCAACGGCAACCACCAGCAGCAAATGCGCGGCGTCGCCCGCCTGCAAGGCGAGGTAACACAGGGCAGTTCGCTGCGGGAGATGGTGGGCAACGGTTATCTGGTGATCACTATCACGCCGACCGAAGGCGAACGTTATCAGGGGGTGGTCGGTCTGGACGGCGACACTCTCGCCGCTTGTCTGGAAAACTACTTCCAGCAATCCGAACAACTGCCGACGCGGCTATTCATTCGCACCGGCGAGCACGAAGGCAAGAGCTGTGCGGCAGGTATGTTGCTGCAGGTGCTGCCGTCGCAGCAGGGCAGCCGCGACGATTTCGACCACCTCGCGCAACTCACCGCCACCGTCAAAGGTGAAGAGCTGTTTGGGCTGGCGGCCAATGACGTGCTCTATCGTCTATACCATCAGGAGAGCGTCACACTGTATGAACCGCAACCGGTCGAATTTCAGTGTCACTGTTCTCGGGAACGTTGTGCCGATGCGCTGATGACACTGGCGGAAAGCGAAATCCAGGAGATTCTGGAGCAGGACGGGCAGATCGATATGCACTGCGACTATTGCGGCAGTCACTACCTGTTCAGTCAGTCTGACATCGCGGCGCTGCGTCAGGCGCGCCCGACACAAACCCTGCACTAATCCGCGCACTCTGGCGCGTCGGTTCAGCGCCCACGTATGTTGCAACAGAAGCGAGGCATTCTCCGGTAGCCTCGCTTCTGCTTTTTCTCCACCACGGGAGCGGGCGCCATCCATTTCGTACACAAAACGACCACATGATTACTTTCCATTCACATGGATAAGCAAAGTTATTAATGAATTTATTTAATTTTATGATTGTATGCGTGGTTAAAATAAGCTCGTCCCTTACACTTGTTAACAGCATGATTATAACAATCGAGGAGTAGCAATATGCAGATTACCGACATTCGGCCAGAAGCATTGTTGGTTTATGGCATTCATGATGTCCGTGAAATTGTCTACAACCCAAGCTACGATTTGCTTTTTGAAGAAGAAACATCCCCTGCCCTGCAAGGTTATGAACGCGGCGTCGAAACCCGTCTGGGTGCCGTTGCCGTAGACACCGGTATATTCACCGGTCGTTCGCCGAAGGATAAGTATATCGTTCGTGATGACGTCACCCGGAACACCGTCTGGTGGTCCGATCAAGGCAAAGGCAAGAACGACAACCACCCGCTCAGCCAGGAAACCTGGCAGCACCTCAAGCAGCGGGTTACTCAACAACTGTCGGGCAAACGTTTGTTTGTGGTGGACACATTCTGCGGCGCCAACGCTGATTCCAGGCTGAAAGTCCGGTTCATCACTGAAGTCGCCTGGCAGGCGCACTTTGTGAAAAACATGTTCATCCGGCCGAGCGATGAAGAACTGCAAAGCTTCGAACCCGATTTCATCGTGATGAACGGCGCCAAATGCACCAACCCGCAATGGCAGGAACAGGGGCTGAATTCCGAGAATTTCGTCGCGTTCAACCTGACCGAACGGATCCAGCTCATCGGCGGAACCTGGTACGGCGGCGAGATGAAGAAAGGGATGTTCTCCATCATGAACTACCTGCTGCCGTTGAAGGGCATTGCCTCCATGCATTGCTCCGCCAACGTGGGCGAGAAAGGCGATGTCGCGGTCTTCTTCGGGTTGTCCGGCACGGGCAAAACCACATTGTCCACCGATCCGAAACGTCAGTTGATTGGCGACGACGAACACGGTTGGGATGACGACGGCGTATTCAACTTCGAAGGCGGTTGCTATGCCAAAACCATCAACCTGTCCGCCGAAGCAGAACCGGATATCTATCACGCTATTCGTCGCGATGCGCTGCTGGAAAACGTCACGGTACTGACTGACGGCACTGTGGATTTCAGCGATGGCTCCAGGACGGAAACACTCGCGTGTCATACCCGATCTATCACATTGATAACATTGTGAAGCCGGTATCCAAGGCCGGGCACGCCACCCGCGTAATCTTCCTGACCGCCGACGCATTCGGCGTGCTGCCGCCAGTATCCCGCCTGACGTCCGATCAGACCCAATACCATTTCCTGTCCGGCTTCACCGCCAAACTGGCAGGCACCGAGCGCGGTATCACCGAGCCGACGCCCACCTTCTCCGCCTGCTTCGGCGCGGCTTTCCTCTCGCTGCACCCGACCCAGTACGCCGAAGTGTTGGTCAAACGGATGCAGGCCGCCGGCGCGAAAGCCTATCTGGTCAATACCGGCTGGAACGGCACCGGTAAACGTATTTCCATCAAGGATACGCGCGGCATCATCGACGCCATTCTGGACGGCAGCATTGACGACGCGGAAACCACCGAGTTGCCGATCTTCAACCTGGCGATCCCGACATCACTGCCGGGCGTCGATCCGGCCATTCTGGATCCCCGCGATACCTATGCCGATCCGGCGCAATGGCAAAGCAAAGCAGAAGATCTGGCCCAGCGTTTTGTCGCCAATTTCGACAAATACACTGACACGCCGGCCGGTGCCGCTCTGGTGAGCGCAGGCCCGCAGCGATAAGCACGCAAGAACCGCCAGCGACATCAACGGCAAGGGCGTTCCTCTCGGGGAACGCCCTTCACTTCAAACTGATGGCAAACCTGGCAGCCTTCATCAAACGGTGATGGGCCTGGAAGAGCAACGCGTTCGCGCTGACAAAGACGTACTGGCAGCGCCTTTACGAACTATTCATTATTGCCGCTTGCCGCGCGTTGTCAGCAACCTTACCCGCCCTTTTTCGCAGCAACCGCCACCGGGGATGAAAAGGTCAACGGCAAGTAAGCTCGAATTCTCAAGCCGCCGCGTTCACTGGTGCCGATATCCAGCGAACCGTTATGGGCATCCACGATACGCTGCACAATCGCCAGCCCCAACCCGGTGCCGCTGGTACTACGGGCACTGTCGCCGCGCACAAACGGTTGAAACAGATGTTTGAGTTGCAAAGGATCGATGCCGGGGCCGTCATCCTCAACCTGAAACCAGGCCCGTTGCAACTCCCGACCACTACTGACACGGATCCACCCGTTACCGTAGCGGGTGGCATTCACCACCAGATTCAACGCGGCGCGCTTGATGGACAACGGACTGATCCTCACCGTCAGTTCACCATCGGCAAACTGACTGTCAATGACCCGCTCATAGCCGCTTTCCGCCGCCACAACCTCACCCAAAATCGAATTCAAATCCGCGACTTCCATCTGCATTTCCTGCCCGGTTCGCAGATAATCGATAAACTGCTCGATAATGGCGTTGCACTCTTCAATATCCTTATTGATCGATTCCGCCAGATAGTCGTCTTCCTTGCTCATCATCTCCGTCGCCAGGCGGATGCGCGTCAACGGCGTGCGCAGATCATGGCTGACGCCGGCCATCAGTAAAGTACGATCATCCGCCAACAGCTTGACCCCGGCAGCCATATGGTTGAAAGCTCGCGTCACCGAACGAACCTCCGAGGCGCCGTATTCACGCAGCGGCGGCGGAATAATGCCTCTGCCGACCTGGGTCGCCGCATGTTCCAGCTCCACCAATGGCCGGTTCTGCACCCGGATGAACAACCAGGCGCCGCCTATCACCAGCAACATAATCGCCAGGGTATACCGGAACAGCGGTGAAAAATCGCCCTGATGGATTTCCGTCAACGGTACGCGCACCCAAATATCCGGCGACAACCAGGTCTTCAGCCATACCACCGGCGTATTTTTGCTGACTTCGACCCGCACTTCCGTCGGGCCGCCCAGTTGCTGCGCCATTTGTTGACTCAGAAATTTATAGTGCTGCGCCCAGCGCAAACCGCTCTCCTCCGCCGCCGCGTTGGTGTACAGAGAAATGCCCAGCTCACGGTAGATTTCCCGACGAAAGGCGGGGGGAACTTCGAGCGTGGAGCCATCCTCCAACTGCAGCTTGTCGGTCATCAGCATTCTGACCTCGTAGGCCAGAACCTTATTGAATTGCTGCAAGCTGGGCAGGATGGCGAAATTGAGCACCACCAGATAGGTGGTGACCAGACTGACAAACAGCAGTGTAACAATCAGCAACAGCGTGCGGGCGAAGGCGCTGCGCGGAGAGAAGCGCCATCGAATCATGCTTTACTGCCGTCAGGCACAAACACGTATCCCAGACCCCACACGGTTTGGATATAACGCGGATGCGCTGGATCTTCTTCCACCATACGGCGCAGTCGGGAGATCTGCACGTCAATGGAGCGTTCCATCGCGCTGTATTCACGACCGCGCGCCAGATTCATCAGCTTATCGCGGGATAAGGGTTCACGCGGATGGCTGACCAACGCCTTCAATACGGCGAACTCGCCGCTGGTCAACGGCATCGGCTCATCGTCACGGAACATTTCGCGCGTCCCCAGATTCAGTTTGAACTTGCCGAACGAAATGATGGCTTCTTCCTGAGACGGCGCGCCCGGCAGTTCGTTGGCCTGACGACGCAACACCGCCCGAATGCGGGCCAACAGTTCCCGCGGATTGAACGGTTTGGGAATGTAGTCATCCGCACCGATTTCCAGCCCGACGATACGGTCTACTTCTTCCCCTTTCGCCGTCACCATAATGATCGGCATCGGGTTGCTCTGGCTGCGCAAACGACGGCAAATGGACAACCCATCTTCGCCCGGCAGCATCAGGTCAAGCACCATCAGATGGAAAGACTCGCGCGTCAGTAAACGATCCATCTGTTCGGCATTGGCTACGCTGCGTACCTGAAAACCCTGTTCGGTCAGATAACGTTCCAACAGCGCGCGCAGGCGCATATCGTCATCCACTACCAGAATTTTATAATTCTCTTGCATCTCTAACTCTCCAAAGGCGTAAATCGCCGCCGAACCGACCGTCAGCAAGTGCCCGCGATAGCGACGCGGCTCACGCTGATATTGTTCAGAAACCGACAGCGAACGGACAGTCGTTTCTGGTATATATTCTAAGCAAAATTGTTACAAAGGATATAAAAATACGTTGTAATCAAACGTTTCCTTTGTTCAACACCGCCGGTCATGCCATAAATGGCAGCATATCCGCTATCTTATCCCTGTACCCATAAAACCACCGCGATTCCAGTACCGAATATGAAGACTGATTTGATCACCCGCGAAGGCTACGAAGCCCTACATCAGGAACTCAACTACCTGTGGAAAGAACGTCGTCCCGAAATTACCGAAAAAGTCGCCTGGGCCGCCAGCCTGGGCGATCGCAGCGAAAATGCCGACTATCTCTACAATAAACGGCTGTTGCGTGAAATCGACCGCCGGGTTCGTTATTTGCGAAAGCGTCTGCAAATCGTACGGGTCGTGGACTACTCGCCCCAACAGGAAGGCAAAGTGTTTTTCGGCGCCTGGGTGGAAGTGGAAAACGAAGCGGGCGACATCAAACGCTTTCGTATCGTCGGCCCCGACGAAATCTACGGCCGTAAAGACTACATCTCCATCGATGCGCCGATGGCGCGCGCCTTGTTGAAAAAAACGGTCGATGAAGACGTCGTCGTCAATACCCCGGCAGGGCCACGGGTGTGGTACGTCAATAAAATCGACTACCGCAATCCCATGGTGTGATCCTCCCTACCGCCGTCGTCCGGACGGCGGTGCGAACGCCTACCATTCATATTTTCTTCATCTTAGCGACACTTTACTGAGATTTTTCTGTCATAGCACCGTAGCATTCCGCTCCTGACGAGATGTAGAGAATAAAAACAAATATGTATCAACAGCGTACCCGTATCTTTTTGAGAACCTTGTGGTGGCAGGTTTTGCTGCTGAGTCTACTGCTTTCGGGCGCCCGGCTGACCATGTTTCAGGTATTCGCCGACAAGCAGCAATTGCAACAATATGATGCGGCGGTGAAGCTGATGTGGCTCACCGGACTGCGTTACGATTTACGCGCCGTGTCCATCATTCTGGCGCCGTTACTGGTCATCGGTTTGCTGCTGGGGCTGCATCGCGCCGGATGGCGCTGGCTGCAACGCCTGACGCCCGGGTACCTTGGCGTTAGCGCCTTACTGGTCAGCGCCATCGCCATCATCAACTACTTCTACTACCAGACGTACCATACCTACATCGATATCTTCGCGTTCGGGTTGATCGATGACGGCCCAAGCGCCGTATTAAGGAACATCTGGCAAGACTACCCGGTTGTTATCTCGTTATTACTGGTGTCGCTGTGCGCCTGGTGCGCCTCCCGGCTGGGCAAACGCATACTGCGGACACCCCCGCCATCGGGCATGCTGTCCACAACCACATTTATTGTCTATCTGCTCATCAGTCTGCTGCTGTTCTTCGCCATGATCCGCGGCAGCATGAGCACCTTCCCGCTACGGCGCAACGATTCGCAAATCTCTTCCGTCACTATTCTGAACAAACTGGCGCCCAACGGCCTGATGGCTTCGGCGTGGGCGATTGGCGATCGGGACGATGATATCCGCTTCGAGCCGGTAACGCGCACGGCGGGAGAACAGTTGCGCCATCAAAGCGGGTTGCCGACGCTGGACGCCCGCACGCCGGATAATCCCTGGCTGGCGGCGCACCGCCCCAACGTCGTCGTCGCGCTGATGGAAAGCATGGGCAGCAACATGCTGGTTTATGACCGTCTGCCGGATAACGACATGTTGGGCGCTCTGCGGCCGCACTTCGCGTCGGACTTTGTGTTCCGCCGTTTCGTGTCCGAAGGCAACGGCACCGCGCCGTCATTTGCCGCATTGTTTTTCCACAGCCCGATTCAGAATCTCAGCCACTCATCCGCACAGTACACCGCGTTGGACGACACCCCTTACGCCACCTACAAAAAAGCGGGCTACAAGGTGATTTTCATCACCCCCGGCAGCGGTATGTGGCGTAATTTCGGCAACTATCTGCCCCGGCTGGGCGTTGACGAAATCTACGATCAAAGCTCGCTGATGGAGCGCTACCCGGAGTCACGCGCCATGCTGACCGACTGGGGCGTACCGGACGAATTCGCGTTTCGTCTGGCGCAAAAACTGCTGGCGGAAGCCCGCCAGCCGCTGTTCATCAGCATCCTGACCGTGACCAACCATCCGCCCTACCAGGTCCCCGCCAGTTATCGCCCGCAGCCGGTGCGCGCCGGGCCGGAGATGATGGCGCACGCGGAAGTCGGCCAGCAAGAGCAGGAGTCCATCGCCGCGACCTACCAGTACGCCACCAATGCGCTGGGCGATTTCATTGCCGCCGTCAAAGCCTCCTCCATGGGCGAATCGACGCTGATCGCCGCCACCGGCGATCACCAGATGCGCCGGCTAAAAGCCCAGTACCCGCACGAACAGTTCCTCGACCGTGCCGTGCCGTTCTATCTGTACATACCGAAAACCATTCTGGCGCAGACCGCCTGGCGTTTTGACGCTTCTCGCCCCGGTTCGCACAAAGACATCTTCCCGACGCTCTACGCCTACAGCCTGTCCGATACGCCCTATTACGCGCTGGGCGGGCGCAACATGCTGGCGCCGCAGGATGATGCGACGCGCGCGTTTGGTTACAACCAGGTGTTATGGATCGACGAACAAGGGATTACGCCTATCGGCAGCGGCGGACGCTACCCCTGGGATCCCGCCAACCCGATGCTGACGCAGGCCGACGCGCAACCTATCAGCGCGGAGCAACAACAGCGCACCGTCGCCTACCCGGCACTACTGCGCTGGCAGATCAACGCCCGCGAACAGGGCATCATCGACCAATAGCCGTCAGGCGGCGTCCGGCCCGATCGGACGCCGTTTTTCTTCCACGCCATGTCAGTTACGTTCAGAAAAATTTATTCCGGCTTTGACATAAAGATGTCATTTCCCTCCCTTACCGTGACATCGGTGATTATGGAGGCCCGTATATGTTTAGCCTGGATACCATTCTGCAAGATATCGCTCCGCATCGTCCTACGCCGAACTGGCAGCGTTCCATTCTGAGTGCGCTGTTGTTTGAAACCGAAATGCAGGACTTTGCCCAACGTTATCCCCATCTGAAAGGCCTGGATCTGGTGGAACAGATTCTGGATTATTTCCACCTGAACTGTGAAATGACGGATGGCGCGCTGGAAAATATTCCCAGCCGTGGGCCGGTGGTACTGGTCTCCAACCATCCTATCGGTTCGCTCGACGGGCTGGCGTTGCTGCGCGCAGTCGCGACGGTGCGCCCCGATGTGCGCATCGTCGCCAGCCAGTTGTTGTCGTATGTCGAGCCGCTGAAGAAGCTGTTCTTCGCCGTGGACAATTTCAGCAACCGTACCCGACGCCAGCAAATCACTGCGATACAGGAGCACCTGGGCAATGACGGCGCGGTGATCCTGTTCCCGGCTGGCGAAGTCTCCCGCATGAGCCTGAAGGGGATCCGCGACAGCCACTGGCACAGTGGTTTTATCCGGCTGGCGGCCAAAGCGCGCGCGCCCATCGTTCCCATCCACGTCAGCGGGCGCAACAGCAACCTGTTCTACCTCTCTTCGCTGATCTATCGCCCGCTGTCCACGTTGTTATTGGTGCGGGAGATGTTCCGTCAGCAAGGCAACCGGCTACGCATCCGTATCGGCGCCCAGATCCCCTACGCGACCTGGAGTCAGGGCGAATGGTCGCCAAACGATCTGGCCGCCCGTTTCCGCCGCCATGTCTATCGACTCGGGCAGGGCAAACCCGGCTGCTTCGCCGGCGAAAAACCGATCGCGCTGCCGGAAGACCGCACCCTGCTGCGGCGCGCGCTGTCCGATTGTGAAATTCTCGGCACCACGCCGGACGGCAAGACCATTTATCTCTACCAACGCCGTAACGAAGACTACGTGCCGATCCTGCGCGAGCTGGGACGGCTGCGCGAGATCGCCTTTCGCGCCGTAGGCGAAGGCTCCGGCAAACGCCGCGATCTCGATAGCTTCGACGACGACTACCTGCACCTGATCCTGTGGGATGAACGGGAACTGGACATCGTCGGCGCTTACCGCTTTGCACCAACGGCCAGACTGCTGGCGGAAAAAGGCCTTAACGGGCTCTACAGCCACAGCCTGTTCCAGTACGGCGAAGAGATGGCGCCGATATTGGCAAACGGCATCGAATTAGGGCGCAGCTTCATTCAACCCAAATACTGGGGCAAGCGCGGGCTGGATTATCTGTGGCTCGGCATCGGCGCCTATCTGGCCCGCTATCCACAATACCGTTATCTGTTCGGCCCGGTTTCCCTGTCCGGTTCGCTGCCGTCGCCGGCGCGCGACTTGCTGATTGCGTTTTATCGCATCCACTTCGCGCCCAGCCAGCAGCTGGCGCAGTCCCGCCGCCCTTATCCAGCGTCGTTGCCGGATGTGCTGCGCCAGTTTGAAGGCACCGACTATCAGCAGGATTTAACGCGGCTGAAAAGCATGCTCAACAACATCGGTTGCTCGATCCCGACGCTGTATAAACAGTATTCGGAACTGTGCGAACCCGGTGGCGTACAGTTTATCGACTTCGGCGTCGACCCGGATTTCAACAACTGCGTCGATGGGCTGGTACTGGTCGATCTGCAACAGTTGAAAGCCTCCCGCCATCAACGCTACATCGCACCGTTCATCAACGAATAAAGTGCTCTCCGGGCGGCATCGCCGCCCGTTTCCTCCCGTTGTCCGACTGGCATTTTGCGTCATCTATCCGTATAACTGTCCCCCAGAAATTCATCCTTTTCATGTTCATTATTTAGCCGACAAAACCATGACGAACGCATTAAGCCAGATTATTGCCCACGAACTGCAGGCGCGGCCGGAGCAAGTCAGCGCCGCGGTTCAGCTGCTGGATGAAGGCAACACCGTGCCTTTTATCGCCCGCTACCGTAAGGAAGTGACCGGCGGGCTGGACGACACCCAGCTGCGTCAACTGGAAACGCGCCTTGCCTATTTGCGCGAACTGGAAGAACGTCGCCAAACCATCCTGAAATCCATTGATGAACAGGGGAAACTGAGCGACGGACTGGCGGCGGCGATCAACGCCACGCTCAGCAAAACCGAGCTGGAAGACTTGTATCTGCCCTATAAACCGAAGCGCCGCACCCGCGGGCAGATCGCCATCGAAGCCGGGCTGGAACCGCTAGCGGATAGCCTGTGGAACGATCCGTCGCGGCAACCGGAATCGACGGCGCAAGCCTATGTCGACGCAGACAAAGGCGTCGCGGATGTGAAAGCGGCGCTCGACGGCGCCCGTTACATCCTGATGGAGCGTTTCGCCGAAGACGCCGCGCTGCTGGCCAAGGTGCGTGATTACCTGTGGAAAAACGCCCATCTGGTCGCCGCCGTGGTGGAAGGCAAAGAAGAGGAAGGCGCCAAATTCCGCGATTACTTCAACCACCGCGAACCGCTGTCGCAGGTGCCGTCGCACCGGGCGCTGGCGATGTTTCGCGGCCGCAACGAAGGCGTGTTGCAGCTGTCGCTCAATGCCGATCCGCAGTACGACGAACCGCCGAAAGAAAGCTACTGCGAGCAGATCATCGCCGACCATCTGGGCGTGCGCCCGGCCGGCGCGGCGGCAGACGGCTGGCGGCGGGCAGTCATTAGTTGGACTTGGCGCATCAAGGTGCTGTTGCATCTGGAAACCGAACTGATGGGCAGCGTGCGGGAGAAAGCGGAAGAAGAAGCCATCAATGTCTTCGCCCGCAACCTGCACGACCTGCTGATGGCGGCGCCGGCGGGCATGCGCGCCACCATGGGGCTGGATCCGGGCCTGCGCACCGGGGTGAAAGTCGCCGTGGTGGACGCCACCGGCAAACTGGTCGCTACCGATACCATCTATCCCCACACCGGGCAGACGGCCAAGGCGGCCGCGGCGGTGGCGGCGCTGTGCATCAAACATCGGGTGGAACTGGTGGCGATCGGCAACGGCACCGCCTCGCGTGAGACCGAGCGCTTCTTCCTCGACACCCAGAAACAGTTCCCGGATATCAAGGCGCAGAAAGTCATCGTCAGCGAAGCGGGCGCCTCGGTGTATTCCGCCTCCGAACTGGCGGCACTGGAGTTTCCCGATCTGGACGTATCGCTGCGCGGCGCGGTTTCCATCGCCCGCCGCTTGCAGGATCCGCTGTCCGAACTGGTGAAGATCGATCCGAAATCCATTGGCGTCGGTCAGTACCAGCACGACGTCAGCCAGACCCAACTGGCGAAAAAGCTGGATGCGGTGGTGGAAGACTGCGTCAATGCCGTCGGCGTCGACCTGAATACCGCATCGGTGCCGCTGCTGACCCGCGTCGCCGGGCTGACCCGCCTGATGGCGCAGAATATCGTCGCCTGGCGCGATGAAAACGGCCGCTTCAACAACCGCGACCAACTGCTGAAAGTCAGCCGCCTCGGGCCGAAAGCCTTCGAACAGTGCGCCGGCTTTTTGCGCATCAACCACGGCGATAACCCGCTGGACGCCTCCACCGTGCATCCGGAAACCTATCCGGTGGTGGAGCGCATTTTGTCTGTGACCGAACAGAAACTGCAGGAACTGATGGGCAACGCCAATGCGCTGCGCACGCTGAAAGCCGCCGACTTCACCGATGAGCGCTTCGGGGTGCCGACCGTGACCGACATCATCAAAGAGCTGGAAAAACCGGGCCGCGACCCGCGTCCGGAATTCAAAACCGCCAACTTCGCCGACGGCGTAGAAACCCTTAACGATCTGACGCCGGGCATGATTCTGGAAGGTGCCGTCACCAACGTCACCAACTTCGGCGCGTTTGTGGATATCGGCGTTCATCAGGATGGGCTGGTGCACATTTCCTCGCTGGCCGATCGCTTTGTCGACGACCCGCATAAAGTGGTGAAAGCCGGCGACATCGTCAAAGTGAAAGTGCTGGAAGTGGATTTACCGCGCAAACGCATCGCGCTGACTATGCGGCTGGACGAACAGCCGGGCGAAGGCAATACCCGCCGCGGCGGCGGGCGTGACAACAACAATACCCCGCGCCAGCAACCATCGACCAACAAGGCGCGTCCGCGCCAAAACACGACGCCTGCCGGCAACAGCGCCATGAGCGACGCGCTGGCGGCGGCGTTTAAGAAGCGGTAGCACGTTGCAAAAAGCCCCTGACGCAGTCAGCTCGCGTCAGGGGCAACACGCATCGTCCGGCGATCACGAGAGAAGTTTTCATGTCGCATCCGTCCTCGAAAGCCATCATCGGTATCTATCAACGTCACGCTCACGAGTGGGACAAGATCCGACAGCGTTATTTTGGCGAACGCAACTGGCTCGACCGCTTTCTGGCACTCCTACCTGAACACAGCGCCATCCTGGATATAGGATGCGGCTGCAGCGCGCCGAACGGCGCTTATTTCATGACCTACTGCCATCGAATGACCGGCATTGATGCCTCTCCGCCGCTGACGGCGCGTTGCCGTTCAGGCTCATCGTTCTCCATGTTGTCGGGCAAACGCGACCAGATGCTCCACAAAAGGCTCTGGGTGGGAAATAAACGGCGCATGGGAAGCCTTCGGCATCACCACTGAAGTGGAATGCGGGAATTGTTCGTCCATCAGCATGGCGACCTTGCGCGGCACCAAGCCGTCCAGCGCGCCGTACAGTCGCAGGAAGGGCGTGGTCAGCCCGGCCAGCTCCTGACGTAAATCCGCCCGGCGTAAAATCTCCAGCCCGCCGCTCAGAACCGCCGCCGTCGGGGAGGGTTGCTCGGTGACTACCGACTTCAGCAACCGCGCATCCTTTCTGGCGCTTTCGGTGCCCAGCGTCTGCAACGCCAGAAACCGTTCGATCGTACCGGCGAAATCTTCGTTCAGCAGTTGCTGAAAACCGGACAGCACCAGCGGTTTAATGCCGGGCCATTCATCCCTGGCCTCAAAACAGGGAGAGGACGCTACTGTCACCAGCGCGCTAACTCGCTCCGGCGCCCGAAGCGCCGCCAGGCTGGCCACCAGCCCGCCCAACGACCACCCCAGCCAGACCGCCCGCGCCGGCGCGCCCGCCAGCACCGTCGTGGTCATCTCCTCCAACGACAGGGCGCCGAACCCCTGACTGCGCCCATACCCGGGCAGGTCTACCCGATGCAGGCGAAAATGCGGCGCCAGCCGCACAACGATGCTGTTCCACACCTGCGCATTCATTCCCCAGCCGTGCAGCAACACAAGTTCGCATTTTCCCGAACCTTCCGTTTGCCAGTGCAGTGATTCCATCGGTTATTGTCCTTGTTCAAATGTGGTCGAGACCGGATTAATCAGGGAAGACAAGATGCTTACGCCTATGGCGCGGTGCTGGCTCTGCCAGCAATCGCTTTATGATAGTCATCACGGAATTTGCAGTCACTGCCTGCGTCATCTGCCCCAACCACCTGTTTGCTGCCCGCGCTGTGGTCTGCCCGCCGCCAATCGCGTTCTGCCCTGCGGCCGTTGCCTGCAACATCCGCCCGCCTGGCACAGGTTACTGTTGGTCGGCGATTATCAGCCTCCGTTCAACCAGTTGATCTGGCATTTTAAATTGCAGGGGAAAACCGAACTGGCGCCGGCGCTGGCGCGGCTGTTGCTGCTGTGCTGGCTGGAAAGACGACGGCAAATGGCGCTGACCCGCCCCGACGACCTACCGCGACCGGACATGTTGCTGACCGTTCCCTTGCACCGCTGGCGACACTGGCGACGCGGTTTCAATCAATCCGACCTGCTGGCCCGGCATCTCGCGCATTGGGTTGGCTGCGCATACCATCCTGACGTGCTGGCGCGAACACGAAACACGGCGCAACAGCGGACGCTGCCCGCCGCCGCCCGGCGTCGCAACCTGAAGGGCGCGTTCGAATGCCGTATGGCGCTCGACGGCAAGCGGGTCGCCCTGCTGGACGACGTCGTGACTACCGGCAGTACCGTGGAAGAAATCAGCCGGACACTGCTGGCTGCGGGCGCAGCCCAGGTGCAGATATGGTGTTTGTGCCGCACCTTGTAGTCACCGCGAGGATGGGCGTATTATAACCAACTAATGTAGTCAACTATTGAGTTAACATCATGATTCGTATTACCGACTCTGCTCAGGAGCATTTTGCCAAACTGCTGGCAAAACAAGAGGAAGGCACCCAGATTCGTGTTTTCGTCATCAACCCCGGCACGCCCAACGCTGAATGTGGGGTGTCCTACTGCCCGCCCGATGCGGTCGAAGCTAACGACACCGAGCTGAAATTCGAAAAATTGTCCGCTTATGTGGATGAGCTCAGCGCCCCTTATCTGGAAGAGGCGGAAATAGACTTCGTCACCGACCAACTAGGCTCCCAACTGACGTTGAAAGCGCCTAACGCCAAAATGCGCAAAGTCTCCGATGATGCGCCGTTGATGGAGCGGGTGGAATACGTACTGCAATCTCAGATCAACCCGCAGCTGGCCGGTCACGGCGGCCGGGTAACGCTGATGGAAATTACCGAAGAAGGCTACGCCATCCTGCAATTCGGCGGCGGCTGCAACGGCTGTTCCATGGTGGACTACACGCTGAAAGAAGGCATTGAGAAAGAGCTGCTGCAAAAATTCCCCGAGCTGAAAGGGGTTCGCGACCTGACTGAACACCAGCGCGGCGAACATTCCTACTATTGATGGGGCTCCACGGCACTCGTGATTGCCGGAAAGAGCGACCAACGGCGGCCAAACGGCCGCCGTTTTGTTTGACATCCCGACATCACACTTACGCATCCGCCGACGGCGTGGCATCAGTTTTTTTCTTACGTCCGCGTACCGGTACCGGCCCACCGCGCCGCAGATCGATATCACGGATCAGACGTTCCAGATTGCGATCGGTAAAAATGGAGTCCAGAGTACGGCTCAATTTGCGCCGCCAGTTGGGATATTCCCGATCGGTACCCGGCACATTGACCGGCGTCGCCATATCCAGCCAGTCCTCCAGTTGCAACCCCAACAACGCACTGGCGCTATCCGCCAGATAGCGCTGAACACCGCGGTTCAGGTGCGAACTCATCGACGTCAGAGCCGCATTGCGCCCGACCCGCTGCGGCAACAACCCTTGTTCATGCAACGCATCCAGCATGCCCTGCTTAGCAAGTTCGCGCTCCTCCAGCTGAAGTTGCAAAATTTCATCGCTGGGATAGAGCCCCAAATCCTTGCCCAACGTCAGATCCATCCCTTGCCAGAAACCACGCAGCGTCGGCAAATCGTGCGTGGTGATGGTCGCCATCGAGCGGCGAGGATATTCGCACGGCGCACGGTAGCGATTTTTCCGATCCTTTTCGAAAAACAGCACCTTATAGGAATAGATACCGTTCTCCTCTAGCCGCTGCACCACCTCTTCCGGGACGGTGCCCAGATCCTCGCCGATCACCAGACAGCGATAGCGCTGGCTCTCAAGCGCCACGATCGCCAACAGGTCATCCACCGGGTAGCGCACATAGGCGCCGCCCGCCGCGGTGTCGCCGCCTGGGATCCACCACAGACGCAGCAACCCCATGACGTGATCGATACGTAACGCGCCGCTGCTGGCCATATTACGGCGCAACATATCGATAAACGGCTGGTAGCCACGCTGTTGCAACGCATACGGATGCATCGGCGTCAGGTTCCAGTTTTGCCCCTGCGGCCCCAGCGGATCAGGCGGCGCGCCCAGCGTCACATCCAGACAGTACAGCTGCCTGTCCCCCCAGGTATCCACGCCGCCCTGCGCCCCACCGACCGCCAGGTCGCGGTACAATCCGATGGGCATACCCAGTTGGCGGCTACGCTCAAAACAGGCGGCCAACTGTTCATGCGCCACCCATTGCAGCCAACAGTAAAACTGGATCTCCTCGGCATTTTCCTGACGAAAACGCATGACTGCGTCCCCGCCTGCCTCACGGTACTCCTCCGGCCATCGCCGCCAGTCCGCCGGAATGTCGCCTTGCGCTTTCAGGTAAACCAACAACGCATCATAGGTCGCCTGTTGCTGCAAACTCTCACCGCCATTCCTGATGAACTGCTGCAACGCCGTTTTGCGATGATCCAGCGGGCTGCGACGGCAAAAATGCTGGAACGCCAGACGCAACGCCGCCAGCTTCAGCGTCGTCACCGAGGTATAGTCCACCCAGCGGTTGGTGCGGGCGACCAACACCTGTCGCTGAATATCGTCACGCCGCCACCACGCCTGGGCGGCTTCGCTGTGGTGAAAATCCTCCACCTGATTGACATCGATATAGATGATGTTCAACCAGTGGCGGGATGATGGGCTGTAGGGGCTGGCGGCTTCCGGTTCCGCCGGGTAGAGCGAGTGCAACGGATTGAACCCGACGAAAGCGCCGCCCCGGCGCGCCACATTTTCCACCAGCGACTTCAGATCGCCAAAATCGCCGATGCCCCAGTTATGCTGTGAACGCAGGGTATAAAGCTGCACGGTGATCCCCCACCAGCGGCGGCCATTCGTCAGCGGTTCGGGCTCATAGCAACCCGACGGCGCAACGATGATCCGGCATGACCACTGTTTTTCCCCTTGCTCCAACACCAGCTGGTGATAACCGATAGGCAATGTGTCGGGTAACGACAGTACCTGCCCAGCCGATACCTTCCCTTCCGTCCCGCCCCCTTTTTCATAAGTGATAATCCATCCGTAGTCTCCTTCCCCCCCAGGCTTCAACGTCATGGCCTTGCCCTGACGAAAAACGCACACCGGCGGCAAGCGCGCCCCGGCGATATCCTGTGGGGCGAGCAATTGCATCAGCTTCTCCCGGGTCTCTTCGGCTATCACCTGTTCATTGCCATAAGCATCTTTATAGGTGTCAACGAGCCCTACCGGATAACGAACGGATTTCTTTGCCTTTAACACCATGGTATTCATTCCTTAACGACGCACGATCCAGATGCGTTGCTGATAATCATGAATCGCCCGATCGGCACTGAACATTCCCATGCGAGCGGTATTCAAGATGCAACGACGAGTCCATTCTTCAGGTTTACGATAAAGCGCATCCACACGCTGTTGTGCCTGGCAATAGGGCGTGAAATCCGCCAGGACCAGATAGGGATCGCCGTTTTTTAACAGACTTTCCAGCAGTGGAGCGAATGCGGTTCGGTCGCCGTGGCTGAACACCCCGGACGCCAGCTCATCCAACACCGACGCCAGCAATGGATGGCCTGCGATATAGCGCTCGGGCTTGTAGCCCTTGGCCTGCAACGCTTTAACCTGATCCACCGTATGCCCAAAGATGAACAGGTTCTCCTCGCCCACCTGCTGAGCCATTTCCACATTGGCGCCATCCAGCGTGCCAACCGTCAGAGCGCCGTTCAGCGCTAATTTCATATTGCCGGTGCCGGATGCCTCCTTGCCCGCCGTCGAAATCTGTTCCGACACGTCCGCCGCCGGAATAATCCGCTCCGCCAGAGAAACCCGATAGTCCGGCAAGAACACCACCTTCAGGCGATCGTTGACACGCTTGTCCCGGTTGATACGCTCCGCTACGCCGTTAATCGCGTGAATGATGTTCTTGGCCAGCACATAGCCCGGCGCCGCCTTCGCGCCGAACAAAAAAATGCGCGGAACTATATCCAGCCCTGGGTTATCGCGCAATTGCCGGTACAACGAAAGAATGTGCAGCAGATTCAGGTGCTGACGCTTGTATTCATGCAAGCGCTTAATCTGCACATCAAACATCGCCGACGGGTCGATCAGGATGCCATATTCTCGTTGTATGAATCGGGCGAGATCAGCCTTATTGTCCTGTTTGATTTTCCGGTAGCGCGCTTGAAATCCGGCGTCATCGGCGTAGTCCGCCAACGTCTCCAGCGCCGTCAGGCGGTTAGCCCACGGGGTATGCAGCGTTTCATCGATCAACGACGACAGCGCCGGGTTGCATTGCAGTAGCCAACGGCGCGGCGTAATGCCATTGGTGACGTTATGAAATTTTTCCGGCCACAGTTGGTGGTACTCGGGGAACAGATCGCGAATGATCAAATCGGAATGCAGCTGCGCCACGCCATTGACGGCAAAGCAGGCCACCACGCACAGGTTGGCCATTCTCACCTGACGGCGATGCAGCACCGCCACCCGCGGCCATAGACGGCGATTGCCGGGCCAATGCGCTTCCACCTGCTGACGAAAACGCGCATTGATGATTTTGATGATGGAAAAATGCCGCGGCAGCAAGCGGCGGAACAGCCGCTCATCCCAGCACTCCAGCGCTTCCGGCATCAGGGTATGGTTGGTGTAGGCGAACAGGCGGTGGGTAATATCCCAGGCCTGCTCCCAGGGCAACTGGTGTTCATCCAGCAACAACCGCAGGGTCTCGGGGATCGCCAGCGTCGGGTGGGTATCGTTGAGCTGGATAACCTCCAGATTCGGCAAGGTCTCCAGCGCTCTGCCGGCCTGCAGATGGCGTCGGAAAATATCCGCCACTGCGCAGGCGCACTGAAAATATTGCTGCATCAACCGCAGACGCTTGCCGGCCGGGTGGTTATCGTTCGGATAGAGCACCTTGGTCAAGCTGCTGGCGGCGATGCCCTGCTGCTCGGCGCGCAGATAGTGGCCCGCGTTGAACTGCGCCAGATCGAACGGCTGCGGGTGCGTCGCCTGCCACAAGCGCAGCGGCAACATCACGCCATTGTGGTAGCCGATGACCGGGATATCGGTTGCTTCGCCAATCACCACCTGCGCCGGCACCCAACGCTCGCCGCCATCCGGCTGCGGGATCAAATCGCCGCCAAACCCGACTTCCACCGCCAGTTCCGGACGCGGGTGCGACCAGGGATAACTGTCGCGTTGCCAGTCGTCCGCCGTTTCATGCTGCTCGCCCGCGTCAAAATGCTGTCGAAACAGACCGTATTGATAATGCAGACCGTAGCCAATCGCCGGCTGCGCCGCCGTCGCCATCGCGTCCAGATAGCAGGCGGCCAGTCTCCCCAGGCCGCCGTTGCCTAACGCCGGGTCGGTTTCCTGCTCCAGGATGTCGCTCAGCGCCAGTCCATGCCGTTCCAGCACTTGCGCCACCACGCCATACCAACCCAGATTGATCAGGTTGTTGGCGGTCAGGCGGCCCGGTAAGAACTCCATCGACAAATAATTCACATGCCGGTATTCGACCGGCGCTCCGGCGAGGCGGGCATCCGAGTCCGCCGCCAGGGCATCCACCTGTTCCGACAGCGCGGCGCACACCGCCTGCCAGCACTGACGCGGCGTCAGCTCCCGCAGGGATGAACGACCATAGGCATTGAGTTTACGAAATAGAGAATCGGAGAATTGCGACAGGTTAAACGAGGATGACATCGTGCCTCTCTCCTCTGTGGGCTATGGGAAAAAGGCACGGCGGGATCAGCACAACTCCAACTGTACCTTATGTTGTTCAATAATTTTCAGCACACTGGGTGGTGGTAACTGATCGGTAAAAAGATAGTCGATCAGATCCATATTGCCCAAATTGACCATGGCATTACGGCCAAACTTGGAGTGGTCTGTCACTAACATGACGCAACGGGAGTTTTCAATAATCGCGCGTTTGGTACGAACTTCGTGATAGTCGAACTCCAGCAGCGAACCATCCATATCAATCCCGCTGATCCCCAGAATGCCGAAATCCAGCCGGAACTGGGAAATAAAATCCAGCGTCGCTTCGCCGATGATGCCGCCGTCCCGGCTACGTACCTCGCCGCCCGCCAGAATCAGACGAAAATCTTCTTTGGCGGTCAGCAGCGTGGCCACATTCAGGTTGTTGGTGACAACCCTCAGCTCCTTATGGTTCATCAACGCATGCGCGACGGCTTCCGGCGTCGTACCTATGTCTATAAAAAGCGTAGCACCATCGGGGATCAGACTCGCGACTTGCTTCGCAATCCTGGCTTTTTCGTCCGACCACATCATTTTCCGGTCATGGTAAGCCGCATTGACGGAGCTGGAAGGCAGCGCCGCCCCGCCGTGATGACGATGGATCTTACTCTGCTCGGCCAGATCGTTCAGATCGCGGCGAATCGTTTGCGGGCTGACCGCGAAGTGTTCCACCAATTCTTCCGTACTGACATACCCCTGCCGACGTACCAACTCAATGATCGCGTCATGCCGCTGTGTCTGCTTCACATTTCTCCCCTCGAACCGTTGGGATCATCGGCGTTTGCCGTAAGTATCCCACCAGGCCATCAGCAAGCCGATGACCAACCCCGCGACATGCGCTGCATTCGCGATAGACAGACCTAAAATATCGAAATACCCCGCTATCAACCACAGCAGAGCAAAAATCATCAAGCCCCGTTGCAGATGCAGTTCCCCATCAGGCTCCCGCTCGCCGCGCAACCAGACGTACCCCATCAGCGCGTAAACCACCCCGGACAGGCCGCCGAAATAAATCCCGCTGAACCCATACTGCACCCAACCGCTCACCGCTGCCGACAACAGCAGGATCAAGCACAACCGGCGCGTCCCCAGCACCCGCTCCACCGGGCCGCCGAGATACCACCACCACATCAGGTTGAACAACAGGTGCAACAACGAAAAATGCATCAGCGCATGACTGAACCAGCGCCAGAGTTGCAGACGATGCGCCGCGTCGGGAAACGCAAGCACCAGCAACATCCGGTCTACGCCGTAGAGTTGCATCAACAGATAGACGACGACGGTCGCCAGCATCACGCCCAACGTCAACGGCCCGGCGCGCTGACGCAACATCGTCAGATAGGAGAATGACTGATAACGCAACCCCGCCCCGGTAGAGCCGGTCTGCCAACTGGCCGCCTGATAACGCGCATGCCAGGGTTCGCGCAGAAACTGCTCCAGCTCCTGTTGCACCCGAGCCTGCTGGCTCTCATCCGGCAACCAGATATCGGCCTGGTCGCCATCAAACTGAATCACCAGCCGAACCTGGTGCGTGCGCATATAGTCCACAAACGCCTGCGCCAGACGCGGGTTGGACAGCGAAATAATGCGGATCATGCCGAAGGCCCACCACTGCTTATCAATAATTTCTACAATTCTAAAACATTTACCGCATCCCGCGCAGCGCAATAACCGGAGAGAATGTGGCCCATTATTCCTTTGGGTGTGACGGCATTCACATCTCTGAAACCCCCATGCCGTAAAGCATTCCTCTATGCGCGTGGATTTTTGTTTACTTCCGTTTTGTCGGACGTCCTATGATCGCGGTCACTTTTCGACCACGGGGGGCTCCTTTACTCTCATTGTGGAGGCGTTAACAGTATGTTTCTTGAAGAACGAAGAAGCCGGATTCTTGACTATCTGGACAAGTACGACCGTGCCAGCGTGGAATACCTGGCCTCACTCTTCACTGTCACCAGAGAAACCATACGCAGCGACCTGAACGCACTGGCGAAACAGCAGTTGATCCAGCGTTGTCATGGCGGCGCCGTCATCATACGACGCAGTCTGCAATCCAAGCTGATTACCGAAACCGGCAAAGATTTCGAAGTGCTGCTGAAAAAACTCCAGCACCAGACACGGCATAAAAACCAGCGGAAAAAAGGGCTCCCCATGAGCAATCACGCCATGAAAGGCAAAGTCTGTATTCTCGGTTCATTCAATGTGGACATCGTCGCCAAGGTGGATCGCTTCCCCAAAGGCGGCGAATCACTGCTGGCAAAAGGCAGTACGCTGGGGCCGGGCGGCAAAGGTGCCAATCAGGCGATGGCGGCCAGTCGCGCCGGTGCCAAGGTGCATTTCGTTTCCAAAGTCGGTAAGGATCAGTTCAGCCACTTCGCCTACGAACATCTCTCCACCTCCGAGATCCACTCGTTCCGCTTGTATCAGTCTGAAACCGAGCCCACCGGCAACGCCATCATCTACGTCTCGCAACAAAACGGCGAGAACATGATCGCTATCTATTCCGGCGCCAATCAAACCATTACCGACGAGGAAATCGCCGACATCACGCCGGAACTGGAAGACGCCGATGTGCTGCTACTGCCGTGGAGAATAACTATCTGAGCAGCACGGACAAGAGCCGCCAGACATATCTCAACCACAAAGAAAACCTGACCGAGCAGGAAAAACAAGAGCGTGATGCGCTGAACCGTAAGGATGCGCAAACCAGTAAGGAACTGGTCACTGCTTGTATGGATGGCAGTGCTTCAGCCTGTAGTGCCGCCCGTCAGGATGCACTGGAGAAACAGGCAACCTATCAAAATCTGGGCTATCAGAATCCGAAGGAAACGCAGGACGGTTATCAGCAGATACAGCAGTTACTGGTGAGTACCGGCGAGGAAGCGAAACAGACGCGGGAACTGTTCAACGGTATGGTTGCGGCGTATATGCGCACCGGGATGAGTGAGGAGGCGGCGAAATCGGCGGTGGGCTACCAGATGGGGGCGATGTATATCGCCGGTGGTCTGGCCGGAATCGGTGCAGGTAAAGCGGCGGATGAAGGATTAACGCCAGGTGTGAAACCATCGGCACCGTCAGAAAAACCGGGAGCAGGCAGCACGCAGACAGAAGGTAAACCGTCGAGCGGCGCGGAGAACGTGGCAACCTATCCGAAGCTCAAAGAGGATTTGGTGCAGCAAAATCTGGACAATATTGCGAAGCAGGATCCGAGACTTGCAGCGGTGGTTCAGGGTGATAACGGGAAGTTGAATTATGGTGTTGGTTCTGGCACCAAAGCAGAAGCGGATCGATTAGGCCAAATCTGGGTTGGTGATGGAGCAAGGGCGACAAGCGATGGTTCTGGTCTGGTTAGTGCTGATGGAACTCGTGTATATCGTTTCCCTAAAGAAAAGCCAAATGCTCCTGAGTCTCTTAATCCGACAGGAACCCAAGCAAATTTTGAAACTTATCGAATAAACCCTGCCACAGGTGATAGAACTAGGGTTGGTGATGCTCACCTCAGTGTATTAGCGGAGAAATAAAACGTGAAGGCCACACTAAGAACTTTAGGATGTGATATCTGCAACTTAGAAACGTTTATGCCAGAAGAAGTAAATGATTTTAATCTCTCATTGGTCCTGTCTATTGGACCTGTTGATGAGGTTGGAACGAATTACTTTTATCTAAATGTTTGTACCCCTGAATGGCTCTGCAAGCACCGATGGCTGCCAGAGCTAATGCGGCACACGTTGCTGGTTCGTAAATACGATCTGGATGAGATTAAAAAGACCATCACAGACTATATCGATCAGTGCGAAGGTGAAGACTGGATGGAGATCGCACAGAAGCTCTCCCGTGTCTTTGCCTGGGAATATGAAGATTATCAGCCTTGAGCAAGATCCCGGCCCCGTGCCGGGATCGTCGTTTTTAGCGGTCAGACTCTCCGTGCTGCCGTCATCCTGCTGTCCTTGAGTCTGATCGGCGGGGTTGCCTGAAAAACTTCAACCCCCGGACAGGAAATGTTTGTGGCCACCGCCAGTGGGCCGTGTCCCCAAACCACCCGGTCAGGGCCATGCCCGACACCCCACCGTT